>JADLHW010000022.1 GCA_020848615.1 Thermoleophilia bacterium
CCCCGGCCCGTCGAGGGCTCCGCCCCCACGCGTGGGGTCGACCGGGCATGGGGCGGCCAGGTTGAATGGCGGCATGCAGCTCCCCGACACGGCGAAGGCCGTCCTCACCGCCGGGCACCTCGCGCACCACAGGGTGCGCCACATCCGCCGCGACCCGCGCGTGTCGCTCTCCATGGAGGCCGACGGCCACCGGATGGGGATGCGGAACCACCTGGTGGTGGAGGGCGAGGCGCGCATCACCCCGGGCGGCGCGCCGGCGCTGCCGCGGGAACCGGCCCGGCGGTACGTGGGGCCCGGCACCGTGTTCCCGCCGATGCCGGACCCGCCGGAGGGCTTCATCATCCGGGTGACCGCCACCAGGGTGCGCGGCATGGGCCCCCGGGGCACGACGCTCTGAGCGGGCTCCGCGGCCCGGCCGCCACGGCCGGGGTCATGGCGTTCACCGCCCAGGCCCTGGTGGGGTCCTCGTTCGCGGCGGCCGTCGCGCTGGACGACTACCCCATCGCCGGCGGGCAGGCGGGCCGGTACGCCCTCGCGGCGCTGGTGATGCTCGTCATCGGGCGGTTCCGGCTCCCGCCGCTCACGCGCGCCGACCTGGTCCCGCTCATCTGCCTCACCGTCACCGGGCTCGCGGTGTTCAACTGGCTCATGGTGAAGGGCGTGGAGATCAGCGACCCCGCCTCCATGGGCGTGATCGTGGGGTGCGTGCCCGTGGTGCTCGCGATCCTGGGCCCGCTGCAGCGCGGGCAGCGGCCGCGCGCCGGCGTGGTGGCCGCCGGCCTGGTGGTCGCCACCGGCGCCGCCCTGGTGCAGTGGACCGGGGAGGCACCCGCCGCGCTGGGCGTCGTGCTCGCCCTGCTGGCGCTGGCGTGCGAGGCGGCGTTCACGCTCCTGGCGGTGCCGTTGCTGCCGCGCCTGGGGGCGCTCGGCATCACCCAGTGGGCCACGCTGCTGGTGGTCCCCGTCCTGCTGGCGTGGGCGCTCCTGGTGGAGGGGCCGTCCGCGCAGCGGCTCCCCGAGACCAACGAGCTGCTGGCGCTGCTGTGGCTCACCGCCGGCGTCACCGCCATCGCGTTCCTGTGCTGGTACGGGGCGGTGCACCGCATCGGCGCCGACCGGGCCGGCCTGTTCAGCGGGGTGCTGCCGGTGAGCGCCGCCGCGCTGGGCGGCATCGCCGGCTCCGTGGAGCTCAACCCCGTGCGGGTCCTGGGCGCGGTGCTGGTGGCCGCCGGCGTGACCGCCGGGATGCTCGCCGGGCGGCGGCGCACCGCGGCGCCTACCCTGAGCCCGTGATCGTGGTCGAGTTCCTCGCCGGGGCGTTCGTGATGTTCGCCCTGTTCGCCTCGGGCGCCCTGGGCGGGGCGTGGCGCGCCGCGGCGATCGCCCGCCGCCACGCCGACCGCATCGGGGTGGGGGCGTTCCGCGGCGGCCTGCTGGTGGAGCGCTACCGCCTGCCCGTGCTGATGTGGGCGGTCATGGCCCTGGTCGCGGCGCTGGTGGTGGCCGCGGCGCTGCGCGACGCGGGGCTGGTGCAGGCGGGGTTCTTCGCCGGCGCGGCCGCGGGCGTGGCGGCGCTGCTGCTCATCCCGTTCGGCGCCCGCCGGCTCACCGGCGGGCGCTGAACGGCGTCACCTACTTGGGGGCCGGGGGCCGCCAGGGCGTCCCGGGCTCCCGCGGCGGGGGCGTCCACCCCCGCGCGGTCATCCCGCTGGCCTTCATGACCTTCTGCTTCACGCTCCACGGGATGCGCGCGTACACCGGCACGAACACCCTGCTCCAGAACGCGTTCTGCCGGTAGGCCGGGGGCCGGGACCCCGCATCCGGGTACCTGCCGCGCATCGCCTCGAACGCGGCGATGGTGAGGTACCGCTCGGTGGTGGCGCGGAAGCGGCGCTTGATGCCACCCGGCTCGCTCACAGCTGACCGGCCTTCTTCAGCTCCGCCAGGCCATTCTGGGCGGCGATCGCCATGGGCTCGAACAGGGCGCCGATGGGCGGGGAGTAGATGTTCTCCATCCAGGCGATGTCGTGCAGGGTCGCGCCGCGCTTGGCGGTGAACGCCAGGAAGTCGCAGCGCTCCTTCACGCCCTCGCCGCCGTGGATCTGGGCGCCGATGAGTTTGAGGGTGCCCGGCTCCGCCAGGAGCTTCACGTTGGTGCGGGTCGCGCCGGGGAAGTACCGGGCGCGCGACACGCCCACGCCCTTGGCCACCACGTACGGCACGCCCACCGCGGTCGCCAGGGTCTCGCCCAGGGAGAAGCCGCCGATGGTGTAGTCGCCGCCCACCAGGCCCCACGGCACCCACACCGGGTCGTAGGCGCGATGCTCGCCGGCCGCGTTCGCGCCGGCGGTGCGGCCCTGCGCGTAGGCGTGGGAGCCGGTGAGCCCGCGGATGGGGATGAGCGTGAGCCCGTGCGGCACCTCGATCACGTCGCCGGCCGCCCACACGCCCGGCACGCTGGTCTCCATGCGCTCGTTCACCATGATGCCGCCGGTGCTGCCCACCTTCACCCCGGCCGCCGCGGCCAGGTCGTTGTTGGGGAGCTTGTGGAGGCACACGATCACGACGTCGCACTCGATCTCGCCGGCGCTCGTCGACACGGCCCGGACCCGTCCGTTGCCGTCGCCGAGGAACTCGTTGAGGGTGGTGCCGAAGTGCAGCGTCACGCCCCGCTTCTCGAGCGACTCGTGCACCGGCTGGGCGACGTCCGGGTCGAGCACCTCGTGCAGGGCCCACGGGCCCTCGTCCACGAAATGCACCTCCAGGCCCCGGTGGCCGAGGTTGCCGGCCATCTCGACGCCCAGCGGCGTGGCGCCGATCACGACGGCCTTCTTCATGTCGTCCAAGAGCTTGTCGAACTCCATCGCCTGCCGGATGTTCTTCACGTAGTGCAGGCCGTCGAGGTTCGCCCCCGGTACGGATGGCTTCTCCCACACGAAGCCCGTGGCGATCACCAGCTTGTCGAACCCTTCGGTCTGCCCCTTGAAGCTGACGGTGCGCTTGTCGAGGTCCAGGTCGGTGACCGTCGTCTCCATGCGCATGTCGAGGCCGTCCTCGACGTAGCGCTCCACCGTCGACAGGAACAGGTTCTCGAACTTCTCGATCTCCCGGCCGTGCACGAACGGGATGCCGCACGGCGAGTACGCGATGTCCTCGAACTCGGTGAACAGCGTGACCTTCATGTCGGGGGCGACGCGCTTGGCGATCGTCGCGGCGGCGATGCCCGCGCCTCCCCCGCCGATGACGACGAGTCGCTCGCTCATGGAACCTCCTGTCGGTGCGAGCCGGAACCGGATGCGGCGACCTCCGCGGCCTCGGAGCCGAGGAGCTCCGCGACGGTCTCCCGGTGACGCGCGACCGCCCACGGTCCCCCGTCGCGCACGAGGACCGCCGGCCGGACGTCGCCGAACTGGGTGGACTGGGCCTGCTGGTACGCCCCCACGCCCCGGGCCGCCAGGACGTCGCCGGCGGCGATGTCCGCGGGCAGGGCCGCGGCGGGGTGCAGCACGTCGGTGTTCAGGCAGAGGGGGCCGCTCACCAGGGCGGGCTCGGTGGGCCCCTCGCGGCCGGGCGCGGTGATGGACGGCCAGCCCCACAGGGCACCGGGCAGGAGGTTCGTGCCGGCGTCGCAGATCACCGCGCGCCGGCCGTCGGCCATGCGCTTCACGGCGACCACGGTCGTCAGCAGGTCCACGGCGCCGGCGAACAGGGCCCGGCCGGGCTCCACCGTCACGGTGCCCCGGAATCCCTCCGCCCGGATCGCGTCGCACACCGCGCGGGCGTGCGCGGCGGCGGCGGGCGGGGCGGGGATGCCGCCGCCCAGGTCCAGCCCGCCGACGGGGACGCCCTGGGCGGCGAGGCGGCCCGCGAGGCGGGCGAGCATCGCCGCGGCGGCCACGTGGTCGTCCGGCGGGCGGGGCCACAGCACCCGCACCCCGGCGGCCAGGGGCCGCGAGGCGTCCGGCGGCGCGTCGAGGTCGGTGGACACCAGGTGCGTATGCAGCACCTCGACCTCCAGGCCCAGGTCGCGGCACCGGCGCGCCGCCGCGGGCACCTCGTCCTCCGGGATCCCGAACCGGCTTGCGGCGCCGAGCGCCCCGGGCACCGCGACGCGCAGGCCGGCGCGGCGGACACCGGCGGCGGCCGCCCGGCCGATCTCGTCCACGGCGTCGAGGATCACCAGGGCGTCGTCCTCCGCCGCCCGCCCCAGCAGCGACGCGGGCTTGGCGGGGCCGTTCACGATGACGCGCTCGCCCGGCACGCCGATGACCTCGCGGGCCAGGAGGTACTCGGCCTCGCACACCACCTCCGCCAGGGCGCCCTCCTGGTCGGCGGCGCGCAGGAACGCGGTGGTGCGGTTGGTCTTGTAGCTGGCGGCGACCTGGACCGGCCCGTCCCACGCGTCGCCGAACGCCCGCGCCACCGCCCGGCACGCGGCGCGCACGGCACCGGCGTCGGCGAGCCACAGCGGGGAGCCGTGGGCGGCGACCAGGTCCGCGGTCACGACGCGGCGCCCTCCCGCAGGGCGGCGGCCATGCGGCGGCCGCGGGAGGTGCCCTTGCCCTCCAGCAGGGCGATCACCGGGTCCCGCCAGCGCCCCGACGCCGCCTCGGCGACCGCGTCCGGCAGGACGGCGCGCAGGTGGTCCATCGCCCACGCGTCCGGGCGGGACAGGTTGATGCGGATGATGCTCGCCGCGGAGCCCTCCCCCAGCCCGTCGCCCGGGTACACCGCCACACGGCGGGCGAACAGCGCGACCATGAGCTCCTGCGCCGACACCCCGGCGCCCGAGACGTCGACCGCGCACGACAGGCCGCGCTGCGGCCGCACGACGAGCTCCAGGCCCGCCACGCCGGCGAGGGTCCGCTCCAGATGGGCGAGGTTGCGGCGCACCACACCGGCGGCGTGGTCCAGGTACGCGGCGTCTGCCAGGGCGGCCCGCGCCGCGCGCTGCGCGACCAGGTTGGTGTTGAGGCGGGTGAGCGAGGCCTTCAGCTGCAGGTACCCGCGCATGAGCTCCGGCGGACCGGCGACGAACCCCACGCGGGCGCCGGCCATGCCCCAGCAGTGCGACACCGAGAACGTGGCGACGGCGTTCTGGGTGAGTCCCTGCACGGGCAGCACGTGCAGCTCGCTGTGCTCGTCCACGCGCAGCCACCCGTGGGTGACGTCGTGCACGACGAGGAACCCGTGGCGGTCGGCGAGGGCGGCGAGGGCCTCGATCTCGTCGCGGGTGGCGACCGTGCCGTACGGGTTCATGGGGTCCACCATCACCAGCGCACGGGTGCGCGGGGAGATACGCGCCGCCACGGCGTCGGGGTCCAGGCGGAACCCGGTGCCGGTGGAGATGGGCACGCCCACCGGCGTGCCGCCCGCGGTGATCACCGCCGACGGCACGTGGAAGTACCCGGGGTCGCTCACCAGCACCTCGTCCCCGGGGTCCACCGTCGCCATGAGCGAGAGGGCGATGCCCTCCTGGGCGCCGGCGGTGCCGATGACCTCCAGGTCGTCGCCGCGCTCGCCGCCCAGGAACGCGGCGGCCTCCTCGCGCAGCGGGCCGATGAGGTCCGGGGTGTACTGGTTCAGCGCCTCGGGGCGCACGGCGTCCCGCATCGCGGTGACCGCGGACTCCGGCGGCCCGGCGAAGCAGGTGAGCCACCCCAGGTCGGCCCACTCGGCCGGGTCCAGGCGGGTCGCGCCCTCCGGGTAGATGTCGTCGGCGTCCAGCCCCAGGATCGCGATGGCGTCCCGGTAGGTCACGTAGTTCCACATCGCGTGCGGGCTGTGCCGCAGCCGCCGCAGGCGCTCGGACGCCAGCGCGTGGCCCGCCCCCGCCGGACCCCAGGTGAGCACGCTGGTCACGGGCGGTCCCCCCGCACCAGGCGCATCACGCGGTAGATCCCGTGGCGGTCCGCCTGCACCGAGGCCGGTGCGTACCCCGCCTCGGCGGCCCACTCCAGGATGCGCTCGTGGGACCGCAGGCGCCACACGCAGGGGCCGCCCTCGCGGTTGCGCCACACCCGGGCGATGTACTCGATCTCCGCGTTGCGGGTCTGCACGTTGCACACGATCTGCGCCGGCGCGGGGCCCTCGCCCAGCTCCAGCAGGTGACGCCGGATGAGCGCGTCGTCGTGGTAGATGCCGTACAGGCCGAGCTCCAGCACGATGTCCGGGCGGGGGTCCAGCGCGGCGAGCGCCGCAACGTCGAACGCGTCGCCGTGGGCGATGTCGACGCGGTCGGCGACGCCGAGGTCCCGCGCGGCGCCCGCCGCCAGGTCCAGCGCGCGCGGGTCGATGTCGCGCAGCACGGCCCGCGTGCCGGGACGGTCGCGCACGGCCTCCAGCAGGTACGGGGCGGGACCGGCCGCGACGTCCGCCACCACGGCGGGCGCGTCGCCGGTGTGCGCGTCGATGGCCTCCGCCACGGCGATGCGGGCGAGCTCGCGGATGTCGCGGAACGCCTCACAGGTGGGGCGCGACAGCAGGCGACGGTCGAGGGCGACGCCCAGCGGCGTGGTCCCCGACGGGGTGTTCGCGTAGACGTGGTCCATGAACGCGCCGCTGTCGAAGCCCTGGCGGTAGCCGATGCGCAGGCCGTCGGCGACGAGGCCGCCGGCCCGGTTGAGCACGTGGAGGGCGCCGAACCGCCAGGCGCGCGGGGATGTGCGCGGGAGGTCCCGCGTGAGGTCGGCGAAGGTCGGGAGCGCGACCTCAGACACGGTCGAGGTCGCGATAGCGGGGGGTCTCGGCCAGCTCGCGCACGCGGTACAGCTCGTGCGCCTCCGCTGCCAGCCGTTCGCCCACGGGGCCGGCGAGGGCGGCCAGCAGATGGCGGGTGCGCTCGGTGTCGGCACGGACCTCGCGGATGACCGCGGCGTCCTCGTCGCTCTCCGCGGCGTCGGCGTACACCGACAGCAGCTGCTCGAAGTGGTCGAGGCTGCCCAGGGCGTACCCCACCAGCTCGTCCATGGTGTGCAGCTCGTCGATGCGGTCGTAGATCGCCTCGCCCTCGTCCGGGCACTCGTACCGGTCGGGGTCCACGCCGTGGGCCAGGGCCCGCTCGCGGAACATCATCATGTGCCTCGCGTTGTCGCCCACCACCGTGGCCAGCAGCGCCTTGGTGGCCGGGTCCTCCGTGCCCGCCACCCGGGCGGAGAAGAGGTCGACCCAGGCGCGCATGCCGTAGGCGTGGCGGGCGAACACGCGGCCGAGCAGCGCGGGGTCGCCGAGGACCGTCCGGAGCTCGTCACGGTTCTGCAGTGCCATTCCAACCTGCCGTTCACTCTGAGAAACGCGCGTTGACTTCAGTAGCAACATACTCGACCTCGACGCCGCCCGCCACGGTGTTGGAAACCCAGCAGACCCGCGCCGCGCGTTCCATCAGGTGCTCCCACTCCGCGTGCGGCCGCGCCACGCGCGCCCGCACGATGAGGCGGCCGTAGCGCGGTTCCTTGCCCGCCCGTTCGGCCTCCACCTCCACCTCCAGGCCCGGCAGCTCCATCTCCCGCTTCGTCGCGACCCACCGCAGCGCCAGGCAGAAGCACGACGCCAGCGACGCGCACAGCAGCTCGGTGGGCATGGGACCGGTGTCGCCGCCGCCCTCGCTGGGGGGCTCGTCCACGCGGATGCGGTGCTGCCGGATGCCGACGTCCGTGGCCCAACCCTCCACGTGTCGCGCGGTCGCCTTGACGCCCATCAGCGGGTCTCCACCGGTCGCCGTGACAGGAACGCCGCGTACGCGTCCTCGTGCTGGGCGGCGCTGCGCGCCCAGCCGTGATCGCGGGCGGTGACGGGTCCGGCGGCGGCGAGCCGCCGCGCCAGGTCCGGGTCGCGGGCGACCCGCGCCAGCGCGTCGGCGAGGCGCCCGGCGTCGCCGGCCGGCACCAGCAGGCCGTCGCGCTCGTGCTCGAGGAACGACCGGAACACCTCGAGGTCGGTCGCCACCACCGGCAGGCCGCAGGACATGGCCTCCAGGGCCGCCAGGCCGAAGCCCTCCTTCACCGACGGGAACGCGAACACGTCGGCGGCCCGGTACAGGTCGAGGAGATCGTCGTCGGCGACCGGGCCCAGGATGCGCACGTCCTCGGCGCAGCCCAGCAGCTCCAGGCGCCGGTCGAAGCGGGTCCGCTCATCCCGGTAGTCGAAGAGCGTGGCGCCGCCGGCGAACACCAGCAGCGGCCGCTCGCCGGGGTGCGCGTCGCGGAACCGCGCGAAGCCCTCCAGGAGGGTGAGCGATCCCTTGCGCGGTTCGATGCCGCCCACGGTGAGCACGGTGAAGCGGCCGGACAGCCCGTGACGGGCCCGCGCGTCGCGGCGGGCGGCGTCGTCCGGGGCGGGCGTGAAGCGTGCCGTGTCGACGCCGTTGGCCACCAGCCCCGCGGCGACGCCGAACTCCTCCCGCAGCCGCTCCACCCACGGGGCGGACACGCACACCACCAGGTCGGGATCGAGGATGGACCGGTCCTGGCACGCCACCAGCGACGGGCTCGTGAAGTCGTCGACGTGGTGCACCGTGCGCACGACGTGCGGCAGGACGCCCTCGTCCCGCAGCGCCAGGGCGGCGTTCGCGGACAGGCAGTCCTCGCTGTGGGCGATGTCCGGCGCGCCCTCGGCCAGCACGATCTCGCGGAGCCCGTCGCGGTACGCGGCCATCATCCCGTGGATGCGGTCGTCGAAATCCTCGGCGACGGGGTCGTGCCGGATGAGCCGCACCGGCACCGGCGTCCGGCGGAACAGGGACTCCCCGGTGCGGGCGAGCGCGACCAGCTGCACGTCGTGACCGCGGTCCGCGAGGGCCTCGGCGACGGCGATGGCGTGCACCACCCCGCCCCGCGGCCGCACCGAGTACGTGAGGACCATGATGCGCATCGCGTCAGACCCCCAGCACGGCGCGCAGCGCCAGGCGGGCGGCGGCAGCGTTGGAGGCCGTCACGACGACGCCGGCGTCCCGCAGCGCAGCCTCCTGGCGCGCGGCGTCCTGCGGGTCGCCCGCGGTGCCGCACACGTGGGCGACCACGGCGACCCGTTCCGCGAGGCGCCCGAGGGCGGGGGCGAGCTCCGACGCGGGGTCGGGGTGCGACCCGTGCCCCAGCACCACGTCGAGCAGCACGCAGCCCAGCGCCGGGTCCCGCTCGGCGTCGGCGAGCATGTCGAGGCGCACCGTGAGATCCACCATGGGGTGCGGCCGGCCGCGGGTGTACTCCTCCTCCCCCAGGTCCAGCACCGTGTGGCCGCCCGCCGGGGCGGGGTGGTGGGTCACGTTCCCGGCGACCGCGATGCGGGGCTCCAGGATGGTGAGCGCCTCGTGCGCGAGGGACCCCCCGGAGTACAGCGCCAGGAGGTGCTTCCCGCGCGCGGCGGTCCACGGCGGCGTGGCGGGCATGGCCGGCTGCGCCGGGGGGGCGGCACCGGCGGCGGCGTACGCGCCCTCCTCGAGGGTGGCGTGCACCTCGAACGGCGCGGGGCCGCCCTCCCAGCCCACGAACGCGGCGACCACCCGCACGCCGGGCGGCACGGCCTCCCCGAGGGTCTGCACCACCTCGGGCGACGGCGGCTTGCTCACCAGCAGCAGCGTCTCGGTCTGCGGGTCGCCGGTGAGCATCCGCATGCCCTGGCGGAACATGATCCCGCCGACGTCGGCGGACAGGTCCCGCCCGCCCACGCCGATGATCTGCGACACCCCCGTGCCGGCGGCCTCCAGCAGGCACGCGGCCTCCTGCGCCCCCGTCCCCGCGGCGGCGACGATCCCGACGGGCCCGCGCCGCACGACGTTCATGAACCCCAGGCCCACGCCGCCGAGCATCGCGGTGCCGCACCCGGGGCCCATCACCAGCAGGTCCTTCGCCTCGCCCCGCTGCTTCAGCTCCACCTCGTCCGGCACGGACACGTGGTCGCTGAACAGGAACACGTGCATCCCGGAGGTGAGCGCCCGGTGCGCCTCCAGGGTCGCGTACTCGCCGGGGACCGACACGAGCGCCACGTTGCTGCCGGGCTGTCCCGCGGCGGCGGACACCAGCGTCCGGGCGGGCGCGACCTCGACGGACCCGCCGCCCCCGGACTCCAGGGCGACGAGCCCCTGCTCGGCGGTGTCGAGCGCGGCGGCCCCGACGGCGTCGACCGCCGCGTTGACGGCGATCACCACGTCACCGGGTGCGGCATCCACCGACACCCCCATCCCGGAGAGCGCCTCCAGGTTGGCGGGGGTCCCCATCGCGACCTCGGCGCCATCAACCCCGTCGGTCGCCCGGATCCCCTTGGCGATCCCCATGAGCCGCATGGAGTCGGCGTACCGCCCCCGAATCACCCGCGTCTGCCAACCCATGGGATCCCTCCGTTAGAGCAACGTTTTTCCGGACCGCATCACGTCAGCGAGTCGATCCGTTCCAGGCAGCCGCAAGGCGTGGTTCCACGGACCAAACCCCCCAGACGCGCGCATGGGCAACGGTCTGCCGGGCCGACCAGGCGATGAAAGGCCCACGCGACAACAATCCCGGATCACGATCCGTCGGCGAGTCGATCCGCAGGAGACGCCTGTCTGTACCCGTGAGGACGCTGACCCCGGCAGGGGCAGGGCAGCCCTTGTGGACGGCGAGGGTCGGACGTCGGGAGCCATGGATGGCGACCTCAACTCAGTTCCAGGCAGCCGTAAGGCGTGGTTCCAGGGGCCAAACCCCCCAAACGCGCGCATGGGCAACGGTTTGCCGGGCCGGCCAGGCCATCTATGCCGCCCATGCCAACGCCGAGGGGCCCTCGGTGTCGGGGACGATCCATGTTCCCGAGTTCCCCGCGATGGCCTCGGCGATGCGTTCGGGGCTGGTGATGATGGCCCGCTTCCCGTCCCGGGCGAACGCGGCGCCCGCCTCGACCTTGGGGCCCATGGAGCCGGGGGGGAACTCCCCCTCGCGGAGGTGGCGGACGGCTTGGGCGACGGTGAGGCGGGCGAGCTCTCGCTGCCAGCGGGTGCCGAAGTCCAGGGCCACGCGGTCGACGCCCGTGACCATGAGGAGGGTGTCGCAGCCGGCGGCGTCGGCGAGGACGAGGGACGTGCGGTCCTTGTCGATGACGGCCTCCACGCCGCGGGGAGCGCCATTGGCCGCCACGGGGACGCCACCGCCCCCGCCGGCGATGACGAGGGTGCCGCGGTCGGCGAGCATCCGGATGCGATCGCACTCCAGGATCTCGAGGGGGCGGGGGCTGGGGACGAGGCGCCGCCAGCCGCGGCCGCTGTCGGGCCCCACGGTCCAGCCGTCGGCGTGGGCGCGCTTCAGGGCCTCCGCCTCGCCGTAGTACGGGCCGATGGGCTTCGCGGGGTTCGCGAACGCCGGGTCGGCGGGGTCGACCCGCACCCGGGTGACGATCGCCGCGGTGGGGACGTGCGGCGCGACCTCCGCGATGGCCTGCTGGAAGAGGTAGCCCAGCAGCCCCTGGGTCATCGCCACCAGGGCATCGAGGGGGAGCGCAGGCACCTCCCGCATCGACCCGCGCTGCTGGATGGCGAGCGACCCCACCTGCGGCCCGTTGCCGTGCGTCACGATGACCTCGTGGCCGCGGGCGTGGAGGTCCGCGACCGCGCGGGCCACGGTGCGGGCGTTGTCGAGCTGTTCCTGCCAGGTGCCGCGCTGGCCCTCGCGCGCGAGGGCGTTGCCGCCCAGGGCGACGAGGATGCGCATCCCGCTGGCCCGGCTACGACCCACGGATGGCGAGCCAGATGGCCCGCGCCGGGGCGTCGCCCGGGTTCGCCCACGAGTGCCGGCAGGTGGTGCGGAAGTGGATGGAGTCACCCTCCACGAGCTCGTAGGTCTCGTCGTCGATGACGAAGGTCATCTCCCCCTCCACGACGAGCACGAGCTCCTCGCCGGGGTGGACCATGGGCTCCGGCCCGGAGTCGGCGCCCGGCTCCATCGTCGCCTCCGCGCCCGCCACGAAGAACGGCCCGTACCGGCCGGAGATGTTCGCGAGCGTGAGGCCCTGCTTGCTGGTGTACAGCGTCGCCCGCTGGTCGGCGCGCACCACGGTGACCGGGCGCAGGGGATCGGACTCCTCGATGAAGTAGCTCACCGTCTTGCCCAGGGCGGCCGCGAGCTTCATGAGCGTCGCGATGGTGGGCGTGATGCCGCCCTTCTCGATCTTGTGCACGGCGGCGGCCGACAGGCCGGCGCGGGCGGCGAGCTGCTGCAGCGACCAGCCCCGTTCGGCGCGGGCCTTCGCGAGTTTCGGGCCGATCTCGGAGACGGTCTCCTGGATGGCCGTGGTGAAGTCGGTCGTGGTCCCCATTCATCAACCTCCGGAAACGGAGTGTGCACTGCATGACACGCGGAGGCAACCGCCCGCATGTCCCGGATCCCCCGGGCGCCGTCCCGCGTTTGCGGACCAGCGTAGCCACCGCGTTTCCTGCAGTGCATGAGGGGCAACCCGGGGGCGAACGCCCCGGATGCGGCTCCCCATCGCATTCAAGGGCCATCCCGCTTGACGCCGGATGCGGGTGGCGAGTAGACCTGCATTCACGATCCGACACGGATCGCGGCGACCGACCGAGCCCTTCGAGTCGCCGACACACGCCCCTTCAGGGAGGTTGCGGTGGCGGTAAATGAGAACCTCGCAGCGGCGAAGGCCCCCGGTACGGAGCTCTTCAACGTCGCGGAGAAGGTCTTCCCGGACATCAAGGCCGAGCCCGGCGAGACGGCCTACACCTTCATGCACACCGTCCCCTACGAGGGGTCCGTCGGTCTGGTGAACCTGCTCACCACCACCCGGGTCCTCCGCAAGGGCTTCAAGGCGCACCTGGTGCTGTACGGACCCGGCGTGCTCATGGCCTCCGGCACCCGCGGCTTCCCGAAGGTGGGCGACGAGGCCTTCCCGGGGCACATGGCGATCAACCGCCAGCTCCAGACGTTCATGGACGAGGGCGGCACCGTCTACGCCTGCCGCTTCGCCTCCGGTGCCCTCTACGGTTTCCCGGAGGACCTGCTGATGGACGGCGTGAAGCCGTTCCACCCGCTGGACGTCCTGGACTGCGCGCTCACCGCATGGCGCGAGAAGGCCTTCCAGCTGAACACCTGGACCGTCTGACCGGGGTCCGCCCGATGCCCGTCGAGCGCGACGACGCCGTCGCGACCTGGAGGCGCGCGGAGGCGCGCGTCTACCCGGCCGTGATGGTGAACGCCGCGCTCTACGAGCAGTACCTCGTCATGGTGCGCGCGGTCGTCGACGAGCTCGGCGACGTGCGCACCGAGGACGACCTGGTGATCGCCTGGGAGGAGCGCCGCGGCATCGCGGCCGAGGTGATCGCCGCCAAGCAGCCGTCCATGGGCGTGCTCATGGACAAGGACGCGGTCCGCGACGCGGCGTTCTGCCAGCGGCACCGCGACATCACCCGCGAGCAGGCGAAGGACATCGCCCGTGAGCGGCTCGAGCAGGCCCGCCGTGATCAGGCCGAGTGGGTCGTCCTCTTCGAGGACGTCACCCCGTTCGGCTCGCACAGGCTCGAGATGCACGTGCGCACGGGCCACGCGATCCACGCCTCCAGCAAGGTCGACCTCGACAGGCCACGTCCCGAGTACTCCCTCGAGGTGGTGCAGCTCGACCCGGAGAACGGCGCTTGGATCCTGGACCGGCCCCCTCTCATGCCGAGCATGCGATGCGACACCGAGGAGGAGTGGAGGGTCCGCATCGACCAGGCTCGCATCACTTTCGGGAGACCGACATGACGACGCACCCCAAGAAGATCATCGACGCGCACTGCCACATCGGCGAGATCCCGCCGTGGAAGTTCTACGACCTCGAGCACCCCGTGAAGCCGACGGTGTACGACTACCGGAACGTCGACGACTTCGTGAAGAACCACATGGACCGCTTCAAGGTGGAGCGGGCCCTGGTGATGTCGAACTACGGCGTGCCCATCCACGAGCTGTCGTTCGACCTGAACGAGGTGGTCCTGGAGGCCGCCAACAAGAACGACCGCATCCTCGGCGCCCTGTGGGTGTCGTTCCTGCCGCGCAACGCCGAGCTCACGCGCAAGGCGCTGCAGCACGCCGGCGAGAAGCGCGTGGTGGGGCTGAAGACCACGTTCCTGCTGGGCGGGAACCCCGACCCCAACACGTGGGACGCGGAGACCAAGGCGATCGCCGACGAGTGCTTCGACGCCGCGGAGAAGCACGACCTCATCTTCCACTTCCACACCAGCCCGGGCGGCGCCTCCGACATCAACAACTTCATCCCGATGGTGGAGGAGTACGGCAAGCGGGTGAAGATCTACCTGGTGCACTTCGGCGGCGGCGTGTCGGGCCACATCAAGCTGGTCCCGAAGTTCCTGAAGTGGGTGGAGCAGGGCTACAAGGTCTACACCGACACCTCGTGGGCGGTGGGCTTCGGCGCCCGTTGGCTCCTCACCGAGGTCGAGCGCACCGGCGTGGGCGGCGACCGGATCTTCTTCGGGTCCGACGAGCCGTGGTCGGACTTCGACAGCGAGTACTGGAAGCTCAACGGCATCCGCGACATCAGCCAGGAGCTGAAGGACCGCGTGTTCTGGCGCAACTACGAAGAGCTGTTCGAGGGTAAGGGCTAGTCCCATGTCCACCCTCGCCCTCGACGACCGGCGGCTGCTGGTCGAACTCCAGTCGCTGGGGGTGCGCGTCGACGACGCGCGCACCAACCCCACCGAGCTCCAGGGCCGGCGCGGAGGCGCCGGCCCGTCGGACCTCGGGTTCATGTGGATCCGGGGCCTGCCCCTCACGGTGCCGCTGCACGACCTGGCGGCCCGCTCCCCCTACACGCTCCGCATCACCGACGCGGGCGGCGAGCTGTGGCTCGGTGACGATCTGGTGGGTCCGGCGGTGCTGCCGCCCCGGCCGAAGATCTACGACATGGTCACCAAGGACGGGATCCCGTACTGGAAGATCGCCCTCCTGCACCTGGATTCGATCGCGTCGACGGTGGTGCAGCGATGCATCTACTGGGGCACCCACGAGCAGTGCCACTTCTGCGGGATCGAGCTCACCCGCGGGGAGCGGACGATCCCCGTGAAGACCCCGGAGCAGCTGGCCGAGGTCGCGGCCGCCGCGAAGGAGCACGACGGGGCGGTGGACGTCACGCTCACCACCGGCTCGGTGAACCGCACGGATCGCGGGGCGCTGTACATCAGCAGGTGCGCCGCGGCGATCAAGGACGCCTGCGGGCTGCCGGTGCAGGTGCAGTTCGAGCCGCCGGACGACCTGTCGGTGCTGGAGGAGGTCCGCCGCGCCGGGGTCGACGCGGTGGGCATCCACATGGAGACCTTCGACCCGGAGGTGCTCGCCCGCATCGCCCCGGGCAAGGCGGCCCTGGGCGTGGAGGGGTACTTCCGCACGTGGGAGCGGGCCGTGGAGGTGTTCGGCCGCGGGAGCGTCACCACCTACGTGATCCTGGGGATGGGCGAACGGCCGGAGCTCATCGAGGAGGGCTGCCGGCGGGCGATCGCGATGGGCGTCTACCCCTTCGTGGTGCCGCTCAAGCCGGTGGCGGGGACGCTGCTGGAGGACGCGACGCCGCCGGACGCGGACTACGTCGCGTCGATCTACCGCAGCGTCTCGGAGATGCTCGCCGAGGCGGGGATGGACCACATGGACGCCAAGGCCGGGTGCGCGCGCTGCCAGGCGTGCTCCGGGCTGTCGGCGTGGGAGCGGCTGTTCCGGAAGGAGCAGGTACGTGAGATCGCCCGGCAGCTGGACGACAACCGGTAGGGCCGCCGTGCGCCTCGCGACGTCCCACTGGGACGTGGACGGGCATTTCACGGTGCGCCATGCCGTGTTCGTGGAGGAGCAGGCCATCTTCTCCGGCTCGGACGTCGACGACCGCGACTTCGAGCCGGGGACCCTGCACGCCGTCGCCGCCACCGACGACCTGGTGGTGGGAGCCGTCCGCCTGTACCGCACCGACGCGGCGGGCACCTGGCGCGGCGACCGGCTGGCGGCGCTCGTCGATCACCGGCGGCGCGGGACGCTGGGCGCGCGGCTGGTGCGGTTCGCGGTCGCCACGGCGGGGCGGTGCGGCGGCACGCGCATGGACGCGCTCATCCAGATGCCCAACGTCCGGTTCTTCCACGCCCTCGGCTGGTCGCCGTGCGGCGACCTCGTGGTGTTCCACGGCGTCCCGCACCAGCCGATGGACATCCCGCTCAGCCCAGGCCCGTGAGGGGCTCCTCGGCGAGGTCCCACACCGCGGCGACGGCCCCGCCGGCGGCGAGCCGCAGCGCATGCCCGTCGTCGAACGTGCCGCACACGGCGCACGCCAGTCCGCGCGGGGTGAACAGGGAGCACGCCTCCGCGGCGTGCCCGGGCGGGGCGGCGAACACGAACCCGACGCTCGGGACCGTCCGCAGCCATCGCTCCAGCCCGACGCCCTCCGGCCGTGGCAGGTGGTCCAGGTCGAGGGTGGCGCCGCACCCGGCCAGCTCGATCATCTGGAGCAGCGAGCCCGCGACCCCCGGCATCGACACGTCGCGGGCGGCGTGGACCAGTCCGGCCTCGGCGGCCGAGACGATGGGGTCGCCGTCGGATGCCAGCAGCCCCGGGTCGCGGGTGCGCAGCGACGAGAAGTACGGGCCGGCGGCGCGGTACTCGCCCCGCAGGCAGAACGCGGCGAGCAGGACGTCCCCCGGGCGGGCGGCCGACGCCCGCAGCGGCGTGCGCGCGACCCCGGTGATGGCCGCCGACACGGCGGGCGCCGCCCCGATGGTGAGGTGGCCGCCCACCGCGGGCACGCCGAACAGGTCCGACGCCCAGGCGATGCCGTCCAGCACGCGCTCGGCGTGCGCCCGGTCGGGGCTCACCACGGTGTCCACCAGGGCCAGCGGCGTGCCGCCCATCGCCCGCACGTCGGCGACGTTCGTGGCCACGCAGGCGGCGCCGGCGCCGAAGGGGTCCAGCTCGCAGAACCGCGGTGCGATGGCCTCGGCGCACAGCACGAGCCACCCGTCGCCGTGGCGCACCAGCGCCCCGTCGTCCCCGTCGGCGGCGGCCGCGGGCAGGCGGCGCACGGCCGACAGGTCGCGCTTGTCGCGCAGCGCGGGGCTGTCGCGAACCAGGGCCGCGAGTTCCTCGAGGTGTGCCATGGCGGCACATGAAACCACCGGATGCGGGAGCACGGCGGATGGCTGAGGCCTTCGAGCGGGTGTCGGTGATCAACATGGGCCTGGAGGGCTTCGCCGACGCGGTGCGCGAGCAGGGCGCCCCCGCCGCGCAGGTGGACTGGCGGCCCCCCGCCGACGGCGACCCGGCGGTGCTGGCCGTGCTGGAGCGCCTGTGGGGCCGGCACGGTGACCGCGTGGCCGCGGCGAACGCCGAGGCGGTGTCCCGGATCGAGGCGTGCCGGCCGATGGCCGTCGGCGTGCGCCCCGCGGCCGGTGAGCTGCCGTGGCTCGCCGAGGGCCCCCGCCGCCTGCTGCACTCCGGGCCGCCCATCACCTGGGACCGGGTGTGCGACCCACAGCGCCGCGCGATGGCCGCCGCGGTGGTGTTCGAGGACTGGGCACCGGACCGGGAGGCCGCGTACCGGTTGCTGGACAACGGCGATGTGGAGCTGGGAAGCGGCAACGAGCACGGCCACGTGGGACCGATGACCGGGGTGTGCTCCCCGTCGATGGCGGTGTGGCTCGCGGAGGACGCGGACCTGGGGGTGCGCGCGTGCTCGACCCTGAACGAGGGACCGGGCGACACCCTGTGGTTCGGGGTGGGCGGCGACGCCGCGGTCGAGCGGCTGCGCTTCTTCCGTGACTCCGCGGGGCCGTTGCTGGACCGGCTCATCGCGCGCTGCGGACCGGTGGACGTGTTCGGCCTCGCCGCCCAGGGCCTGAACATGGGCGACGAGCTGCACATGCGCAGCCAGGGCACCGGCAACCTGCTCATCCGGCACCTGCTGCCGGGGTTCGCGGCGCTGGGCGGCGAGCAGACCGCCGCGTTCATCGCCGGGAACCACCACTTCTTCCTCACGCTCACGATGGCCGCCGCCAAGTGCGCGTCGCTGGCAGGCCAGACGGTGGCGGGCAGCAGCGTGGTGTCGCTCATCTCCCGCAACGGCACCGACGTGGGGGTGCAGCTGGCCGGCCTTCCCGGCCGGTGGTTCACCGGCCCCGCCGCCCCGGTGCAGGACGCCCTCCTGCGGGAGGGCTTCACGGAGGCCGACGCGGCCCTGGACATCGGCGACTCGGCGGTCATCGAGACCATCGGCCTGGGCGGCATGGCGGTGGCCGCGGCCCCCACGGTGGCGTCGTTCTTCGGCGGCACCGCCGCCGACACGGCCGCCCGGGTGCGCGAGATGGCGGAGATCTGCGTGGCCCGGTCGCAGCGGTTCACGCTCGCCGCCCTGGACGGGGTGGGCACCCCGGTCGGCATCGACGCGCGCCTGGTGGCGGAGCTCGGCATCACGCCGCAGATCACCACCGGGGTGCTGCACAACCGCACCGGCGCCGGGCAGATCGGGGCGGGCATCGCGCACCAGCCGGTGCCGCCGGTCGTGGAGGCCGTCGCGGGCCTGGCGGACGCCCTGGACGCGGCCTGAGCATGCGCGCGGTCCTGGCGGGCCCGGCCGCGCGCCGGGCCCTCACCGGCGACCGGGCGGGTGCCGTCGAGGTGCCGCTGCGGCGCGGCGCGTACGTGCGGCTGGGCGACGAGATGGTGATGGTCGTGCCGCACCGGGCGCCGGTGGGGCCCCTCACCCTCCTGGTGGCGGGCATCGGCGCGCCCGGCTGGGCGGAGGGCACGCCGGCCCGTGTGGACGGCGGGCGACTGGTGGTGGGCGGCGACGCGATCGAGGTGGCCGGGGTGCCCGCATGGGACGGCCGCGCGCCAGGGCCGCTGCGCGACGGCTGGCGGGGCGCCCTGCGCGCCGCGGTGTCGACGGTGCCCGTGCCGGACGCCGCGCTGCGTCCCGGCCTGGACGCGCTGGCCGCCGGCGACCTGGACGCCGGCATCGCGCGGCTGGCGGGCCGGGGCGAGGGCCTCACCCCGGCCGGCGACGACGTGCTGTGCGGGTTCGCGGGGTGGCGCCACGCCCGCGGGGATCCGGTCGCGGTGGCGGAGGCCGCCGCGCCCCGGACCTCCCCGGTGAGCCTCGCCTACCTGCGGTGCGCCGAGCGGGGGGAGCTGCCGGAGGCCGCGGCGCTGGTGCTGGCCGCCATCCGCGCCGGTGCCGCGCCGCTCGCCGCCCGCCGCGCCCAGGCCCTGCGCGCATGGGGCGCCACCTCGGGCAGCGCGCTCCTGTGGGGGATGGCCGCGGTGGCGGCCTGACCCGCACATCCCATGAATCGGGGCGCGCGACCGTCTGAGCGCGTGATGGCCGCCATCACCCACCTCATCGCCGGGGGATCGGCCACGAGCCGGTGGAGGCCCGCGCCGACGGCGTGCGCCACGCGAAGGTCCCGGATCCCGACGGCAACGCGATCGCGCTCGCGGAGGCCCCGTCGACGGCCTGACGGCCTCCGGGGATCAGTCGGCGATGCCCGCCTCCGCGACCACCCGGGTTGGGCGCACCCGCACCAGCAGCTCCCCGGGGACGCCGTTGCGGCGGCCGTAGGACTCCGCCAGCTCCGCGCCCATGTACCGCGCGGCGATGCGCGTGGCCCACTCCACCAGCGCCCCGGGGTCCTCGCTCACCTCGGCGACGCCGTCCACGCGCACGAAGTCGAACGGCGGCGTCTCGCGGTCCACGCAGATCGACACGCGCGGGTCGCGGACGATCGCCCGGCCCTTCACGGTGTCGGCTCCGGTGGTGAACACCGGCGACCCGTCGTCGTCGACCACGAACCACACGGGCACCACCAGCGGGGAGCCGTCCCTGCGCACCACGGCGAGCTTGCCCGTGCGCGTGCCCGCGCTCAGGAACTCCCGCCATTCGGCCTCCGGCATGTGTCGTCCCACGGCTAGATCCTCTTCTGGAGGATCATCTGCGTGCAACGGAACAGCGCGATGCGCCGCCCCTCCGAGTCGAGGATCTCCGCGTCCCACACCTCGGTGGTGCGGCCGCCGTGCACGCGGGTCGCATTGCAGGTGAGCACGCCGTCCTTGGCGGTCCCCAGGAAGTTGGCCTTCAGCTCCAGGGTGGTGAAGCCGGGGCCGTCCTCCGGCAGCCCCAGCCAGCACCCGTACCCGCAGGCCGTGTCGGCGAGGGCCACGACGCTGGCGGCGTGGAGGTAGCCGTTCGGCGCCATGAGCCCGGCGTGGACCTCCATGGTGGCGCGCACCGTGGGGCCGTCGGCCTCCAGCACCTCCACGCCCAGCAGTCCCGGCAGGGCCTCCCGGGCGGCGAGGTTGAGGGCCGCGAGACGCTCGTTCACGGGGTCTCGCACACCAGGACCAGGTGCTCCCCGCGCACCTCGACCACCAGCGCGCCGCGCCCGCCGCCGTCGGCGTCGATCCAGCGCAGCACGGCGTGGGCGCCCTTGATCTGCGGGTCGGCCCATTCCCGGCCGGCGATCGCGACCGCCCGGGCGTGGGTCGCGGCGGCGGCGGGGCCGTCGAACCGGCCGTCCGGGGCGAGCCAGGCCGCGTCGTCGCGCAGCAGCGCCGCCAGGGCGGCGCCGTCGGCGTGCCGCAGGGCCCGCAGCGCGGCGGCCAGCACGGGGACGGCCCGCCGTTCGCGGTCCGCGTCGGCGGGGTGGCCCCCGGGCGTCACGGGCGGATGTGGGCGGAGGGCTCCACGGAGCGCTCGAAGAACTCCATGAGATCCGGCGTGAGCAGCGGCGGCGCGTTGTCCACGAGGTTCGCGATGACGTCGATGCGCTCGTCGCGGGCGTGCTCGGCGATGGCCCGCCAGCCGGCGGCCTGCCCCGTGTCGTGCCCGTCCGCCAGATCCGACATGGTCATCGCGATCTTCTCGGTGGCGTCCGGCTTGCACAGCCGGTCATGGGCGTCGACCACGAGCACGAGGCGCATCCACGGATGCGTGCCGCCGTGCTCACGGGCGTTCTTCAGCCAGTCGGGCGACATCCACGGCTCCAGGGTGTCCACCAGCGCCGTCCACGCGGCGGCGTCATCGCTCATTCAGATCCTCTCCAGCAACTCGCGCTTCTTGGTCTGGAACTCGTCCTCGGTGATGTGGCCCTCGTCGCGCAGCTTCGCGAGCTCGCGGATCGTGTCGGCCGGGGACTGCGCGGGCTTCGCGGAGCCCGGCCTCCACAGCTGACCCATGTCCACGGCCGCCTGCCGGGCGAGCTTGCCCGCCTGCTCGGCGACCTTCTGGACCTCGTCGATGAGCTCGCGCATCGCGCGCTTGGCGTCGGTCTGGGATTCCATGGGTTCAGCGTACCCGCTGGCGCGCCGCGGCTCACGGAAGTGGTGAGGCGGTACATTGTGCGGCGTGCGACGAGAGGGATGGATGTGATCGCGACGGGGTCGCCGCGACAGCCGGCCGGCCGCACCCGGCAGCTGCGCCACGACGAGGTGCTGGGCCGCTGGCCGGTCCTCAACGAGGCGTGGGCCCTCAGCATCGAACGGTCGCGTGCGGTCGTGCCGCCGGCCGGCGGCCCCCCCGCCGGCGGCCTCGACCCGCTCACCGCGATCAACCGCGCCATGGGCCTCCCGGACGACCACGGACGGGACGCGGTCGCGAAGGCCCGCAACAGCACCTGATCCGTCTCACGATGCGGGCCGCGCCCCGGGTGCGCTGCTAGATTCCGGATCGTGAACCCGGAAACCACCACTCCGGCCGAGCATCGTTCGAGTCTCGCGCGGATGGCCGCGGAGGCGGTGCTCGCCATGGCGTCGTCGGTGGAGCGTGACCTGGATCGACACGCCGCGGGGTTCGGCATCTCCGACGCCAAGCTGGAGGTGCTGGAGGTGCTGTCCTGCTGCTCCGGCCGCCGCGCATGCCTGTTCGCGCTGGGCGACCGGCTCGGCGTGACCCGCCCGAACATCACCAAGCTCGTGGACGGCCTGGAGCGCCAGGGCCTGGTGGAACGGCGCCCGCACCCGGACGACCGGCGCATGGTGCACGCCCAGCTCACCCCGGAGGGGGCCGCGGTCGCGAGTCGCGCGCTGCCCGGCCGGGTACATCGACTCGAGGAGCTGTGGTCGCAGCTCGACGACGACGAGCTGGAGGTACTGGTGGGTCTGCTCATGCGTACCGCGGCGCGGACCTGCGGCGAGACCGCCGCGCAAACCGCCTGACCGGGGCGGCCCACGCCCCTGGCGGCCCACGGACCCCCGTGGCGCGCCGCATCCCCGACTGGACCACGCTCGTCCCCGTGCTGGCGCTGTTCGCGCTGGCCACGGCGTGGGGACGGGACCTGCCCGTGGCGGTGGTGGCGGCGGTCGGCGTCGTCCTCGCCGTCGCGGTGCTGGCGGCGGTGCACCACGCCGAGGTCGTCGCCCATCGCGTCGGCGAGCCCTACGGCTCCATCGTCCTCGCCGTGGCGGTGACGGTGATCGAGGTGGGGCTCATCGTCGCGCTCATGGTGTCCGGCGGCGAGGAGGCGAACGCCCTCGCGCGCGACACGGTGTTCGCCGCCGTGATGATCACCTGCAACGGCATCGTCGGCCTCGCCCTGCTGGTGGGGGCGGTGCGCTACGGCCTCACGCACTTCAACGCGGAGGGCGCCGGGTCGGCGCTCGCCACCGTCGCGACGCTCGCGGCGACGTGCCTCGTGCTGCCCGCCTACACGACCAGCGCCGACGGCCCGGTGTTCTCGGCCGCGCAGCTGGTGTTCGCCGCCGTCGCGTCGCTCGCCCTGTACGGGCTGTTCGTGGCGACGCAGGCCGGCAAGCACCGGGACTTCTTCCTGCCGGTCACCCCCGAGGGGCGGATCCTGGAGGAGGACGCCCACGCCGAGCCGCCGTCGGTGCGCGCCGCGTGGATCAGCGCGGGGCTGCTGCTCGCGTCACTGGTGGCGGTGGTGGGGCTCGCGAAGGTCGTGTCCCCGTCGGTGGAGTCCGCCGTCATGGACGCCGGCCTCCCGAACGCGTTCGTGGGTGTGATCATCGCGCTGCTCATCCTCGCGCCGGAGACCCTGGCCGCGACGCGGGCGGCCCTGCGCGACCGGATGCAGACCAGCCTGAACCTGGCGTTCGGCTCCGCGATGGCGAGCATCGGCCTCACCATCCCGGCCATCGCGATCGCCTCACGCTGGATCGAGGGGGACCTGGTGCTCGGGCTGGAGGGCACCCAGATCGTGCTGCTGGTGCTCACCATGTTCGTCGCGGCGCTCACGGTGGTCCCGGGGCGGGCGACGCGCCTGCAGGGCGGCGTGCACCTCATGCTGCTCGCGGCGTTCGTCTTCCTGGCGATGAACCCCTGAAACGCCGAGGGGCGCCCGGTGGGCGCCCCTCGGAACCGGCCTGGTGAGCGGTGCCCCTAGCGGGCGCCGATCTCCACGTAGTCGCGCTTCTCCGGGCCGATGTAGACCTGGCGCGGACGGGAGATCTTCTGCTCCTTGTCGTTGATCATCTCGTACCACTGGGACGACCAGCCGGGCATGCGGCCGATGGCGAACATGACCGTGAACATCTCGACGGGGATCTCCAGCGCCTCGTAGATGAGGCCCGAGTAGAAGTCGACGTTCGGGTACAGCTTGCGCTTGACGAAGTACTCGTCCTCCAGCGCGACCTTCTCCAGCTGGAGGGCGATCTCGAGCAGCGGGTTGACCCCGGTGACCTCGAACACGTCGTCACAGGCCTTCTTGATGATCGTGGCCCGAGGATCGAAGTTCTTGTAGACCCGGTGGCCGAAGCCCATGAGGCGTTCCTTGCCGCCCTTCACGCCCTCGATGAACGCCGGGATGTTCTCGGCCTTCTCGATGCGGCGCAGCATCCTGAGCACGGCCTCGTTGGCGCCGCCGTGCAGCGGGCCGTAGAGGGCGGCCACGCCGGCCGCGGCGGATGAGTACGGGTCGACCTGTGAGGACCCGACGGAGCGCACCGCCGAGGTGGAGCAGTTCTGCTCGTGGTCCGCGTGGAGGATGAGCAGCACGTCGAGGGCCCGCACCAGGCGAGGATCGGGGGACTCCTGGCCGATCATGGTGAGGAAGTTCTCGGCGTACGACAGGCCGGGCTTCGCGTCGATGTACGGCTTGCCCTGGTTGTGGCGGTACGCCCACGCACCCAGGGTGGCGACCTTCGCGTTCAGGCGGATGACCTGGCGGCGCTGCGACTCCGGGTCCGTGACGTCGTTCGCGTCCGGGTACACCGGGGCGAGGGCGGCGATCGCGGCCAGGAGGATGGTCATGGGGTGGGCGTCCTTGGAGAAGCCCTCCACCACGCCGCGTACCCGGGGGTCCACGGCGAGCTCGGCTGAGATGTCCGACTCCCACTTCGCCAGCTGGTCCTTCGTGGGCAGCTCACCCTCGAGCAGGAGGTACGCCACCTCCAGGAAGGTGCTCTGGCCGGCGAGCTGCTCGATCGGGTACCCCCGGTACCGGAGGACCCCAGCGTCACCGTCCAGGAAGGTGATGGAGCTGCGGCACGACGCGGTGTTCATGAACGCCGGGTCATAGGTCATGAGGCCGAAATCCGCGTCGTCGGTCTTGATCTGGCGAAGGTCTGTGGCGCGGATGGTCCCATCGGCGATGGGGATCTCGTAGGTCGTACCGGTGCGGTTGTCGGTGACCGTCAGCGTCTCGGTCGAGGTCGTCAATCCAGTGTCCCTTCGGTGCGTTTCCCCTGGGGCTGCTTCCCTCAAAGTTGCATCGGGAAAGCATAGTCACCCCATGACGCTTGGGGCGGGCGCACCCGCCCCGGTTCGGGACACCGATGTCAGGTACCGGTGAGGTTCAGCGCGGTCCGCCGAGCATGACCCCGGAAATGGGGTCGTCCGAGGTCACCCGGCCCACCTCGGTGCCCGTCCGGTCCCGGAGGATCACCACCCGGATGGCGCCCGCCCGTTGCGGCATGAGCAGCAGGAAGAACCCGTTGGCCGCGGCGCCGTTCACGCGTGTGCCCGTCTCGGTGACGGCCGTGATGGTGCGCACGGCGTCGCCCACCCGGCCCACGGTGACGCGCCTGCCGTACGAGCCGCCGCTCATGCACGGGAACAGCAGGGGGCGTCTCGGCTCGACGTCGCACGTCCCCACCATCGATGTCCGGCCGCGGCTCACGACGCCCACCGTGTCGTGAGCGCCCCGGGTCCTCGCCGCCCAGACCCACCACGAACCGCCGCCCGGCCCGGTGAGGTCGAGCACCCGCCGGACCGTCGACTCGATCACCTCGAACTCGGAGCGCTGCCAGATCTGAGACCCGCGACCGGGCCGCGTGACCGGAGTCCCCACCGGGGCGGGCACGGGCCCCACGCGGCGCGACCGTTGCACCGTGGTGACCGCGTCCACACCGCCCCCCGCGGTATCCAGCGCGAGCCGACGCCCCCCGAGCGAGCTCCGGGAACGGAAGACCAGCGACCCGGCGCCGGCGTCGAATCGCACGAACGGCATCTCGGCCAGGCTCTGCTCGACCACCACCGGACGGGCCCCCGCGGCCATGGCGGCCGCCACCCGTGGCCCCGCCGAGGTCGCGACATCGACGTCCACCCGATTGCCCGATGCGCGCACGGCCGTGATCTCGCTCGCCTGCACGACCGGATCTCCCAGCGCGAGGAAGACGGAGCCGGTTCGCCAGTCGTCGTCCGCACGCGGGGCGCTGACCAGCCGCACGGATGCGGGCACTTCCATGATGCGCACGGCCCTGGCGCCCTTCTGGACGCGGGGCTCGAGCGCGGCGGCGTCCGCCCGCGTCGCGAACGGCCCGGCGATCCCGCTGGTCGAAACCGACGCACCCCGCACCACGAGGTAGTGCACCATCGGCACCCCGGCCCGTGCCGCACCCGCGCGCCGGGCGACCGCGATGGGGTCCGTCCCGCGTGCGAGCACCGACCTGTTGAGGTCGTACACCTGCGGCCCCGGAAGCACGGGAAGCCATCCCCGCACCCACTCGGGACGCTGCGTCCGCGGCACGAACACGCTCAGCTCGGCGCCGGACCGCTCGATCGCGAAGCCGGTGATCCCCTGGATGCGGGCGCGGTCGGTGAGGACCCGCTCCATGCGCTCGGCGGCCTGCTCGTCGGTCTGGTCCGCACGGATCGAGGTGACGTGCACCAGCGCCTCCACACCGGTGACGCCCGTCGGGGCCGCGCTCGGAGGGGCGTCACCCTGGCGCACCACCAGCACGCCCAGCACGGCGGCGATCGCGACGCCGCCCGCCATCCCCGGCGCCCAGCGCATCGCGCGCGCCACGGGCCGGCGCGGCGCCGGACGGCGCTCCGCGGAGGCGGTGCGCCGCACGACGTCGTCCCAGTCGGGGCCATCGGCGGGACGGGGCCGGGTGCGCTCCAGCACCTCGGCGACGGCGGGGGCGCGCTCGGTCATGGCGTGTCCTCCAGGGCGCGCCGGACGGCGGCATGGGCGGCGTGCAGCGCGGCGCTCACCGTGCCGGTGCGCACCCCCATCGCCGCGGCGATGCCGGCGTAGTCCAGGTCGGCGTGGTACCGCAGGAACAGGGCGATGCGCTGGCGCTCCGGCAGGGCCGCGACGGCGGCGGTGACCGCGGCGTCACGCGGCGCGGCCTCGGCGGCGGGCCGCTCGGGCGGGTCGCCCAGCGGGAAGCGCCGGTTGCGCCGCGCCCCGGAGCGGCGCTCCTGCCGCGCCTGGTTCACCACCGACGTCCACATCCAGGCGGTCAGCGCGCCCGGGTCGCGCGGCCCGCGCGAGGCGAGCATGCGGGCGAATGCCTCCTGCACCGCCTCCCGCCCGGACTCGGCGTCGCCGGTGATGCCGGCGGCGACCGCCACCAGGCGCGGGAACGCCTCGCGGTAGGCGGTCTCCAGGCGCCGCTCGAGGGTGGGGGCGGGGGTGGCGGACACGGGGTCGATGGTGCGCATCATCCCCTTGGATGCCGCCGGCCCCGCGGCGTGTTTACTCCGGGCGGTGGCTCACCACGAAGTGGTTGGACGCCTTCCCCGCGTCGATCATCCCCAGGTACTCGGTGAAGTAGACGAGGTGGTGGTCGGTCTGCTCGGCGCCCTGCTCGGCGGCGATCGCATCGCGGTGCTTGGTCCACGCCGCGAGCCAGCGCACCATGGTCTCGCGGAAGTCGCTGATGAACTCCGTGACCTCGTCGACCACGAAGCCCGCCTCGGCGAGCTTCGCCTTGTAGCCGGCGAGCGTGTCGGTGTACTGCGGGATCGCGTAGCCGCGGGCGAGCTTGTCCCGCACCTCGGCGTCCTGCGGCCCGAAGTCGAACGTGCCGGACAGGAACGCCCAGGTGCCGCCCGGGCGCAGCACCCGGCGCACCTCGCGGAACAGGCCCACCTTGTCCTCGAACACGTTCATCACGTTCATGGAGATGACCACGTCGAACGACGCGTCCTCGAAGGGCATGTGCATGCCGTCGGCCTGCACGAAGTCCACGCGGTCCTCGAGGCCGGCACCGGCGGTGATGCGCCCGGCCATCTCCACGCCCACCGCGTTCACCTCCAGGCCCGTCATGCGGCACCCCGTGCGCGAGGCGATGTGCACCGCGGGCCCGCCGGTGCCGCTCCCCAGGTCCAGCACCCGCGTGTCCGGGCCGATGCCGAGCTGCGCGGCGAACCGGTCGAAGTACGCGGGGGTCACGAACGAGTGCTGACCCAGGTCGTCGCCCTCCAGCCACAGATCCTTCCGCAGCTCCCGGTTCGCGGGGCTGTCGATGCGGTGCAGCTCCGAGTAGTCGATCCCCAGACCCCTGGTGCCCATGTGGTGTCCCCCCGGACGTCGCCCGCGGCACGCGCCACGGCTGCGGCAACGCTAGGGGCGCGCCCCGCCACGGGTCCAATACCGGTTGACCCGCCATTGATAGGCACCGCCGATAACCCGGTCGCGCGCTAGCCTCAGGAGCCGTGTCCCCACCAGCCATCGCCGCCGAGGGCCTCACCAAGCGCTACGGGCGGGCACGCGGCGTGACGGGCGTGAGCCTCACCGTGGAGCGCGGCGAGCGGTTCGGGTTCCTGGGTCCCAACGGCGCCGGCAAGACCACGTTCATCCGCCTCGCGCTGGGGATGCTGCGCCCGCAGGAGGGCCGCGTCGCGGTGATGGGCCACGACCTGGCGACCGACCGCATGGCCGCGCTGGGCGAGGTGGGCTACCTGCCCGGCGAGCTGTCGCTGTACGGGTCGCTCACGGGGCGCCGCACCCTGGAGATGCTCGCCCGCCTGCACCCCCGGCCGCCGGTCCTGCGCGACGAGCTGCTCGAGGTGCTGGGCCTGGAGACCGGGGACCTGCGGCGCGCGGTGCGGCAGTACTCGCGCGGGATGAAGCAGAAGCTCGGGCTGGTCGCGGCGCTGCAGCACGACCCGCCGCTGGCGATCCTGGACGAGCCCACCGGCGGCCTGGACCCCGTGGTGCAGCTGCGGCTCGTCGAATGGCTCGACGCGCGGTCGCGCACCGGCATGACGGTGTTCTTCAGCAGCCACGTCCTGGCGGAGGTGGAGGCCCTGTGCGACCGCGTCGCGATGGTGCGCGACGGGGAGCTGCTGCTGGTGCGCGACGTGTCGGACCTGGGCCTGGGCGCCATGCGCGCGGTGCGCGTGCGGTTCAGCGAACCGGTGGCCCGGGAGCGCCTGGCGGTGGTGGACGGCATCGAGGACCACGCGGTGGACGGCACCGAGCACCGGTTCACCCTCACCCGCCCGCCGGGCCCGCTGCTGGCGGTCCTCGGGACCCTGCCGGTGGCGGACCTCGTGGTGGCGCCGTTCTCATTGGAGGACGCGGTGCGCACCCTCTACCGGCCCGGTGCCGGGAACGGGAGCGCGGCCTGATGGGCGTCGTGCTCGGCCTGTCGCTGGTGCGCGCGCGCGTGCGCATCGCGGTGCTGGCCGTCGGGTTCGGGCTGTTCGAGCTGGTGGTCGCGCTGTCCTACGCGTCCATCGACCAGAACGCCATCCGGTCGCTGGTGGAGACGCTGCCGCCCGCGCTGAAGGCGTTCAGCGGCGCATCCGACATCGCGTCCCCCTCGGGGTACCTCGGCGCCGCGTACATCCACCCGGTGGCGCTCACCATCCAGGGGGCCCTGGTCATCTCGATGGCCTCCGCCGCGGCGCGCGATACCGAGACCGGCGCCGCGGAGCTCATCCTGTCCCGCCCCCTGCAGCCGTGGCGGTGGCTGCTCGCCCAGACCGCGGCCGTGGCGATCGCGCTGGCCGTGGTCGCGGGGGGCGGCTTCCTGGGCGGCCTGCTGGGCATCGCGGTGGTCGACGACCTGGGCGGCGTGAGCGGCGCCCACCTGCTGGTGGCGTGCGCGGGCGGGGCGCTGGTGTTCGCCGCGCTGGCCGGCATCACCCTGCTGGCGGCGGTGCTCACCCGGGGCGGCGCCCGGGCCGTGGGCTGGGCGGCGGGCATCGCGGTGGTCTCCTACGCCCTGAACTACCTCTCCGAGGTGTGGACCGTCGCCGAGCCGCTCGGGCCGCTCTCGGTGTTCAACCACTACGACCCGGGGGTCATCACGGGCACGGGCTCCATCGGCGCGGGCGACTGGATCCCCCTCGCGGCGGCCGCCGTGGTGACGGCGGTGGCGGCGCACGTCCTGGTGCAGCGCAGGGAGCTCGCGGGCGCCTGAATCCGGCGTCGCGTCGCCGTTCGCCGCGGACGGGCTGCTAGCATCGCCCCCGTCCTGCCCACGGGCGGGGCGATCGGCGTATGCCGCGTGACCTGTCCGCCACCCCGGGAGCCGGGGCCGCGCGGACGAGACGACAAGACAATCTGGAGGGACCTATGGCCGAGCACGAGAGCTCGCTTGCCGTGCTGGTCGATTTCGAGAACATGGCCCGCCCCGGCGTGAAGGGCCGCGGCGACTTCGACATCCACCTCGTACTGAACCGCCTGGCCGACAAGGGGCGGGTGCTGGTGAAGCGCGCGTACGCGGACTGGAGCCGCTACCGCGACGCCCGGCACGACCTGCAGAACGCCGGCCTCGAGCTCATCGAGATGCCGTCGGCGCGTGAGGGGGCGAAGAACCGCGCCGACATCAAGATGGCCGTCGACGCGATGGAGCTGGCGTTCAGCCGCGAGCATCTCGACACGTTCGTGATCGTGTCCGGTGACAGCGACTTCACCCCGCTGGTCGGCAAGGTGCGCGAGCTGAACAAGCGCGTGATCGGCGTGGGCAACCGCGAGTCCGCCAGCGAGCTGCTCATCGCCAACTGCGACGAGTTCATCTACTACGACCTGCTCGCGGCGTCCCGCCGCAGCGGCACCAGCGGCGGCCGCACCCTCGACCCCGACGAGCTGCTGCGCCAGACGCTGCTCGCCCTGCAGCGCGAGGGCACCGAGTGGCCGCTCGCCAGCGTGGTGAAGGACTCCATGCGCCGCCGCAACCCGGCGTTCGACGAGACCGAGGCGGGCTTCTCCACGTTCTCCAAGTTCCTGGAGGCCGTCGGCACCCGCGGGGTCATCCGCCTGGAGACCGACCAGCGCAGCGGGACCTACCGCGTGGAGCTCGCCGAGGGCGGGTCCACCAGCACTCCCGAGGCGGTCGCCGCCGCGGAGGCCGCCCGCGAGGCCGCCCGGGACGAGGACTCCGAGGCCACGGGGACCCGTCGCCGTCGTCGTCGCCGCCGTGGTGAGCCGGCGGAGCCGAAGGCCGAGGCCTCCGGCGAGGTGTTCGAGTTCGTGGTGCCGGCCAAGGAGGCCGAGCCCGAGCCGGAGATCGAGCTGCCGCTGGACCGTGCCCTCACCTACGAGGACATGATCATGCTGGGCCCGGAGCTCGCCGCCGGCGACGTGCCGGAGCTGGTGGAGGCCACCGACCAGGCGGAGGAGCCGGCCGGGCGCCGTCGCCGTCGCCGCCGCGGTGCCGCCGACGAGGCCGCCGAGGCCGCGCCGGCCGCGGAGGCCGTCACCGAGGCACCCGCCGAGGAGGAGGAGGAGCCGGCCGCGCCGTCGCGCCGCCGCCGCCGCCGCACCACGGCCACCGAGGAGGCCCCGGCCGAGACGCCGGCCGCCACCGAGGAGGCCCCCGAGCCGGTCGCCGCCGCGGCCCCCGCCGAGGAGGAGCCGGCCGCGGAGGAGACGGCCGCGCCGTCCCGCCGCCGGGTGCGCCGGGGCACGCGGGCGGTGGCTGAGGAGGCCCCGGCGGAGACGCCGGCCGCCACCGAGGAGGCCCCCGCCGAGGAGAAGCCCAAGCGGCGGACCCGCACGCGGAAGGCCG
>JADLHW010000023.1 GCA_020848615.1 Thermoleophilia bacterium
CCGCCACGCTGCTCGGCGTCGGCCTCGACCGCCTGAGCGACCTCGCCCTCGCCGCCCCGCCCGGCGCCGGCGGCCTCGTGCTCGTCCCGTACCTCGACGGCGAACGCACCCCGGACCTCCCCGGGGCTACCGGCACCCTGGCCGGGATGACCCGGGCGAACATGACCCCGGAGTGCATCGCCCGCGCCGCCGTCGAGGGCATGTTGTGCGGCCTCGCCGACGCCGTCGACGCCCTCGGCCTGCGCCCGTCCCGCGTCCTGCTGATCGGCGGTGCCGCGGCGTCACCGGCGGTCCGCCACGTCGCCGCGACCCTGTTCGACGGGGCCGTCCACGTCCCCGTGCCGGCGGAGTACGTCGCCCTCGGCGCGGCCCGTCAGGCCGCCTGGGCCCTGGCCGGTTCGGATGTCCCGCCGGAGTGGCCGGGAACCGGTGTGGAGGCCATCGAGGCGACCCCGGCGCCCGCGGTCCGGGATGCCTACGCCGCAGCCCGGGAGCGCCTCCACCCCGGGTAGCCCGAAGCCCCCACCGCCCATGGAATGGGCGGTTTCGCACCCTTCACGGCGAACCAGGGTCGCACCGATAAGCAACTCTCTGTACCCGTGTGGACGCTGACCCCGGAAGGCTCGAGGCAACCATTGTGGATGGCGAGGGTCGGGCGTCGGGAGCCATGGATGGCGACCTGGAGTCAGTTGCCAGAGCAGCCGCAAGGCGTGGTTCCAGGCGCAAAACCCCCCGAACGCGCCATGCGACCACGATGGCGAGCCGGGCGGCGATGAAATGCAGACACAACCCCCTTCGGAGAAAAAGTCTCCGAAGGGGGTTGTGTCGTTCGTGACGAAGGGAATATGTTGTCGCTCACAACATGCTCCTTCGCTGAACGGAACCGATGCCCGACCCGCTCGCCCCGACACCTGACGACAAGTTCGCCTTCGGCCTGTGGACCATCGGCCACGTGGGCGGCGATCCCTTCGGCGGACCCACCCGCCCGAGGCTCGACCCCGTGGACTTCGTGGGCCGGCTGGGGGAGCTCGGCGGGTGGGGCGTGTCGTTCCACGACGACGACCTCGTCCCGTTCGGGACGTCCCCGGCGGAGCGCGACACGATCATCGGGCGGTTCCGCCGGGCGCTCCAGGACAGCGGCGTGGTGGTGTCCATGGCCACCACGAACCTGTTCTCGCACCCCGTGTTCAAGGACGGGGCGTTCACCAGCAACGAGCCGAAGGTCCGGCGCCTCGCGATCCAGAAGGTCATGCGGAACCTGGACCTCGCCGCCGAGCTGGGGGCACCCACGTACGTGTTCTGGGGCGGCCGGGAGGGCGTGGACTCCCACGCCGCGAAGGACCCCGTCGCGGCGCTCGACCGGTTCCGGGAGGCCCTGAACTTCCTGAGCGGGTACGTGCGGGACCGGGGGTACGGCATCCGGTTCGCCCTGGAGCCGAAGCCGAACGAACCGCGCGCCGACATCTTCCTGCCCACCATCGGGCACGCGCTGAGCTTCATCCGCACCCTCGACCACCCCGACATGGTGGGCCTGAACCCCGAGTTCGCCCACGAGACCATGGCCGGGCTGTCGTTCCACCATGGCGTGGCGCAGGCGATCTGGGAGGGCAAGCTCTTCCACATCGACCTGAACGACCAGAACGTGGGCCGGTACGACCAGGACCTGCGGTTCGGCTCCCAGGCCCTCAAGGACCAGTTCTTCCTCGTGCGGCTGCTCGAGGGCAGCGGCTACGACGGCCCCCGGCACTTCGACGCGCGGCCCTACCGCGTCGAGTCCGGCGAGGGCATCTGGGACTTCGCCCGCGGGTGCATGCGCACCTACAAGGCCCTCGCGGAGCGGGCCCGGGCGTTCGACGGCGACCCCGTCGTGCAGGAGGCGCTCGCCGACGCGGGCGTCCCCGGTCTCCGCACCCCGTCGGTCGGGGCCTACGACCCCGCGGCGGCCACAGCCCTTCGCGACGAGACGTTCGACGTGGACGCCCTCGCCGCCCGCGCCCTCCACAACGAGCGTCTCGACCAGCTCGTGATCGACCACATCCTCGGGCTCCGTCCCTGAACCCCCCGGTCCGTGGGACCGGACGTGCTCCACCCCACCCGACTCGCATCAGATCAAGGAGACACACCTATGCGTGGTAAGCGTTCCCTGGCCGTCGCCGCCGCTCTTGCCGTCACGGCGTTCGGCGTCGCCGCCTGCGGCAGCGACAGCTCGAGCGGGGGCAGCGACACCTCCGGTGGCAGCGGCGACGTCGGCTCCGTCGGCGTGATCCTGCCGGACAGCGCCTCCTCGGCCCGCTGGGAGACCGCCGACCGCAAGGTCCTCGGTGACGCCTTCACGGCCGCCGGCGTGAGCGCCGACATCCAGAACGCGAACGGCGACAAGGCGAAGTTCGCGACCCTCTGCGACCAGATGATCAACGACGGCGTGGCCGTGCTGATGATCGTGAACCTGGACAGCGAGACCGGCGCGGCCTGTGAGAAGAAGGCGGCCGACCAGGGCATCAAGACGATCGACTATGACCGCCTCACGCTGAACGGCAGCGCCGCCTACTACGTGTCCTTCGACAACGTGGCCGTCGGCACCGCCCAGGGCGAGGGCCTCGTGAAGTGCATGAAGGACCTCGGCAAGACCAGCGGCCCGGTCGCGCTCCTCAACGGCTCGCCGACCGACAACAACGCGACCCTCTTCAAGCAGGGCTACGAGGCCGCGATCAAGGCCGCCGGCTACACCATCGCCGCCGACCAGAGCGTCCCGGACTGGGACAACACGAAGGCCGGCACGATCTTCGAGCAGATGTACACGAAGGCCAACGGCAACTTCGTGGGCGTCGACGCCGCCAACGACGGCCTCGGCGGCGCCGTGATCTCCGTGCTGTCGCGCAACGGCGTGGCGGGCAAGATCCCGGTGACCGGCCAGGACGCCACCGACGAGGGCCTGCAGCGCGTGCTGCTCGGCACCCAGTGCATGACGGTCTACAAGGCCGTCAAGCGGGAGGCCGACGCGGCGTCCGAGCTGGCCATCGCGCTGGCGAAGGGCGAGGAGCCGACCTCGGCGACCGGGTCCGTGAAGGACACCGAGTCGGGCCGCGACGTCCCGTCCGTGCTGCTGGAGCCGCAGGCCATCTTCGCGGACTCCGTGAAGGACGTCGTCGCCGACAACTACACCACCGCCGCGAAGCTCTGCACCACCGCGGCGCTGAAGGCGGCCTGCACCAAGAACGGCGTGCAGTAGGCGCCGAGCAGTCCCCCGCGGGGATGCGCGGGCGGCCACCCCACGGCCGCCCGCGCATCGCGGTCCCGCTCCCGTCCCGGCAGCAGCAGGCGAGGTGACCGACCCATGTCCGAACCAGACGCGTCCGCCGTCGCGGCGGGCACCGACACGCCGCTCCTCGAGCTGCGCGGCATCACCAAGAGCTTCGGCGCCGTGGAGGTCCTGCGCGGCGTCGACCTGAAGGTCCGCTCCGGGCGGGTCACCGCCCTCGTCGGCGACAACGGCGCCGGCAAGTCCACGCTCATCAAGGGCGTCGCGGGCATCCACAACTTCGACGCCGGCGAGTACTTCTTCGAGGGCGCGCCGGTCGAGGTGCACGACCCCAAGACCGCGAACGCCCTGGGCATCGAGGTCGTGTACCAGGACCTCGCCCTGTGCAACAACCTCGACGTGGTCCACAACATGTTCCTGGGCCGGGAGGTGACGCGCGGCGTCACCCTCAACGAGGACGAGATGGAGACCCGCGCCCGCAAGACCCTCGACGGCCTCGCGGTGCGGACGCTGCACTCCGTGCGGCAGCCCGTGGCGAGCCTGTCCGGCGGCCAGCGGCAGACCGTCGCGATCGCCCGGTCGGTGCTGTGGAACAGCAAGCTCGTGATCCTCGACGAGCCCACCGCGGCGCTCGGCGTCGCCCAGACCGAGCAGGTGCTGCGCCTGGTGCGGCAGCTCGCCGACAACGGGCTCGGGGTGATCCTCATCTCGCACAACCTCGGCGACGTGATGCAGGTCGCCGACGACATCGCCGTGCTGTACCTGGGACAGATGGCCGCGCAGGTCGACACCAAGGACGTGCAGCGCAACCAGGTGGTGGAGCTCATCACCGCCGGGCGCAGCGGCGACATCGGACTTTCCCCGGCGATGGCGGAGGTGGTGCTGTGACCACGACGGCGGCCGAGCAGGCGGCGGAGGGCCAGCGCCCCGAGGGCATCGGCGGCGCCGCCCGCGCCTACATCGACAAGCTCCGGGGCGGGGACTTCGGATCCCTCCCGGCCGTCCTCGGCCTGGCCGCCCTCGTCATCCTGTTCGGGTCCTTGAAGGGCGACCGGTTCCTGTCGTCGTTCAACTTCGCGAACCTGCTGGGCCAGGGCGCGATGATCATCGTCATCGCCATGGGCCTCATCTTCGTGCTGCTGCTCGGGGAGATCGACCTGGCGGCCGGCGTCACGGCCGGCATGTGCGCCGCCGTCCTCGGCGTCACGATGACCGAGCACGGCTGGCCGATGCCCCTCGCGCTCGGCGCGTGCATCCTCACGGGCATCGTCGTGGGGCTGGCCCAGGGAGTGCTGGTCGCGAACTTCGGCATCCCGTCGTTCGTGGTGACACTGGCGACGTTCCTGGCCTTCCAGGGCGTGCTGCTGCTGATCATCGGCGAGGGCGGGACCATCGGCATCCGCGACGACACGATCCTCGCCATCCAGAACGACAACCTGCCCGTGTGGTCCGGCTGGATCCTCGCCGCCGTCATCGCCGGCGGCTACGCGGGGCTCACCCTCATGCGGCGGCGCAGCCGGATCACGGCGGGCCTCGCCACCGAGGCGTTCACCGTGTGGCTCGCGAAGACCGGGTTCCTGGTCGCGGTGGTCGCGGTCGTCACGTTCTTCCTGAACGAGGAGCGCTCACGGCGTCCGGAGATCACCTCCATCAAGGGCATCCCGTGGGTGCTGCCGCTCATCCTGGTGCTGTTCGTGGGGCTCACGTTCCTGCTCACGCGCACCAGCTTCGGCCGTCACGTGTACGCGGTGGGCGGCAACGCCGAGGCGGCGCGCCGCGCCGGCATCAGCGTGGCCCGCATCAAGGTCATCTGCTTCGTGGCGTGCTCCACGCTGGCGGCGGTCGCGGGCATCCTGTTCGCCTCGCGCGACAACTCGATCTCGCCGTCCACCGGTGGCTCCACCACGCTGCTGCTCGCGGTGGGCGCCGCGGTGATCGGCGGCACCAGCCTCTTCGGCGGCAAGGGCCGCATCATCGACGCCATCATCGGCGGCCTTGTGGTCGCCGTCATCCAGAACGGCCTGCCGCTGGTGACCGAGCAGGCCGGCATCCAGTACGCGGTGACCGGCGGGGTGCTGCTGATCGCGGCGAGCGTGGACGCCCTGTCCCGGAGGAAGTCGGTCACCGGCTGAGCCCATCCAGACCGATTCGGCCGGAAGGCGGACGGTGACAAGCTCTCTCGCAGGTGCGACGCAGGAGGAGGTGCGCCGGCACAACCTCAGCCGCCTCCTCCGCATCCTGCACCTCGGCGGCCCCGTGTCCCGCGCGGACATCACGCGCCTCACGGGCCTCAATCGCAGCACGGTGGGCGCGCTCACCACGGACCTCGCCCGCGCGGGCCTGGTGGTGGAGCGCGACCCCGTGGGCCGCGGCGTGGGGCGGCCGTCGATCATGGTCACCCCGAACGAGGCGGGCGCGTTCGTGCTGGCCTTCGACCTGCGCGTCGAGCGGACGATCGCGGCCGTGGTGCTGCTGGGCGGCGGCGTCGCCAGCCGCCGGGAGGCGCGCCACGCCGAGCACGACCCCGACCCGGACGCCGTGCTCGGCCAGCTGGAGCGCCTCACCGCCGAGCTCCTCGCCGATGCGCCGCCGGACGCCGTGTGCCTGGGCATGGGCCTCGCCATCCCGGGGGTGGTGCGCCACTCCGACGGGCTGGTGCGCTTCGCGCCCAACATGGGCTGGGTGGACGTGCCGGTGGCCGCCCGCCTCGCGGACCGGTTGCCCGGCCACGCGATCACCGTGGGCAACGACGCCGACATGGGCGCCATGGCCGAGCACCTGCGCGGCGTGGCCCGCGGCTCCCAGAACGTGGTGTTCCTGGCCGGCCAGGTGGGCGTGGGCGGCGGCATCATCCTGGGCGGTCGCCTCATGGTGGGCGCCGGCGGCTACGGCGGCGAGGTGGGCCACATGGTGGTCAATCCCAGGGGCAGCCGCTGCCGGTGCGGCCGCCGCGGCTGCTGGGAGACCGAGATCGGCGAGGAGGCCGTGGTGCGCGCCCTCGGCGGACGGCCCGGCGACCCGGTGGACGCGCTCCTCGCGGAGGTCCCGTCCGCGGCGGAGGCCGGCCCGCTGGCCGAGGTGGGCCGCTGGCTGGGCGTCGGCATCGGGAACCTCGTGAACGTGTTCAACCCCGACGTCGTGGTGTGCGGCGGCCTGCTGCGCAAGCTGCTGCCGCTGGTGGCCGACCAGGTGCGCCGGGAGCTGGAGGTCGCGCTCCAGGCCCCGCGCGAGCAGGTGCGCCTGGCGCTGCCCGGCATGGACCGCGACGCCGCGCTCATCGGCGCCGCCGAATCGGTGTTCGAGGCCCTGCTGGACGACCCCCTGGGGTGCGTGGAGCGCATCCGCGCGGAGGCCGCGGCGTGACCCCGGGGACGCTGGAGCTGCGCGCCGGCGACGCCGCCGTGGGCGTCGATCCCGCGATGGGCGGCCGGCTGGTGTCGTGGCGCGTGCGGGACATGGAGCTGCTGGGTGCCCGCGGGAGCCTGCCGGAGGAGTCCGGCTGCTACCCCATGGCCCCGTGGCCGGGCCGGCTGCGCGGCAACGAGGTGCGGTTCGCCGGGGCCGCGCACCGGCTGCCGGTGACCTACCTGGGGTTCGCGATGCACGGGACCCTGCTGCGGCGCCCCATGGCCGTGGCACACCGGACCCCCCACCGGGTCGAGCTGCGCGGGGAACTGGGCCCCGCGTGGCCGTGGCCCGGCCGCGCCACCGTCATCTGGGAGCTCGGCACCGGCCGGCTGCGCTCCCGCCTGGAGGTCGCGACCGACGGGGAGCCGTTCCCCGCCGAACTCGGCTGGCACCCCTGGTTCCGCCGCCGCCTCGCCCACGGGGAGCCCATGCGGTGGCGCATGGAGGCCCGCGCCGTCCTGGAGCGCGACGCCGACGGCCTGCCCACGGGGCGCCGCCTCGACCCGGCGGCGCGTCCCGGGCCGTTCGACGACGCGTTCGAGGTGCCCGACGGCCGGGCCCGGATCGACTGGCCCGGTGCCCTCACCCTCCGGGTGGCGGGCGACGCCGGCTGGATGGTGGTGTTCGACGAGCTCCCCGACCTGGTGTGCGTGGAGCCGCAGACCGCCCCGCCGGACGGCCTCGGCGACGGCGCGGCGGTGGTGCGTCCCGGCGCGCCGCGCACCGCGGAGGTCACCTGGACCTGGGAGGCGGCGTGAGCCGCGACCCCACGACGAGAGCGCCGGCGCGGGCCCCCTTCGCGCCGGCGTGGCGGTAGCCCCCTGCCGCCAGGTGCGCCGCGCACCCGGGCCGCCCGCATCGGCCGGGTGCGCGAGCGCCCACCCCCTCCGGGGGGTCAGTCCGGTTCCGGCGTCATCGCGATCGCCCCGCACGGGCACTCGGTGGCGCAGATCCCGCAGCCCTTGCAGTACTCCAGGTCGAAGCGGTAGCCCCTGCCGGGCCCCAGCTTGATCACGGCGTTGTCGGGGCACACGCCGAAGCAGTTGTCGCACTCGAAGCAGTTGCCGCAGCTCATGCAGCGGCGGGCCTCGAACAGGGCGGTGCCCTCATCCAGGCCGGCCACCACCTCGTCGAACCCGGTGCTGCGCCGGGCCGCCTCCAGGTGGGGCCGCACCGTGCGCGGGGCCTCCGAGTAGTACCAGGTGTTCAGCGAGGCGTGCTCGGCCAGCGGGGGCCGCGGCACGGGCGTGTGGACGGTGCCGCGCAGCCACGCGTCCACGTGCCGGGCGGCCAGGCGCCCGTGGCCGATCGCCGTGGTGCAGGTGCGCTCCGCGGGCACCATGTCCCCGCCCGCGAACACGCCGGGGCGCCCGGTCATGAGGTCCGGGCCCACGCGGACGGTGCCGTCGGCCACCTCGACGCCCTCCAGGCCGTGCACCAGGGACAGGTCGCAGTCCTGGCCCAGGGCGAGGATGACGGTGTCGGCGGCCAGGGTCTCGGTCTCCCCGGTGGGCTGCGGGAACCCGTGCTCGTCCAGCTCCATCCGCTCGACCGTGATCTCGCCGGCGTCGACGTGGGTGATGGTGGAGAGCCACCGCACCAGCACGCCCTCCTCCTCGGCCTCCCGCACCTCGAAGTCCTGCGCGGGCATGCGGTCACGGGTACGGCGGTAGACGATGACCGGCTCGCCGCCCATGCGCTTGGCGGTGCGGGCCGCGTCGACGGCGGTGTCGCCGCCGCCGTACACCACCACCCGGCGGCCGATGCGCGGCGGCTCGGCGCCCTCCATGGCGTGCAGGAACGCCACGGCGTCGATCACCTTCGCGGCGGCCCCCGCCGGGACGTGGGCGCGTCTGCCCACGCCCGCGCCCACCGCGAGGAACGCCGCATCGAAGCCGCCCTCCGCCATCGCCGCCGCCAGATCGGTGACCGGCGCGCACATGCGCAGGTCCACGCCCATCGCCGTGATGCGGGCGATCTCGGCGTCCAGCACCTCGCGCGGCAGCCGGTACCGGGGGATGCCGTAGCGCATCATCCCGCCGGCCCGCTGCGCGGCGTCTCGGACCTGCACGGCGTGGCCCAGGCGGCGCAGGTGGTACGCGGCCGACAGCCCGGACGGCCCGGCGCCCACCACCAGCACCCGCTTCCCGGTGCCGGGCAGGGCGGCCGGGAGCTCCCAGCCGCGGTCGATGGCCAGGTCGCCCAGGAACCGCTCGACCGAGTTGATGCCGACGGCCTCGTCCAGGTGCCCGCGGTTGCAGGCGGTCTCGCACGGGTGGTAGCAGACACGCCCCATCACGGCGGGGAACGGGTTGTCGGCCACGATCGCCCGCCACGCGGCCTCGTAGTCCCCGGACTCGGCGTGGAACAGCCAGCCCTGGCAGTCCTCGGCGGCGGGGCAGGCGCCGTTGCACGGTGGCAGGCGGCGCACGTACTCCGGCCGCTCGGTGCGCCACGACCCGGTGTGGTTCGCCCGGCTGGTGCCGACGTCCAGGGTGATCGCGAAGGGGTGCTCGGTCACGGCCGGTCCTCCTCGTCAAGCAGCCCGTATCGCCGGATGTTCGCCTCCGCCGAGGCGCGGATGCGGTCCAGGGCCTCCGCCCCGGAGGGGTGGGAGAACAGGTGCGCGAAGCGCCTCTGGGGCCGCAGGTAGTCCTCCACCGGCACGCGCTGCCGGATGGGCGTCACGCCGGTCACCTCGCCGTCCCGTGCCTCGAACACGGGGAACAGGCCGCTCTGGGTGGCCATGCGCGCGATGCGGATGGTGAGGTTCGACGGCGTGCCCCACCCCAGGGGGCACGGCACCAGCACGTGCAGGTACCGGGCTCCGCGGATCGCCATCGCGCGCTCCACCTTGGCCTCCAGGTCGCGCAGATCGGCGACGGTGGCGGTGGCGACGTACGGGATGCCGTGGGCCATCGCGATGCGCGGGACGTCCTTGCCCTGCCCGAACGGGTTGCCCGGGTGCGGGCCGACGGCCTCGGTGGTGGCGGTGCGGGCCGCGGGCGGGGTGGCGCCCGACCGCTGCACGCCGGTGTTCATGTACCCCTGGTTGTCGTAGCAGACGTACAGCACGTCGTCGTTGCGCTCGAACATCCCGGACAGACAGCCGAAGCCGATGTCCACGGTGCCGCCGTCGCCGCCCTGGGCGAGCACGCGCACGTCGTCCAGGCCCCGGGCGCGCAGCGCCGCCGCGACGCCGGTGGCCACCGCGGGCGCGTTGCCGAACAGGGAGTGCAGCCACGGCAGCTGCCAGCTGCTCTCCGGGTACGGGGTGCTGAACACCTCCAGGCAGCCGGTGGCGTTCACCGCCACCAGCCGCCCGCCGGTGGCGCGCAGCGCGGCGTCCACCACATAGCGGGCGCCGAGCGCCTCGCCGCAGCCCTGGCAGGCGCGGTGCCCGCAGGTGAGGGCGTTCGCCCGCTCCGGGTCGGCCTGCACGGTGCGCTGCGAGGGGTCCAGCAGGCGGTTCCCCACCGCGTGGGTGCCGACCTGCAGGTAGCGGATCTCCCGGGTGCTCATCGGTGCGGCCCCCCGGCGACGATGCCCAGGTCGCGCAGGATGTTCTCCGCGGCAGGCCCCGAGCGGCGATGGCCGCGCACCCGCTCCAGCTCGCGGTCCACCAGGCCCCGGTCCAGGTCGAGGAACACCAGCGGGTCGAGGCGACCCCCGATGGCGTCCAGGAGCATCGCGCGCAGCGACCGCCCGGTGATCGCCCGCCCGCCCAGGCCCGCGATGACCGTGTGGTACCGCTGGTCCAGGCCGGCGAGCGCCATGTGCACGTTCGCGGACACGATGCCGCCCACGCCCACCGAGAACGCCCGCTCCAGCACGATCACCCGCTCCGCCGCGCCCAATGCCTCGCGGACCGCGTCCATGGGGAACGGCCGGAACGAGGTGAGGCCCACCACGCCGATGCGCTCCCCGTCGTCGCGGAGCCCGTCGACGGCGTCCTTCAGCGTGCCGAGCACCGAGCCCATGGCGAGCACCACCGTGGTGGCGTCCTCGCAGCGGTATGTGTGCAGCAGCCCGCCGGAGTCCCGCCCGAACGCGGCGCGGAACTCGCCGGCGATCTCCGGGATGCGGGTGAGCGCCTCGCGCTGGCGGTGGAAGGCCAGGTACCGCACCTCGGTGAACGCCTCGGGGCCCACCATCGCCCCGATGGTGAGCGGCGCGTCCGGATCCAGCACCTGTCGCGGCTCGAACGGCGGCAGGAACGCGTCCACGGCCGCCTGGTCCGGCACCTCCAGCGCCTCGAAGGCGTGGGTGAGCACGAAGCCGTCCATGCACACCATCACGGGCACCGACAGCTCCTCCGCCAGGCGGAAGGCCTGCGGGTGGAGGTCCATGGCCTCCTGGTTGGTCTCGGCGTACAGCTGGATCCAGCCGGAGTCCCGCTGCGACATGGCGTCGGAGTGGTCGTTCCAGATGTTGATGGGCGCGCCGATGGCCCGGTTCGCCACGGTCATCACGATGGGCAGGCCCATGCCGGAGGCGTTGTACAGGGCCTCGGTCATGAACAGCAGGCCCTGGCTGGCCGTGGCGGTGTACGCCCGGGCGCCCGCCGCGGACGCCCCGATGGCCACCGACATGGCGGCGAACTCGGACTCCACGTTCACGAACTCGCAGGGCGCGAGCGTCCCGGTCTTCACCAGGGCCCCCAGGCCCTCCACGATGTGGGTCTGCGGGGTGATCGGGTACGCGCACACCACCTGGGGCCGGCAGGCGGCCACCGTCTCGGCGACCGCACGGGCACCCTCCATCTGCCGCACGCTCATGTGGTCAGCTCCCGCATCTCCGCCTCCACCCAGTCGTGGGCCTCCGTCGCCGCCGCGACGTTCTGCTCCGCCAGCCGCTCCGGGAACCGCTCCCGCAGTGCCGCGGCGATGGACGGCAGGCTCACCACCCCGCTCACCGCGCTGAACCCGCCCAGCAGCACCGCGTTCGGGATGGGCCGCCCCAGGTGCCGCAGCGCGATCTCGGTGGCCGGCACGGTGAGCAGCCGCTCGTGCCGGAACCGGGCGGTGAGGTCCCCGATCCCGAGCTCGTCGAACGTGCGGGGTGAGTTGAGCAGGATGTAGCCGCCGGGTCGCAGGCCCCCGAACACGTCCACCTGGTGCAGCAGGGTGGCGTCCTGGACGATCAGCGCGTCGGGTTCGGCGATGGGCTCCCGCGTGCGGATGGGGCCGTCCGCGATGCGGCAGAACGCCACCACCGGGGCGCCGGTGCGCTCCGACCCGAAGCTCGGGAACGCCTGGGCGGTGCGGCCCTCGGCGAACGCCGCCACGCTCAGCAGCTCGGCGGCGGTCACCACCCCCTGCCCGCCGCGCCCGTGGATGCGCACCTGGAACATGCCTCCACCCTCCTCCCGTGGCGCGGCCGGGACATCGGGGCGGCCACCCACGGCGGGCAGGGGGGAGGGCGGATGGGGCCGTGGCCAAATGACCATCGGCCGCCCGCCCGGGGGCGCCGCCTCGGGTGTGCGGATCTCCGACTGCCGAACCCGCACGCGAGCCCACGCTCATCCCCGTTGGGGACGATCAGACCGGTGTGCGGCCGGAGCCCCGTCGCGCTCCCCACATGAACCCCTGAAAGCGCCGAGATTCAGCCGTCGAAGAGGGTGGCCTGCTCAGAATCATCGGGCTCGGGAGGAGGGGCCACGCGGGTCTTCCGCTTCGGAGCGGGACGGGGCGGGAACCGTTCACCGGGGCCGTACTCGACGCTGGGACCGCGCTGTGCTTCCGAGGTCTTGACCAGGATGTGGCGTTCGCGCAGTTCCTTGAGGATCTGGTTGGCCCGGTCGGACTTCACGTTGAACAGGTTTCGGACGGTGGCGTTGGTGATCCGGCCGTACTCGCGGACGTGGAGCACGACTCGGCGTTCGATCTCGTCGGCGGTGTGGCGGGCGTAGGGGACCGCGCTGCCGAGTTGCTTGAGGGCGTCCTCGCGCAGCCGGTAGACCGGATGCGCGCTGCGCAGCGTCTGGCGGGTCGGCTCGATCACCGCCACCACGTCCCGGGCGAGGTGCCGGAGCGACGCCTCGGCCTCATCGACGCCCTTGTGTAGCAGCGGCGCCATCTGCTCCGCCGTGACGGTTCGGGTGCCGCACAGCTTCAGGATGATGATCATCGCGTCGGTGTCGTCCCGCACCTCGGCGGGCAGTTGCCCGACGTAGCGAGCGATGCTCGTGTTGGGTGCGTCGCCGATCAGGGCGACGCGCGTGTGGTCGTAGGCCTCGGTGATCGAAGGAGTGGGACGCCCGGAGCGGATCATCTCCCGGTACATGCGGTCGACGCCCCGGCCGATCTCCTCCGCGAGCTCCGAGATCGAGGCGGCGTTCGCCAGGCAGCGGTTCCTGGGCTTGGAAGGGTGGGTGAGGATGTTGTCGGGGCTGACGCCGGCCACCAGGGGGCCAGGTGAGGTGATCGCCAGCACCGATGGCGAGTGGTCAACCGTCACCGCGCCGGCGAGCTGGTAGTCGCGGTGGATCAGAGCGTTGGTGAGGGCTTCGCGGACGGCGAGTTCAGGGAAGTCCTCGACCTGCAGTTGCTGCCCGTCAGGCAGCGTCACCGGGGTGAGGCGCCGACGGAGGCGAATCAGTTCCATGATCCGGTCGTAGACGACCAGCAGCGGTCCGTTGAGCTTCTCGACCGCCAGGGGTTCGCCGGCAGGTGACTCACGGTAGGTGTAGGTGACCCGGCACCGGTCCACGCCGAGGAGCACGGCCCCCGCGTTCAACAGACTTCCGTCGGACTCGACGACCCCGAGCGCGCGGACAAGGTCGGCATCCGACAACGCCGCGAGCACACGCCGCTCCGGCCGGGTGGAGGCGCTGAACCTGCGCCGCGCCGCCGCCAAGGCCTCCGGGGAGATCGGCGTCGGTTCTGGGGCCCTGGCCTGGGACCAGTCGTACGCGCTGCGTTCCTCTCGCAGCCGCGCCTGCCCGGCCGGATCCAGGGAGATGCAGTCGGAACCGAAGCGCCTTGGGACTCGTCCTTTCGGATCGGCGTGGATCTCACGGCCCTCGGGCACGGACACGACCAGCAGCCGGGTTCCCCGATGGACGAGGGCTTCCACCTCCACGAGCAGCCCGGGCCGGGAGTTGGTGTGGATCGACTGCCGAACGACCTCGGGGTCGAGGTTGGTGCCGATGAGCGCCGTCGGACCACCGGCGTTGTCCCGCACCCCGAGGACGACATGGCCACCCTTGGCGTTCGCCAGGCAGAGGGCCGCGTCCAGCAGGATCCGCAGCGTCCCTTTGCGTCCGCCGCGGTCGTCCTCCTTGAAGTCGAGGACCTCGCTTTCGAGGTTCCCGGCAATGGTCCCCGCGGAGACGGCGTCCAGCGCCGTCGTGACCGCCGCATCCACTCGCGCACCTCCCGAGTTTCTCCCGAGTTCCGTACTACACTCTAATAAGTGAAGGGTACTACGGAACTCCGCGAAACGGCGACCTCACCGGCCGCACGCGGGAACGCCTGCCAGGCTGACGCCGCTCACGCCTCCTGGGCGTCGGCCTCCTCGATCTCCTGCCGGGGGATACCCAGCAGGTAGAGGACGGCGTCCAGGTACGGGACGTTCACCGACGTGTCGGCCTGGGCCTGCACCACCGGTTTGGCGTTGAACGCGATGCCGAGGCCGGCGGCCGCCAGCATGTCCAGGTCGTTCGCGCCGTCCCCCACCGCGACGGTGCGGCTCAGCGGCAGGCCCTCCTCGGCGGCGAACCGGCGCAGGGCGGCGGCCTTCTCCGCCCGGTCCACCACCGGCCCGGTGACCCGGCCGGTGAGGACCCCGTCGCGCACCTCCAGGCGGTTGGCGTGGGCGTGGTGGATGCCGAGATCCTCGGCGAGGGGCCCCACCACCTCGATGAACCCGCCGGACACGACGGCGAGGGTGAAGCCCAGCCGCCGGAGGGTGCGGCACAGGGTCCGGGCGCCCGGCGTGAGGCGCACGTCGTCGCGCACCGCGCCGATCACCGACTCCGGCAGGCCCGCCAGGCACGCGACCCGCTCGTGCAGGCTGGCGGCGAAGTCCAGCTCCCCGCGCATCGCCCGCTCGGTCACCGCCGCGACCTCCGCCCCCCGCCCCGCGTGGGCGGCGAGCAGCTCGATGACCTCGTCCTGGATGAGGGTGGAGTCCACGTCCATCACCACCAGGCGGCGGCCGCGGCGGGCCAGGCCGGACGGCGACACCGCGATGTCCACCTCGTGATGGGCGGCCTCGGCCGCGAGCTCCCGGCGCAGCACGTCGGCGTCGTCGCCGGACACGTCGAACTCGATGGTGGTGAC
>JADLHW010000024.1 GCA_020848615.1 Thermoleophilia bacterium
ATCGACATCGGCGGGACCAAGATCGCGGCGGTGCTGGCCGGCGACGACCTCACGGTGGTCCAGGAGGCGCGCCTGGCGACGCCCGCCACCCAGGAGGAGCTCCTGCAGACCCTCGCCGCCACCATCGGCGGCCTGGCGACGCGTGCCACCGAACCGGTGCTCGCGGTGGGGGTCGGTGTGCCGTCCATGGTGGAGCGCCCCAGCGGCCGGGTCGCGATGAGCGTGAACGTCGACCTCGAGGGCGTCGTGCTGGCCGACGAGCTCGCGCGCCGCACCGGCCGGACGGTGGTGGTGGACAACGACGCGAACGTCGCGGCCCTCGCCGAGCACCGTGCCGGGGCGGCCCGCGGCACCGACGCGGCGATCATCCTCACCCTCGGCACCGGTGTCGGCGGCGGGGCGATCGTGGACGGCGAGCTGTTCCACGGCGGCACGGGCATGGGCACCGAGCTGGGCCACGTGGTCGTGGACGCGCACGGTCCGCCCTGCCCGGGCAGCTGCCCCGGTTCGGGCTGCCTGGAGGCGTTCGCGGGCGGGATCGCCGTCGGCCGGGCGGCGCAGGCCGCCGCCGTGGACGACCCCCGCGGCGCGCTGGCCGCCGCGATCCGCGAGCACGGCGCCGACGGGCGCGTGGTGACCGACCTGGCCCGCGGCGGGGATGCCGTGGCCGTGCGGCTGCTCACGGACGCCGGCTGGGCCCTGGGGGTGGGCATGGCGGTCCTCGCGAACGTGTTCAACCCCGAGGTGTTCGTGCTGGGCGGCGGGATGGCGGCCGCCGGGTCGCTGGTGCTGGACGCCGCCGAGGCCGAGTACCGGCGCCGTGCCCTGCCGCCGCACGCCGCGGCGCGCATCGTGCCGGCCCACTTCGGGCCGGAGGCCGGGGTGCTGGGCGCCGCGCTGCTCGCCCGGGAGGCGGTGCGGGGCACCGCGTCGTAGGCTTGGACCGATGAGCGGCATCGTCTGGGAAGAGCGCCCGCAGGACCTCCGGGACCCCGTGATCGTGGTCGCCTTCCGCGGCTGGAACGACGCGGGGGCCGCGGCGAGCACCGCGGTGACGGCCATCACGGGCGAGCTCGGCGCCCGCCGCCTGGGCGCCCTCGATGCCGAGGACCACTTCGACCTGCAGGCCACCCGGCCGATGGTCGATCTCACGCTGCCCCAGCCGGAGCTGCGCTGGCCCGAGATCGAGATCCGGCTCGCCGACGGCGGCGCCCGCGACCTGCTGCTGGTCACCGGCCCCGAGCCCTCCATGCGCTGGCGCACGATGTGCACGGCGCTGCTGGACCAGCTCACCGGCCTGGGTGCGGCGACCGTGGTGACCCTCGGCGCGTTCCTGGCCGACGTCCCCCACACGCGTGCGGCGCGCCTCACCGGGATGTCCACCGACCCGGGCCTCGCCCGCCGGCTGGGCCTGCGCGACCCCTCGTACCGCGGTCCCACCGGCATCGTCGGCGTGTTCCACCACATGGCGGCGGCACGCGGGCTGCGGGCCACCTCGCTGTGGGCGCCCGCGGCCCACTACGCGGCCGGGATCCCGAACGCCAAGGCGGCGCTCGCCCTGGTGGAGACCTTCACGACCGTCACGGGCGCCACGGTGCCCACCGGCGCGCTGCGCTCCAGCGCCGAGGCGTTCGAGCGCCAGGTGGACCGGGCGGTGCGCGACGACTCCCGGCTCATGGACCTCGTGCGCCAGCTGGAGGCGGCCGCCGACGAGGCGGATGCCCCGCGCCATGCCGACCTGCCGTCCGGCGACGAGCTCGCACGGGAGCTGGAGCGCTACCTGCGGGAGCGCGAGGGCGACGGCTGAGCCCACCGTGGCGCGGGCATCCGCGCCCGCCCGGAGGGCGACGGGGCCCGTCACCGATGCCGCCCACGCACCCCGGGCCGAACATCGTGGGTGACGGGGTGCCGTCCCATCGCGACGGTGCGTGACCGCCGGACCGGGAGGTGAAGACCGCCCACCGTCCGGTGTTCACGGCATCGTGGGGCCGTCGCGGAACGGGCGGCACCCCGTTGCCGTGCCGCCGGTCAGTCGTCGCCGATGAGCCCCTCGCGACGGGCGATGTGGACGGCCTCCAGGCGGGACCGCGCCCCCAGGCGGCGCAGGATCGCGGCCACGTGGTTCGCCACCGTCGTGCGGGTGATCTCCAGTCGCACCGCGATCTCATCGGTGCCCGCCCCCTCGGCGAGCAGGTCGAGCACCGCCATCTGGCGCCCGGTGAGCCGCGCCGACGGCCCCTCGCCCCGCGGCCGGGGCGCGGGCGCGACGATCCGCTCGTCGGTGACGTCGCTCATGGTGCCGGCCACCAGGACGCTCCCGTCGGGCTGCAACCGGGGGCGCCCGGTCGCCCGGATCCAGCGGATCTGCCCGTCGGGCCACAGCACCCGGTAGTCGAGGGACAGCGGCACGCCCTCCAGCGTGCGCATCATGCGCGTGCGCACCAGGTCGCGGTCGTCGGGGTGCACCACGGATGTCGGCTCGCCGCCGGGAGGCGCCCCGTCCAGGCCGTACAGCCGCCACAGCTGCGGGCTGCCGTAGGTCACGCGCGGCTCGCCCTCCTTGGTGACGCGCACCTCGTACACCGCCTCCCCCATCGCGGCGATCACGCGCATGAGGCGCGCCTGCGCCGCCCGCAGGGCGTCGTCGGCGTCCATGACCTCGGTGACGTCGGTGATCACGCCGCCCACGACGTCCGCGGCGATCCGCGCCGCGCCGATGCGCAGCCGCAGGGCGCCGCGCGACCCGCGGACGCCGACGACCACCGACGCGGTGCCCCCGTCCTCCCGGACGCTGCGCAGCGCGTCGAGGAGCGCCCCCCGTTCCCGTTCGTCCGGGATGTGCGCGCACCACACCGCCATGCGCTCGGCGGGATCCTCGGGCATGGGCACGCCCAGCACCGGGCCGGCGTTCGGCCCGATGTGGCTCAGCACCCACCGTCCGGACCCGCCGATGCGCGCCTCGTAGGCGATCGCGGACGATCCGGACACCAGCCGGTTGAGGCCTCGCTCGGCGCGGAGCAGCGCCTGCCCGGTCTGCAGGAGCTCCGTGACGTCGGCGACCACCCCCGCCACCGCCGGGCGGCCGGGCGGCGCGTCGCGGCGCGCCATCGTCGCCCGGATCCAGCGGATCTCGCCGTCCGCGCGGACGATCCGCACGGTCACGCTGCCGCCGCCGCCGCGCCGTGCCAGCGCGAGCAGCTCGCGGGCCAGGGTCTCGCGGTCGGCCGGGTGGACGGCGTCCTCGAAGGCCCGGCCCCGGGACCGCGGGTCGTCGGGCAGCGCGGTGGCCAGCAGGCGATCCAGCGGGGCGCTCGCGTACGTGGCGTGCCAGCGCTCGTCGTCGCCCACCTCGCACTCCACGACCACCTCCTCCCGCGTGTCCAGGACACGGCGCAGCCGGTCGCCCGCCGAGCGCTGGTCGGTGATGTCGGTGAGGATGAGGCTGCGCCGCCCCGGGTCGCCGCCCTCCGCCCGGGCGAGCGTCGCGCGCACCCAGCGGACGTCGCCGCCGGGCCGCACGAACCGGTGCTCGAGCGTGAGCATCCCGCCCTCCGCGGTCACGCGCGCCGCGGTGGCGGCCACCTCGTCCCGGTCGTCGGGATGGATCGCGCCGGTCACCACGGCGCCGGCGGCCTCCGGGTCGGCCGGCACCGGGCGGTCCAGCAGGCGCTCCAGCTCCGGGCTGGCGCGTTCCACCGCCCACCGGCCGTCCGGCAGGCTGCGCGCCTCGACGACGATGGCGCCCACGGACGCCAGCACCCGCTGGGCGAACGCCCGGGCCTCCCACTGCTCGGTGAGGTCGGTCTTCACGCCTGCGAGCCTGGGGCGGCCGTCGTCGCCGATGAACCGCGCCATCGTCGCGCTGACCCGGCGGATCGCGCCGTCCGCCCGCACGTGCCGGTACTCGGTGATCACGGAACCGCCCTCGTTCCACACCCTCGTCGCGGCACCGGACATGGCCTCGGCGTCATCCACGTGCACGGCGCCCATGAAGACCGCCGCGCGCTCGACGGGGTCGGCGGGCAGCGGCGCCCCCACCAGGCGGGCGCCCGACGGGGAGACGTACGAGTACGCCCACCGGCCGTCCGGCAGCATCTCCGACTCGCAGATGACGGCGTCGACCACCTCCGCGATGCGCCGCAGCCGCGCCTCCACGGCGCGGCGCCCGGTGACGTCGGTGAGCAGGCCCAGCACGCGCGGCGACTCGCCGGCCACGCGCGTGGACACCAGGGTGCCCTCCAGGCGCACGGTCCCGCCCGCCCGCGTGACGAGCCGCACCTGGATCCGCTCCCTGCTGGCCCCCGCCCTGAGGCGGCGCATCGCGCCGTCCAGCAGCGGCATGTCGTCGGGATGCAGGCGCCGCTCGAGTTCCGCGCCCAGCTCGGCGGGACCGGCCGGCTCCACGCCCAGCAGGCCGGCCGCCGACGGGCTGAGGGATCGCACGTACCAGACGCCGGAGGCGTCCCACACGACCTCGACCACCAGGTCCCGCACCATCGCGAGGACGTGCTCCAGCTCCTGCCGGGTCGCCCGTTCCTCGGTGATGTCGGTCACGATCGCCCACACGCCGAGATCCGGGTACACGCCGCTGTACGGGGCGATGGTGGACCGCACCCAGCGCACCGCCCCGTCCGGGGCGATCACCCGGTACTCGTCGGTGCGCGGCGGCGAGTCGGCCCGCACCTCGCCGAAGCGGGCGAGGGCGGCCTGGCGGTCGTCCGGGTGGATCGCGGCGACCCACTCGTCCATGAGCCGCAGCGGGCTCCACCGGGAGCGCAGGATGTCCGGGAAGCCGCCGGTCACGAACTCCAGGATCACCCGGCCGCCCACCAGGCGCCCGCCCCACACCATCTGGTCGGGCGCGGCGCCGGCCGGGGCGCCGGTGTCCGCGGGCTCGGGGATGTGGAACGACGGGGCCGGCGGGGCGATGTGCACCGCCACCTCCCCGCCCGGCAGGGGCAGCCACCGCAGCCGCTGGCCCTCGCCGCCCGCGGAGAACCACACGCTCACCATGCCGGGGGTCCCCGCCTCCACCGCGGAGGCGATCGCCGCGAGGATGTCGGTTTCGGTGACGTGGGCCCGCAGGAACGCCAGGAGGTCCTGGCCCTCCGCCGGCGCGGGCGGGGTCCAGTCCGGCCCCACCGAGACCTCGCGCACCGGCAGACGCGGGCCGTCGACGGCGCACACCACGCCGAGCCCGGCACGGATGCCCGCATCGGCCGGGGCGGCCGCGGACGTGAGCTCCGGGAGATGCTCGGTCACGTCACCCCACGGGCCCCGGGACGTCCCGGTCTCCGGGCCCCGGGACGGCCCCGGAGAGCCAGCGCTCCCCCGTCGCCTGGCCCAGCACCACGGCCACCGCCTCCAGCCGGGAGCGCACCCCCAGCCGGCGTAGCAGCGCCGCGACGTGATTCGCGACCGTGACCGGACGGATGCCCATCGCACGCGCGATCTCGTCGGTGCTCGCGCCGGAGGCCAGGTGGTCGAGGACCTCCCGTTGGCGGGCGGTGAGCGGCGGCAGGCCGGCGATGCGCTCGGCCGCCCTCGCCGGCGGTCGCACGATCTCCCCGGTGACGTCGCGGATCGTCCCGACCAGGCGCACCACGCCGTCGTCCCCGAACCGCCCGAGCGCGGTCCACCGCACCCACCGCACCGGATCGTCCGGCCGGACGATCCGGTGCTCGGCGACGCTCACGTCCTCGCGCCGCAGCAGCCGCCTGAACTGGTCACGGCTCAGCGGGCGGTCCTCGGGGGGCACGGCCTCCGCCAGGAGGTCGCCGAGCCGGAACGCCTCGGCCGGCTCCATCCCCAGGATGTCCCACAGGCGCGCGGAGGCGAAGCTGAACTCGCAGACCCCGGCCGCCGCGTCGTGCACCACGACCTCCCAAAGCCCGTCCGGCACCGACGCGACGATCCGGGCGAACCGGCCGCCGTCGGGCACGGTGTCCGGGGCCAGCGCCTCCGCGAGGTCGGTGATGTCGCTCGCGACGCACGTGACGGCGCCGGGCGCCGCGCGGTGCAGCTCCGTGCGCACCCACCGCACCCCGCCGCCGGCGGTGCGCACCCGCCGGGCGCCGCGCACCACCGCGCCGCGCTCGGCGGCACGGATGTCGGCCAGCAGCCCGGGACGGTCGCGTGGATCGACGGCCCCCATCCACGCGGCGGCCCGCGCGGCACCGGGCGCCAGGTCCGGCATCCCCAGCAGGACGGCGGCGGCGCGGCTCGCGTACCGGGGCGTGACGTCTCCGCCGGAGACCGCGAACTCCACCACGACCTCCTCCGGCCCCTCGGCGACCGGTGCCCGCCGCACCGGATCCCGCAGGCGCCCGGACGCCGGCCCGGGACCCGTTCCCGAGATGTCGGTGATCACGCCGGTCAGCCGGACGGGGGCCCGCGACACCCGGACGAAGGTCGTGCGGACGCGGCGGGTCCCGCCGCGGGGCGGCACCACCCGGTACTCGGCCACGGTGGGGCGCCCGGTGACCACCGCCTCGGTGAGCGCCGCCAGCGCCCGCCGCACGTCGTCGGCGTGCATCCGCTCGATGCAGACGGCGGCCCGGCGGCGCGGGTCGTCGGGGATGTCCCCGCCCAGGATCTCCCGTGCCACCGGGCTGAGGTGATCGTTCCGCCACTCCCCGTCCACGCCGAGATGCATCTCGTACACCCCGGATGCCGTCTCCGCGGGTGCCCGCCCATCGGTGACGCCGGTCGAGGACCCCGCCACGTCACGCGGGTCGCGCGAGGACAGCAGCGCCCGGAGCCTGCGGCGCAGATCCTCCGGCAGGGCCGCACCCGGGTGGTCCAGCAGCTCCGAGACGGCGCGCACCAGCTCCACGAGCCGCAGGTCGCGGAGCTTCTGCTCGGTGATGTCGATGCACACGCCCGTCACCCGCGGGGCGCCGTCCCCCGAGAACCCCGTGATGCGGTCCCGGACCCATCGGACCTCGCCGTCGCTGCGGATGATGCGGTAGTCGTGGGACAGCGGCTCGCGGCGCGTGGTGCCGTCCAGGGCGGCGGCGGTGGCGCGACCGATGTCATCGGGGTGGATCGACGCGAGCCAGGCGTCGGAGCGCTCGACCGGGTCGTCCGGGATGGGGCGGCCGTGCAGGCGCTCCCACCCGGGGCTCACGTACGTGGCTGCCCAGCGTTCGCCCGGCATCCGGCGCAGCTCGTAGCAGACCTCGTCGAGCCGCTCGAGGGCGCTGCGGAGGTCCGGGACCCGGCCGTCGCCGCGGGACCGGGGGTCCGCCTCCGGCGCGCCGAAGCGCACCGCGACCGCGTGATGGCCGTCCCCCGTCTCCACGGCGGTGACCGTCAGCGCGCCGCGCACCCCGCCGGGGACGACGACCGCGATGGAGGCCTGCGCCGCGCCGGCCTCCCGCAGTCCGGCCACCCAGGCGGCGAGGCGGGCGGGGGCGTCGGAGCGCCCCACCGCCCGCAGGGCGGCGATCAGGTCATCGCCCGGGGCGGCCGTGAGCCACGGTGCCACGGTGCCGGCACCGGCGACGACCTCGAGGCGGCCGTCCCGGAGCACGCACGTGAAGCGCCTGGCGAGCTCGGTCAGCTCCACGCGGGTCCTTCGGAGTCGGAACGCGGACCCCGTGCCCTCGGGGATCCGCGGCGGGCGGCGGCAGGGTACGACGTAAGAATTGGACGGTCAAGGACGGGGTTTCCGCCGCGCGCCGGGGGGACGGCGCACCCCGCCGCGGACAGCCGGTGGCACACGCCTGATCCGCGCACATCAAATCCGGATTCGTCTTTGCCGATCATCCTGATCGAGTGATATCACTCCTAATCAAGATCGATCATGCGCGCAGCCGACGCGCCGCACCGGAGCCGCACGAATGACGCACGCGTGGGATGCAGGTCGGATGAGCGCCGCCGCAGACCCTGCCCGCCCCCGCCGCAAGCCATCGCCGCGGACCGACGCCGCCGAACACGAGATCCGGCAGTGGCTGGTGCAGCGCCAGCACCGCCCCGGGGACCGCCTCCCGGCGGACGTCGAGCTGGCCCAGATGCTGGGCGTCGCGCGCAGCACCGTGATCGCCGCCCTCGACCGCCTCGAGGACGACGGCGTCATCATGCGCCGTCAGGGCAGCGGGACGTTCGTCCGCGAGGTGCCGCTCCCCACCGGCGCCGTGCACGGGCTCGAGGTGTTCGAGGCGTACCCGCGCACCGCCGCCCGGCAGGGACGGCCGCTGGGCATCGGCGAGATCCGCATCGAGCCGGACGCGCCGCTCCAGGCCGACGTGGCGGGCGTGCTCGGCGTGGGGGCCGGCGCCCCCGCGCCCTGCATCACGACCACCCTCGTCACCGACGGCCGCCCGCGGGCCCGCACGAGGGACCACGTGCACCCCGACATCGCCCTCCCGGAACCCGATGCGCTCCGCGACCGCATCCGCGCCGGCGAGTCCGTGCTGGACGTCCTCATCGCGTCGAGGATCCCCGTCGCCTACGGGCAGACCGAGATCCGCGGCCGGCTGGTGGGCCCGGACACCGAGCTGGGCGCGGAGCTGGGCGTGGCATCGCCCGTCGCCGCCGTCGAGCTCGTCGAGACCGCGCACCTCGCATCCGGTGCCTGCGTGCGGCACTCGGTCGACGTGTTCCTGCCGGGGGCGCTCGACCTGCAGGTGTTCCGGCGCGTCGACCTGCGGCACGCCGCCCGCCCCCGCGCCCTGCCGCGCGGCGGCCGGGCCGTGTAACCGGAGCCGCCCGCGGGGCCCCGGACCGCACATGCTCAGGCGGTGCCCGAGAAGGTGTTGCAGGCCTCGGGTCCGGCGGCCTTGTAGCCCTCCTGGAACCAGTGCTGCCGGCGCTCGCTCGAGCCGTGCGTGAAGCTCTCGGGGATCACCCGGCCCTGGAACGTCTCCTGGATGCGGTCGTCGCCCACGGCCGCGGCGGCGTCCAGCGCGGTGGCGATCTCCCGCTGGGTCACCTCGAAGCCGATCACGCCCCGCCCGGCGTTCGCCGTCCAGGCGCCGGCGAGGCAGTCCGCCTGCAGCTCCGACCGCACGGCGGCGCTCTGCGGGCCGGTGCGCCGGTCGCCGCTGATCTGGTCGAGGACGCCGAGCAGGTTCTGCACGTGGTGCCCGTACTCGTGAGCCACCACGTACGCCTCGGCGAAGGGGCCGCCCTGGGCGCCGAACTGGTCCTGCAGCGTCCGGAAGAACCCGAGGTCCAGGTAGATCTTCTTGTCGCCCGGGCAGTAGAACGGCCCGGTCTGCTCCGTCGCGGTCCCGCACGCGCTGGTGGTGCTGCCCGAGAAGAACACGGTGGTCGCCGGCGTGTACGAGCGGCCGAGGTTCTTGAACTCATGCCGCCAGTAGGCCTGGATGTCGTTGATGAAGGCCACCATCCGGCAGTCCTCGCGCTCGTCGGCGTCCGCACCCGTCCGGCAGGCGGTCTGCACCTCGCCCGCGCCCTGGGACGCGCCCGGTCCGAGCGCCTGGTCGTCCAGGCTCGCCCGGCCCCCCAGGCCGGAGCCGCCGCCGCCGACCCCGAAGATCAGCGCGAGGATCACGCCGATGATCCCGAGTCCGCCGCCGCCCACGGCGATGCCCCCGCGGCCGCCCAGCCGGCCACCGCGCCGGTCCTCGATCTGTGAGGTGTCGAGCTGTGAGTTGTCGTCGAAGTCGACCATGCGGTCCGGGAGACTATCGCCAACGGCGGATGCGCGTCACCGGACGGCCGTCCAGGGCGCCGGCACCGGTCCAGCTCCGCGACCGCGCGCTCCAGGTCGGCGAGCACCTCCTCGCGCTCCAGGGGCTCCATGGGGGCGTCCGCGGCGAGGGCGAGGGCGACGACGGCGGAGCCGGGCCCGCCCGCCCCCCGGGGCCGCGCGCCGGGCCTCGGCGAGCGCCGCCACCGCCGCGTGCCGGTCGCCCACCGCCGCGGCGATGCGCAGCAGCTCGTCGTCCGCGGGGACGAGCCGGCGGGCGCGGGCCGTCACCGTCTCCCGCACGGTCCGGGGCAGGCCCGTCCTCCACGCGTTCGCCGAAACCAGGCCCACGGTTTCGGCGAACGCCCATCGAGGGGCGATCAGCGCAGGGCGCCCAGGATCCACTCGGTGGTGGCGGCCGGCGCGTCCATCGACGGCAGGTGGGCGCTGCCCGGCAGCATGCGCAGCCGCGCGCCGGGGACGCGTGCCGCGATGGCCTCGCACCGCTCCACCACGCCCGGCACGTCGCGCTCGCCGCACAGCACGTGCACCGGGGGCCGCAGCTCGCCCAGCCGGTTCCAGGCGTCGCCCGGGGCGGGGTCGTCCCCGGCGGGCGCGGCGCGGAGGATGGCGCCGTTCATCCGGAGGAACAGGTCGCGGGTGGCGCCGCCAACGCGCCCCTCCGGCTCCCCCGGACCGTCGAGCCACAGGTGCGCCTCCAGGGAGTTCACCTCGTCCAGGTCGCCCGCCGCCTCGGCGGCGTCGATCATGTGCGCCAGGTCACCCACGGCCCCCGGGGTCTCCAGCTCCGGCGCCCCGGACACCGCCGGTGAGATGAGCAGCAGCGCCGCCACGCGGGAGGGATGCGCGAGCGCCGCGTCGATCGCCACCCGGCCGCCCTGCGAGCACCCCACCAGCACCGCCGGCGGCTTCCGCGCCAGCGCGTCCAGCACCGCGACGAGGTCGTCCGCGTCGTGGCCGGCCCGCGCGGGGGTCGTCGTCGACCCGAACCCGGGCCGATCGTAGGCCACGGCGTGGTGGCCGGCCGCCACCGCCGGCAGCTGCGCCGCCCACATGCGGGCGTCCCCCACGCCGGCGTGCAGGAACACCACCGGCCGGCCCCGCCCGCCGTGCACCGCGTGGATCGTCGCGTCCCCCGTCGTGACCCTCGCGGTCACCATTCCCTCCGCCGGCCAGTCCTTCACGCAACCCACCCCATTCGTCTCAGCGGCCTCTCAGGCACCGACCCTAGCGTCCGTGACGCAGCAGGAAACCCCCCGGACACGGGACGAAATCGATGGACATTCCGCAGCAGTCCCCCCGCGAGCGCAACGACGCCCGGCTGTCGCGCATCAAGACGGGGATCCTCGTCGCGTCGGCCGCGGCGTTCGCCGCGATCGGGGGTGCCGTGGCCACCTCGGGCGACGGCGGCGACTCCTCCGCGGCCACCCAGGACGCGGTCCGGCAGCAGCCTCAGCAGGACCAGGGGTCGTTCTTCGGCGACGATCAGAACCAGGGGTTCCAGGACGGCGCCCCGCAGGACCAGGGCGGGTTCTTCGCCCCCGGCTCGGACCAGTCCGGCGCGCCGGCGATGCGATCGGGCGCCTCGTGATGCCGGGGCGCCTGTCCACCCCCGCGGGGATGAGCCGGCTGAGGTTCCCCGCCATGGGCACCGACGTGGAGGTGCTCATCCCCTCGCAGGACGTCGCCGCCGGGCACCGCGTGCGCGAGCTGTTCGAGGAGTGGGAGTCGGTGCTCAGCCGCTTCCGCCCCGACTCGGAGCTCTCGCGCGTCAACGCGTCGGGCGGCGGCGTGGCGAGCCCCCTGCTGGCGGAGGCGGTGGGCGCGGCCCTGCTCGCCGCGCACGCCTCCGGGGGCCTGTTCGACCCGGGGCTCGCCGTGCAGCTGTCACAGGCCGGGTACGACCGGCCGTTCACCGAGATGGACCCGTCGTCTCCCCTGCCCGCCCCGGCCGCGGCGCGGCCCGGTGGCGACTGGCGGCGGGTCCTGCTGACCGACCGCCGCCTGCTGCGGCTGCCGCCCGGCATGCACCTCGACCTGGGCGGCATCGCGAAGGGCATGGCGGTGGACGCCGCCGTCACGCTCATGCGCCGCCTGGAGGTGCCCGGCGGCGTGGTGAGCGCCGGCGGGGATCTGGCGGTGTGGGGCCTGCCGCCGCGCGGCCGATCGTGGGGCATCGACGTCGACGCGCCCGTCCGCACCGCGCGCGTCCCCCTGCGGCGCGGCGCACTGGCGACCTCCGGCACGCAGCGGCGCAGGTGGGAGACCACCGACGGCCCGGCCCACCACACCATCGACCCCCGCACGGGCCGGCCGGCCGTCACGGACCTCGTCTCGGCGAGCGTCGTGGCGTCCCGCTGCCGTGAGGCGGAGGTGGCGGCCACGGCCGCCCTCGTCCTCGGCGCCGAGGACGGCGCCGCATTCCTGACCGCGCGCGGCCTGCACGGGCTGCTGGTGCGACGCGACGGCCCGCCGGCGACGGTGGGGGCGTGGCCCGCGCGCGACCGAGCCGAGGTGAACCGATGAGCGGCGAGCTCCTCTGGTACTTCGCGCGGGCCGGCGGCTTCGTCGCCTACGGCCTGCTCACGGCCAGCGTGGCGATGGGCCTGCTGGCGAGCCTGCGCGTCACGGCCCCCGGGTGGACGCGGGCGATGACCACCGAGGTCCATCGCTTCGTCACCATGACCGCCCTGGGCTTCACCGCCCTGCACGTCCTCACCCTGGTGGCGCACCCCACCGAGGGCTACGGCATCACCGAGGTGCTCATCCCGTTCGCGGCGGCCCGCGAGCCGCTGTGGACCGGGCTCGGCGTGATCGCCATGGAGCTGGCGGTGGCCGTGTGGCTCACCACCCACTTCCGGCAGCGGATCGGGTACGGCCGCTGGCGGCAGCTCCACTACCTGGCCTTCGTGAGCTTCGGCGCGGCGCTGGTGCACGGCATCGCGCAGGGCACGGACACCGCCACCCCGTGGGGACGGGTCGTCTACATGGCGTCGATGGGCCTGGTGGGCGGCCTCCTGGCCGTCAGGATCTTCGGCGCCCAGCGGCCGGCGGCCGACCCGGAGGCGGCGACGGCGACGCGGCCGGCCCCGGTCGCCGCGCGTGCGGCCCCGGCCCCGGCCAGGGCCGTGACGACGTCGCTGCCGCCGCTGCCGGAGCGCCCCTCGCCGGCGTCCGGCGGCCTGCCGCCCCTGGGGTCCGCGGCGAACACGGTGCGGCGCGGCGCCTGACGCGCCGCGCTCCCGGTGGTCGCGGCGCGCCGGGTACCCCGGCGGGTCGCGGCCGCCGACCCCTATGCTTGCCCGATGCTCTACGACCTGCAGCAGGACCTGCCCGCCCTCACCGAGCCGGTGATGGTGGCCGCGCTGGACGGCTGGGTCGACGCCGCGGGCGCGGCCACCGCCGCCGTCGACCGCATCTCCGGCGGCGGCGCGGTGATCGCCCGGTTCCGGGGGGACGAGCTGTTCGACTACCGCTCGCGCCGGCCGGTGCTGGACGTCGTGGACGGGCACCTGTCGCAGCTGGTGTGGCCCGAGCTGGCCGTCACGCACGTGCGCCACGGCGAGCGGGACCTCCTGGTCCTCGCCGGCGCGGAGCCCGACATGCGGTGGGAGGCCCTGGCCCGCGACATGACCGAGCTGTGCCGCACGCTCGGGGTGGCGCAGTGGATCAGCATGGGCGCGGTGCCCGCCGCCGTGCCGCACACCCGCCCGGTGCCGGTGATGGCGACGGCCTCACGGGAGGGGCTGCTGCACAACGGCGAGACCCCCGGGCCGTCCGGGCTCCTGCGCGTGCCCGCCGCCGCCCTGTCGGTGCTGGAGATGGGCGTGAGCGACGGCGGGCTGCCGGCGGTCGGCTTCTTCGCCCAGGTGCCGCCGTACGCGGGCACCGGGTACGCGGCGGCGAGCGTCGCGCTCATCGAGCACCTGGGCCGCCACCTGGGCGTGAGCCTCCCGGCCGGCAACCTGCGCGCCGCCGCGACGGTCGAGCACCAGCGGTTCGACCAGGTCGTGGAGACCGACCCGGAGACCCGGGAGATCGTGGACCGCCTGGAGCTGCTGGGTGAGGGCGAGGGCGGGCAGGAACGCCTGCCGACCGGCGAGGAGCTCGCCTCCGAGCTCGAGCGGTTCCTCCGTGAGCACGCGGGCGAGGACCCGGACTCCCCCGGCTTCGGGACCTGACCCCGCCGCGGCGTCAGGCCGGGGTGAGGTACTCCACCCGGTCCGAGCCGCCCGCGACCCCGGCGCGCTGCAGCGCCGCCGCCCGTGCCGGGTCGGTCTCGAACGCGTGCGCCGCGTCGTGGCCGGGGAAGTCGATGAGCACGACGAACCGCGCGGGGTCGCCCTCGGCGCGCAGCAGGCGGGTCGCGGTGGCCCCGTGGGCGCGGCGCGTCGCCTCGAACGCGTCGAACTCGGCCCGGAACACCTCCGGGTCGGCGACGGTGTAGTGGATGAGCAGGGTGGTCACGGTGCCTCCTTCCCGGGTGCGTGCGGGCGCGTCGCCCGCCGCCCCGAGGGTCCCGCGGCGGCGCCCGCCGCGCATCCGCGCCGCGACGGGCGTGCGCTCAGTGGCAGGCCGAGGTGCAGCCCGCGGCGCCGGCGCCCGGCGTGAGCAGCCGCGCCTGCCGGTGCTCCATCTGCAGGGTGCTGTGGGAGATCCCGAAGCGGTGCTGCAGGAGCTCCTCCAGCTCCCGCCGCACCCGGTGGCAGTCGCTGTCGTGGGTGACCACCACGTGCGCGGAGATCGCGGGGAAGTCGCTCGAGACGCTCCAGATGTGCAGGTCGTGGACCTCCACCACGTCCGCGGCACCGGCGAGGGCGGCGCCCACCGCCTCGGGGTCCATGCCGCGGGGCGCCGCCTCGAGCAGCACCAGCACCGACTCCCTCAGCACGCTCCAGGCGCTCACGGCGATGAGCCCGGCGATGGCGATGGCGATGACCGGGTCGGCGATGCGCCAGTCGAACGCCAGCACCAGGGCGCCGGCAACCAGGACGCCCACGGACGCCAGCGCGTCGCCCGCCAGGTGCAGGAACGACGCGCGCAGGTTGAGGTCGTCCCGTCCGCGGGCGGCGCGGTGGACGATCCAGGCGCTCAGGGCGTTCACGGCGATGCCGCCGACGGCGACCGCCATGAGCCAGCCACCCGGCACCTCGGGCGGGTCGGCGAGCCTCCGGACGGCCTCGAACAGGATGATGCCGCTCACCGCGACGATGGACAGCGCGTTCGCCAGGGCGGCGAGGATCTCCGCCCTGCGGTACCCGAAGCTGTGCCGGGGCGTCGCCGGGCGCCGCGCGAACCACACGGCCCCCAGGGCGACGGCCAGGGCCAGGACGTCGGAGAGGTTGTGACCCGCGTCGGCCAGCAGCGCCATCGACCCGAACGCGATGCCCACCACCGCCTGCAGCGCCGTGTACCCGGCGTTCAGCACCAGCGCCGTGGTGAGCGCCCGGCCGCCGTCCGCGGCGTGGTGGTGATGGTGGTCGTGCCCGTGGCCCACCTCCACATCGTGCCATCCCTCCCGGCCGCGGTCACGGAGCGCGTGATTCCGTCCGATCCGCGTGTCGAAAATGCCGGGCACAGCCGCTCCTCGACCCGACCACCGGGAGTCCCCATGCGCCGCGCACTCATCGCCTCCGCCGCCCTGCTGCTGCCCGCCGCCCTCGCGGCCGCCCAGGACCCCGTTCCCGGGCAGATCACCGTCCTGGGAACCGGGTCGGCACGGGTGCTGGCGCCGGAGGACCCCACCGAGACCGAGATCGCCCAGGCCGTCGCCGAGGCCCGCGTGCGGGCCGTCCCCGCCGCGGTGGACCGGTCACGCGAGACGGCCGCCGCGGCGGCGTCCGCCGCCGGCCTGCCGCTGGGGCCGATCCTGGGCGTCGCCGAGCAGACCGCGTCCCTGGTCGCCGCGGGCCGGTTCGGCCCCGGGCGGTACTGCGGCTCGGTGCGGCCCCTCACGACGGTCACCAAGGACGGCCGCACCACGAAGGTGCGCGGGAAGGCCCGCCGGGTGTGCGTGATCCCGAAGTCGGTGACGGTGGTGGTCGCGGTGGCGTTCCGCACGACGCCCCCGGCCTGACGCACCGCCGGGCGGGCGGTGTGTCGCGGACCTGACACACCGCCCGTCGCGGCCGGAACGGACCCGCGGGGGGCCGCGGCGGAGCATGGCGGCACACCCTGGAAAGGAGCCCGCCATGTCCCGCCGCACCCGTCTCGCCCTCACCGCCGCCGCCCTGCTGGTGGCCGCCACCCCGGCCGCGGCGACCACCCGTCACGTCGCTCCCCAGGGCATCGGCGCCGCGCCGTGCACCGATCCCGCCGTGCCCTGCGGCCCCGGCACCGGCCTCGCGGCGGCCGACGCGGGTGACACCATCGAGTTCGCCGGCGGCGAGTACGGCGCCGGAATGTCCGGGGTGGCCCCGCCGGTGCCGCTCACGCTCCGGGCCCGCGCGGGTGAGACCCCCGTCGTGCGGTACGCGGGGTCAGCCCCCGCGTGGACCGTCACGGGCCCCGGCAACGTGATCGACGGCCTCACGATCATCAACACGGGGACGGGCGCCGCCCTCGCTGCCGCCCCCGGCGCGGGGATCGTGGTGCGCCGCGCCACCCTCGAGGGCGACCGCTGCGCGGACCTCGCGTCCGCGGCGTCCGCCGCGATCGAGGACGGCACGCTCACCGGGCACCTCGGCGGAACCTGCCTCCAACTCGGCGCGACCGGGTTCCTCACCCGCTCCTCCGTCCGCATGACCGGCCTCAGCCGCGGCACGCCGCCGCCGGCGGTGACGTCCTCCGGGACGGTCGAGGACTCGACGGTGCTCGGCGGGATCCTCATGTCCGGCCCCTCCGCGGTGGTCCGCCGCTCCACCGCCGTGGGCGGGTTCGTCCCGGCCATCGCCGGCAACGGGTCGGTGACCGACACGGTCGCCGTGAACCTCCTGTCCGGCGGTGACGCCATCGCCGCGGACGGGATGTCGTCGCCGGGCGCCGCGCCCGTGCTCCGGCTCACCGCCGTCACCGCGTACGCCCCCGAGGGCACGGCCGTCCACGCCCGCGCCGGATGCCTGGATGCGGGACCGAAGGCCGACAGCCGCCTGGAGATGGTCGACACCGTCGCGCGGGGCAGGACCGACATCGCCGCCGACATCGGCGTGACCTGCGGCCTCGGGCAGATGGCGTACCACGGCCGCCTGTCGACGACGTTCTCGAACTGGACCGTGCGGGAGCCCGCGGCCACCGGCGCCGGTGCCGCCGCCATCCAGGCGGGCCCCGGCAACGTCGCCGGCGACCCCCGCTTCACCATGACCGCCGGGCGCGACCCGCTCCTGTTCGACCTGCGCCCCCTCGCCGGCTCGCCCGTCATCGACGCCGGGACCCCGGCGCCGGAGTCGATGCCGTCCGACCGCGACCTGCGGCCGCGGGTGTCGGGCGCCGCGCAGGACATCGGCGCGTACGAGTTCCAGGTCGCCGTCCCGCCGCCGGGTGGGCCCGGCACCGGCGCCCCGCCGGCCGCCGACACCTCGGCGCCCCGCGTCTCGGCCGCCCTCCTGCGCCCCGTGGTGCGCCTGGGCCGCGCCGCGGTGGTCACCGCCCGCCTGGGCGAGGCCGCGACGATGCGGGTCGCGGTGGCCAGGATGGCGCCCGGGCGGCGCCGTGCGGGGCGTTGCGTCGCCCCCGCCGCCGCCGCGGCGACGGCGGGCCGGTGCACCCGGCTGGTCCCCGTCCGCCCCGTGCTGACGGTCCGCGCCGGGTCGGGCGCGGTGCGCATCCCGCTGGGCCGCCTGCGGCTCGGGCGGGGCGTCTACCGCGTGACGCTCACGGCGGTGGACGCCGCCGGCAACACGTCCCGGCCGGTGCGGATGACCCTGCGGGTGGTGCGGTAGCTCAGAACGGCAGGTCCGGGTCGGCGTCGTGCGCGGCGCCGACCGGACCCGCATGGACGAACCGGCCGTCCCGCCAGGTGACCGGGCCCCCGCACACCCGGCAGGGCGGCTCCCCCATCGCCGCGGTGTCCGGCACCGGCGGGTGGTCGGCGTTCAGGTCGCAGGCCGCGACGACGCGCCCCACGTGCGTGAGGGTCCCCCGCAGGCGCCCCCGCGTGAGGCGCTCCCCGCACTCGGCGCACCGCAACTCCGGCACCGGTCAGCGCCGCGGCAGGATCGTGAGGCGCACCGCGCGCCGCTCACCCGAGCCGGCCCCGCCCCCCGCCAGGCGCAGGCCGATCCGGTAGGCGCCGGGCTTCAGGCGCACCCGGCCCCACCGCGTGGCGATGCGGACCACGTTGACCCCGGGGCGCCCGCGCACGGTGCGATGGGCGATGTCGACCCATGCCACGCAGCGGCGGCCGGAGGTGCGGCGCGGCCGGCAGACGCCGCCGGCGACCCGGCCGGGCCGCGCCGTCCGCACCGTGATCGCGACACGGTTGACGCCGGCCAGGGTGAACCGCAGGCCCGCATGCCCGCCCTGCCGGATCCGGGCCGGGCGCAGCGACACGCCGCGGAGCGTGGGCCCGGGGTTCCCGGTGCTCACCGAGGCGACCCCGCACGTGCCGGCCGCGGCGTTCAGGTAGACGTGCGAGAGGTCCGCCGACCGGTAGCCGTCCGCCACCAGGGCCGGGTTCGTGCTCTCGAACGCGATGCACGCCAGGTCCGGGGAGCCGCCGGGCGCGCCGCCGGGGCGGGAGCCCAGCAGGAGGCCGCCGCCGTCGGCGCGGCTCACGCCGGTGATGGTGCCGGCCGTCGCGTCGCGCAGGAAGACGTCCTCGGTGCCGTCCGCGTCTCCGGGAACCAGGTTCGTGGCGGACGAGGTGAACGCCACGCGGGTGCCGTCGTCGCTGATCACCGGCAGGCCCGACGGCCCGTCGCCCTTGGTCCCGGAGGCGGCACGGCTCACCAGGACGGTGCGGCCGGTCACCAGGTTCCGCGTGAAGACGTCCTGCACGGCGTCCGGGTCGTCGGCGGTGAGTCCTGGCGCCTGCGCCGCGAAGGCCACGACGGCGCCGTCGGCGTCCAGTGCCGGCGCCCCGGCGAGGCCGTCGGCGGCCCCGGCGGTGCCGTCGGGGCGGCTCGCCCACATGGTCATCGACGCCGGCAGGTCCCGCACGTACACGTCGTCCCCGGTGCCCGTGTCGCCCGAGCCGGGCACCGCGGTGCGGGTCGCGAACGCCACGCGGCTGCCGTTCCCCGAGATGGCCGGGCTGTCGGCCCCGTCGGCCACGGGCGCGCCGGAGCCGCCGGGAAGGCGCGACGCGAGCTGCGGCGCGGCCGCCGAGCGATTGCGCACCCACACCTGCTCCGTGCCGGCCGGGACCGCCACCCCGAGGTTCGTGGACGTGCTGGAGAACGCCACCGTGCCGCCGTCGGCGCTCAGCGCGGGCGACCGGCTGGCGCCGTCGCCCACCACCACGCCGGCGGTGCTGGCGACCGTGAGGGCGCCGGTGTCGCGGCGCCACAGCACCACCTGGGAGTTCACGCCCGCCCCCAGGTTCGCGGCGGTGGTGGTGAACGCGACGGTGCCGCCGTCGGCGCTGATGACCGGCTCCGAGGAGTTCCCCGTGCCCGGCGCGCCCGACGCGTCGCGGCTGAGGAGCGTGACCTCGCCGGTGGCCACGTCGCGCATGAACACCTGGCTGTCCGCGCTGCCGGCGCCGGGCAGCAGGCCGTCGCTCTGGGACGCGAACACCGCCCACCGGCCGCCGCGGCTCAGCGTGCGGCCGGCGACACCGCGCGACCCCTCGGCGGAGTCGGCCAGGGCGATGGAGAGGGTTGCGTTGCCCACCTGCTGCGGCGCGGGGTCGGTGGCGGCGCCGGCGGGCCGGGAGACACGCCGCGTGACGCCGCCGACGAGGTCCCGCGTGTACACCTGGTTGGCGTCGGTGTCGCCCCCCGGGGCGGTGCCGTGCCCCTCCGCGTCGAACACCGCGGTGACGCCGTCGCCGGAGATCCCGGTTTCCGCCTGCACCTTCACCGCCGGCGCGCCCGCGGCGCCGTCGGCGCGCGAGGCGAGGATGGTGCGGCCCGCGGCGACGTCGCGCACGTGGACGGCGTTCTGGGTGCCGGGCAGGCCGTCGGCGAGGTTGCCGGACCGCGAGGCGAAGGCCACACGGTTGCCGTCGTCGCTGATCGCGAAGCCGAACACGAAGCCGTTCGCGAGCACCATGCCCGTGCCGTCCGCCACGCTCACGGGCACCGTGGTGGCCGCCAGCGGGCGCCGCAGGTAGATGTTCGTCGCGGCGGCGCCGGTGCCCGCGCCGCCCAGGTTCGTCGCGCTCGAGGAGAACGCCACCCCGGAGGCGTCCCGGGAGAGCTGCACGCCGGTCACCACGCCGTTCTGCGCGCCGGAGGCGCCGGTGGGACGCGACACGTACGTGACGGCGCCGGTGGGGAGGTTCTTCACGTAGGCGTCGCGGTCGCCGGGGCCGTCGGCCGCGTCGAGCCCGGTGTCGGTGAGGAACGCGACGCGCGTGCCGTCCGCCGCCTGGCTGCCGTCCACGCCGCCCGCGGCCGGGGACGCGGGGCCCGCCGCCCGGCTCACCAGCACCGTCGAGGACGCCGCGGCGGCGATGCGCCGCTGGTAGACGTCCGGCTCGCCGTTGGCGTCCGCGGGGTCGGCGGCCGCCACGGTCGTGAACGTGACGCGCACCTCGCGGGACGCGCCGGCCCCGGTGACCGTGACGTCCGGGGAGTCCCCGCCCTCGGTGAGCTGCCCGCCCTCCGACACGCTCGCCCGCAGGGTTGCGGCGCCGTCGCGCACGAACACGTCGGCGGCCCCGTTGGTGTCGCCCGGGACGAGGTTCCCCGCGGCGCTGGTGAACGCCACCGCCGTCCCGTCGGGGCTGATCGCCGGGTTGGCGCAGTCGGCGTCCGCGACGGGCCCGGCGGCGCCGTCGGCGCGGTCGAGCAGGGTGGTCGCACCCGTGAGCGTGTCGCGCACGTAGCAGTGGATGCCCGCGTCGTCGGCGGTGCCGGGGTCCAGGCCGTCGGCGCCGGAGGTGAACACCACCAGGCGGCCGTCGGCGCTCACGGCGCGCCCGGCGCCGAGGTGGGCGCCGGAGACGCCGTCGCCGGGCAGGGCCCCCGCCGGCCGGTCGATGAGGACCGTCGCGCCCTGCGGGACCGCGGCGGCCAGGCACGGCGTCGCGGCGAGGGCCGCGGCGGCCATGATTGCGACGGGGGTGCGCACGGCCACAGGTTCCGCCCGCGGCGGCGTGCGGTCAACCGGACGTCCGGGGGGTCCGGCTGCGGGAAACCCGGGGCGCGCGGGGCCTCAGAGGCCCCGCTGGCGCTCCCCGGCGAGCTCGGTGAACACCCCGTAGGAGGGCTTCTGCGACCCGTCCTCCCGCAGCAGCCCCGCCGGCCAGTTGGGGTTGTCCTGCAGGTTGAACCACACGACCACGCGCACCCGCGGGTCGCGCACCGCCGGCATCGCGAGGATGTCCCGCAGGTTCGCGGCCTGGGCCTCCTCGCTCACGAACGTCTTGCGGTACGGGGTCTCGGCCGTGGTGTAGCCCGCCTCGGTGATGGCGATGCCGAGGTCCGGGCGCCACGTCTCCAGCTCGTCCAGCAGGACGTCGAGGGTCCCCCATGCCGGGACCGCCGGGGTGACCTCCCGCGGCGCGGCCGCCGGGTAGATGTGCTGCGAGTACACGTCCAGCGGCACGTCCCTGCGGCGCAGCCCCACCAGCCAGTCGCGGGCGCCCACGGCGTTCGCGCCGGTGCGGCTGCGCGGGCCGGCGGCGCCCACCAGCACGACGGTGCCGGCCCCGCCACCGGCCTTCACCGCCGGGTACGCGGCCTTCACCATGGCCGCGTACGTGTCGATCCACCGCTGCGTCCCGCCGGCCGGGTGCATGAACAGCTTGAGGTTCGGTTCGTTCCACAGCTCCCAGTGCGTGACCTTCGGCAGCGCGGCGCCGCCGGCGGTGAAGGTGCCGGAGTAGCGGGTGCTGGCCGCCCGCATGAACTCCGCGAACGCGGCGGGGTCCGGTGGCACCGAGTTGTACGGCGTGAGGGGCCCCACGGTGGTGGTGCCGCCGGTGGCCCAGGCCGGGGCGTTGAACACGTCGACGATGGGGCTGATGCCCGCCGCGGCGAACCCGGTGAGGATCGCGTCCATGCGGGTCCAGTCGTAGGCGGGGTCCGCCGGGTCGGTGGGGTCCGCCGGCCGCGCGGGGGCGACGTCCTTCCAGAACAGGTCCACGCGGGTGACCTTCGCGCCGGTCTGCGCGACCATCGCGGTGCGCTCCGCCGGGTCGGCGTTGGCGTTCACCAGGCGGTCGTCCTGCACGGCGAGCGCCGGCGGGAGCCCCTCATCGGTGAGGGGCAGCGGCTGCGGGCCGGTGGCGGTGCTGCGGGGCACCTCCGAGTTGGAGGAGTCCGAGCATCCGGCCACCAGCGGGATGAGGGCGAGGGCCGCCGCGATCGCGGCCAGGCGCGTCCTCACGCGGTCTCCGGTTCGTGCCGTCGGTCCATGCATTCCCCATATCCGTCGGGAGCCCGCGCTCCCGTCACATCCCCGGCAGCATTCCAGACGGCGCGGCGCGATGGCGGAATCCGGCGGCCCGGGTGTCGCGGTGCGACACGCGGGCCACGGCGTCACGGGGTGTCGCACCCCAGGGACGAGGGGTACGCCTCCGCCACGGTCATGGCCTTCCCGGCGGGCACGTCGCCGTTGCCCGGCATGGCGTCCGCGAGCTCCCACAGCGCGTCGGGAGAGCCGCCTTGGGCGTCCATCTCGCGCAGCAGCGCCGTGAGGTGCGCGAGGTCCATGGGGCCGGCATCCCCATCACCTCCGCCGGCTTCTTCAAGCCCGCGCCCACGGCCGCCCGTATGACAAGGCGCCCCAGAGTGGGGACCACTCAGGACAAGACGCCGGGGAGAACAGATGGCCACCCCTGGGGAGATCCGGCGGCCGCCCCCGGGGACTCCCAATGACCGCCCACGGGGAGATTCCCATGGCCGCCGTCAGATGCAGGGCACCCGCGGGCCGCCGGCAGCTGGGTCACGTCACGCCCGACCGCCGTGTACCCGCGCCTGCCGCGCGGCTCGGTCCAGAGCGGAGGGCGCCTCATCCGGGCACCCCGGGGAGCCGGGCAAGGACATCCGTCCGGGCGATTCCCGCACGGTCCTCACCGTGCCGCACGGTGTCTCGACGCGTCATGCGAACGGCCGTTCGCGGAGCCACAACGCAAGAAACCCCCACACGTGCGGGGGTTTCGAGGAGCGGGCGACGGGGCTCGAACCCGCGACCTTCGGCATTGGGAAGGGCCGCGCGGTCATCGTGAGATCCCCGTGTCCTTCGCGATCTCGGGGATTTCGAGCTGTTCTGCGCCCGCGGGCCGCTCGGCGTCTGCGGCTTCGAGTGCCGCTTGCATGCGGCGGGCGGCCTCGGCGAGCTGGGCGTCGGCGTCGACCAGGTGGGAGTACGCGCCGGCGGTGATCTGCACGTCGGCGTGGCCCAGGAACCGGCTCACGACGATGAGCGGGACGCCCTGGGAGAGCAGCAGGGACCCGGCGCCGTGGCGCAGGCCGTGGAGGCTCACCAGGGGCTTGCCGTCGTGGTCGAGCAGGCCGGCGTCGGTGAGCGCGCGCTCCAGGGCCTGGGTGGGCGTGTCGGCGGCCATGGGCCCGCCGGTCGTGCCGGGCCACACGTAGCCGAGGGGGTCGGCGCGGTGCGCGACGACGCTCTGCGCGTACCAGTCGGTGAGCGCCCGGGTGAGGGTGTCGGTGATGCGGATGGAGCGTGCATTGCGTCCCTTGGTGGGCTTCTCCATGCGCTTTCCGCCGCGGGTGCGGTCCTGCCAGACCGAGCGGCGCACCACGATCGCGCGGCCGTCCAGGTCGATGTCGCCCCAGCGCAGGCCGATCAGCTCGCCGCGGCGCAGCCCACATTCGGCGGCGGTGCGCAGCAGGCTGTGGATGCGGGGGTTGGGGGTGGCGGCGAACAGCTGCCGGAGCTCCGCGGGGACAGGACGCGTCGTTCGCCGCGGGGCCCGTCGTGGACGTCGCCGGCCAGGCGGAACCGTGCCGCCTTGATGCCCATCGCCGGGTTCGCGTCGAGCCTCCCCCACTCCACGGCCGCCGACAGCGCGGCGCGCAACACGGCCAGCGTCTTCTCAACGGTGCGGGTGGATGTGGCATTGGCGGCGACGCCGTTGACGAACTCCAGCACACGCTCGCGAGTGACCTCCGACAGTGGCAGATCCCCGATGGCCGGGCCGATCCGGAGCCGATAGGTCTCGTCGATGGTGTAGAGCGTTGATGGCGCGAGGCTGCGTTCCCGCAGTCGCAGGTAGCGCACGAAGAACTCCTGCACGGTCTCGATCTGCTCGGGTTCCGGGGCCGGTGGCCGGGCCCCGTAGCCGGCGGCCTGCAGGCGCCGTTTCTCGGCTCTGGCGGCGCGCACGGGGCCGGGGTGCTGCACCTGGCGGGTGCTGCCCGGGAAGTCACCGGGAACGGTCAGGAGGAACGGGCATCCGCAGCGTCGCCCGGGCTGCCGCTCGCTGGATGCGCGACAGCCGACGCGGTGGTTCTTGTAAAGACCGGGCTCGAGCGGTTCGCGCCATCCGCGGCGCTCCCGGGGTGTGTCCGCGTCGTCTCGGGGTGGGCCCATTGTGTGAGCCTCTCCGCCCTCCCCGTTCGGTTCGATGACGAGCGTCATGCCGACTCCCGCCACCAGCCCGGGGCGAGGCCCTCGCCGGGGTGATGGTGCCGGCCCCGTTCCCATGCGTCCAGCACGTCGGCGCGGATCACCAGGCGGCGGGCCACGTTGAACCCGCCGGCCCGGTACATCAGCCGCCTCGCGGCCCGCGGGTCGCGCATCCCGTAGCGGCGCTGCACGTCTGCGACGCCCAGCAGCGGCGGCAGGTCCTCCTGGCCGGTCATGCCGCGCTCCGCTCGTCGGCGTGCCGGTACGCCGGACGCGGGATGCTCCCGGCGTCCACCAGGTAGCCGCGTCCCACCCTCACCGCGGCCAGGTCGCTGCGGGCGATCATGCGTCGCACGGTTTCCTCGGAGCACCGCAGGCGTCCGGCGACCTCCCGGACCGTCAGCAGCTCACGTTCCATCTCCCCCACCTCCGTTGTCATGGCGCACCCAACTGGCGCCTCTACATGGAGAAATGGGACGAGGTGACGCGATGAGGGGGTGTGTAGTGGCGATGCCGACGCCGTATCACGGCCGTGCTACGGTTCCGGGTGCGTATCGAAGGGCTCCGCTGGGATGACCGGAGCGTCCGGCGCATCGCTCGTCACCGGGTGACTCCTGGGGAGGTGCAGGAGGTCGTGCTCGAAGCGCCGCGGTGTTCCGTGCACGCGACGGCCGGCATCTGGCGATGGGCAACATGACGCCCCGCCGAGCGTCGTCGATGTGGAGCAAGAAGTGAGCCGACCCAAGAAGCCACCAGCGTCCGAACGTGAGGCCGCCGCCACCCGATGGGAGTCGACCCACGTGGCCGAGATCCCGGAGGAGGAACTCGAGGAGGTTCCGGTGACGGTGGCCAAGGAGCCGACGATCACCTTCTCGGTTCGCCTCAGCCGTGACGACGTGAACCGGATCCGTGCGGCGGCCCGAGCGCGGGGCGTCGGCCCGACCGAACTCGCCCGGGCGTGGGTGCTGGAGGCGCTCTCGCAAGAGGTCGCGGACACCCCGAGCCCGGAGAGGGCGCTCGACCGCGTCCGGGCAAGCCTCAATGAGTTGGAGGTCGCGCTCCGCCATGGCGGAGCGGCCTGAGACTCGACACCCGCACGGTTCGTCCGACGCGCACGTCAGACGCGCACAGGACGCGCGGCGCGCGCGTCCTCCGCGCATCAGGTCGCGCGTGGCTGTGCGGCGGTCCGGGGTGAGCGGGCGCTGATATCACGACGGGGAGGCCACCCCCGCATGGCTTGGCCGTGGGCGGTGTTGGGCCGGCGAACGATCTCGATATCGCCGACGCCCCGTCCTCGGGGATCCTCAGAGCGCGCGGGTCAGGCGACCTCGAGCAGCTCAGCGCTTGACGGGGTGGGTTCGGGCACGGCGAGCCCGTCCTCTTTCATGCCGGCGATGTGCATGAGGACCGCGTCACGCATGTTGGCGCGCAACTCTTCAAGATTGGCACCGGTCGCGACGCAACCGGGGAGGTCCGGCACGTATGCCGACAGGTTGCCGGGCCCTTCCTCGATGACCATCAGGTACCGCATCACTCGTTCTCCCCGATCCCGGCTTGCCGGAGGATGCTCCGGAGGGTCTTCGGATGCAGGTCGTCGCTGGGGTGACCTGCCACCGTGACCCGCCCGGGTCGTTCCGGATGCTTGAGCTGGCGATGGCTGCCGCGCCTGGCCACCTCGTACCAGCCCGCCTCATCGAGCAGCCGGAGCACCTCTCGGACCTTCACCCGCCGAGCGTAGCGCCCCGGCACCCCCCTGGCGAGATCGGCTCAGGACGGCACGGCTCGAGGACTTCCAACCGGCGGCGGAGTCTTCGAGCGTCACTCGGTCTGGGAATGACGTCGCTCTGGGGCCAGTGCAAACCGTCGCTCTCATCGGTCGGCGCACGCCCGGGCGGGCGGCGCATCCACCACGAATCAGTCTTCGCGCGCCCGCACAGCGGAGCAGAGCGAGCGGACGCTGCTGGCCCACCACTGGCGCCCGTCCCGCGCGGTCGGAACCCGGCGGCATTGAGCTGGCGAGCAATCTCCGCGTAGCCCAGACCCTCGCCCCGCATGGCGAGCACCCGGTCGATCACCGCCTGGTCGGCCTCGGGGGTTCCCTGGGGGCGCCCACGGCGCGGCGGCCGGCGCCTGGCTTCATCCAGGTCATCTTCCGTCATGCCGAGGCCGATCATGTTCCGGCGGAGTGTCAGCTCTCCCCGCGCCCCGCGACGGCGCAGCGTGGTGGGGTGCACCTTCAGGCGGCGCGCGGCCACGCTGACCGGAATCAGTCGCCCCTGAAAGGTGATCTGGGGACCGGCGGCGGGCCGATGGGTCGGCTGCTGAGCCGGAGCCGGCGGGGCCTCAACCGAACGGCCGTTCGCGGGGCCACAACGCAAGAAACCCCCACGCGTGCGGGGGTTTCGAGGAGCGGGCGACGGGGCTCGAACCCGCGACCTTCGGCTTGGGAAGCCGACGCTCTACCAGCTGAGCTACACCCGCCCGGGCCGGCTGAGGGTATCAGGCCCGCCGGGAGGCGGTCATGCGGTCCAGCAGGCGCCCACCTTCGTCCGCGCCTTGGCGATCGCGCTGTCGATGTTCCGGGACAGCGCGAGGGACTTCGCGCGGGTGACGCGGCCCCTGCGGGCCCCGCGGGCAAGCCGCTGGAGCTCCGCGCGCAGCGCCTTCGCGGGCGCGGCGCCGCACTCCGCCCCGAGGGCGCGGGCCGGGGCGGTCATCTTCCCCGCCAGGCCGGCGGCCGCCCGGCCCGCGGCGCGGTGCCTCGCGGTGAGGGACCTGGCGCACGACGCCTTCTTCGCGCACTTGCGGAGGGCGCCGGACGCGATGTAGGCCGGCGACGCGGAGCGGGTGAGGGTGACGAGGTACTCCGCGCGGGCGCGGGTGGGCGCGCCGGAGACGTCAAACGGCGTGACGGCCCCCGCGGGGGTGACGAAGCCGACGCGGGCGCGCGGGAACGCGATGGCCTCGGCGCGGCCGTCGATCTGGGCGATGGGCACGCCGGGAGACGCCCAACTGTGGGAATCGCACGACGACCCGCGGTTGTCGCCCAGCACGTACACCTGGCCGGCGGGCACGACGACGGACGCCACGGTGTACGCCGGGGCCGTCGCGCCGGCGACCACGAACTCCGCGCCGTTCACGAGCACCTGGCCTGCGGCGACGTCGACGCGGTCGCCGCCGACGGCAACGACGCGCTTGATGAACCGCTCGTCGGCGCCGGTGCCGCACTTCGCGCGCTGGGCGGGCGTGGGCAGGAACACCACCACGTCGCCGCGGGTCACCGTCGCGGCGCGCTGCCGGTCGGTGATGACGACGTCGCCCTCCTTGATGGACGGCAGCATGCCGGCGCTGGGGACGTCGAACGCGCCGAAGCGGTCGGCGGTGGGGGTGCCCGCGACGACCCAGATGTCGCCGCGGAGGATCTGCGCGACGGCGGGATCGGCCGGCGGGGTCTGGGCGCCGGCGGCGCCCGCGCCCAGGAGGCCGGCGGCGAGGACGAGGGCGGCGGCGGACACGTGGCGCACCGTGCCGCGACGGAGGGGGGTTCGGGTCGTCATGCCGCGCAGGCTAACGGCGCGCCGGAAGGGGCCGCCACTAGACGAACGGCCGGTCACGGATCCCTCACAATCCCCGTGTTAGCGGCGCTTCTTCCCGCTGGACTCCACGCCCAGCATGGGCTGCAGCACCGTGTTGACGGCGCCCACGATCACGGCGGCCCACACCCCCGCCCACCCGTCGATGTGGAAGCCGTCGGCGATCGCGGCCATGAGGTGCAGCATGAGCACGCAGATCGCGAGGTAGGCGACCCCGAGCGTCGCGATGATGAAGGGGATCGCGACGATCGTGAGGACGGGCTTCACCAGCCAATTCACGACCGCCAGCACGGCGGCGCCCAGCAGCAGCGCGCCGGTCGTGGAGTAGCCGAAGCCGTCCAGCAGCCGGGCCGCCACCCACAGGGCCGCGACGTTGCCGGCCCAGATGAGCACCAGTCCGCCCAGGCGCTCGCTCACCGCGGCACCGTCCCTACATGCGGTCGGGGGCGGTCACCCCGACCAGGTCCAGGCCGCACCGCACGACGTCGCGGGTCGCGACCGTGAGCTCCATCCGGAACGCCTGCACCTCCCGCGCCTCGCCCACCACGCGGCACCGGTGGTAGAAGGCGTGCAGGTCCCGGGAGAGGTCCTTCAGGTACGCGACCACCCGGTGCGGCGCCCGCCGCTCGGCGGCGTCGGCCACCGTGCGCGGCCACTCGGCGAGGCGCAGCGCAAGCGCCCGTTCGCTCGGGTCGAGCACCTGAGGCGGCCCGGCGGCGGGGTCGCGCGTCACGCCCTCGGCGGCGGCCTTGGCGAGGATGCTGCAGCACCGGGCGTGGGCGTACTGCACGTAGTAGACCGGGTTCTCCTGGCTCTGCTCGCGGGCGAGGTCCAGGTCCAGCTCGAACGCCGTGTCGTGGCTGCGCTCCACCAGGAAGAACCGGGCCGCGTCGACGCCGATGTCGTCGATGAGGTCGTCGAGCAGCACGATGGTGCCCGCCCGCTTGCTCATGCGCTTCGCCTCGCCGGACTCGGTGAGGCCCACCAGCTGCATGATGAGCACCTCGAGGGTGTCCGGGTCGAACCCGCCGGCGGCGAGCACGGCCCGCAGGCGCCCGATGTACCCGTGGTGGTCGGCGCCCAGCACGTCGATCATCCGGTCGCCCATGCGGGCGGCCTTGTCGAGGTGGTACGCGACGTCGGCGGCGAGGTAGGTGGTCCCCCCGCCGGACCGCACCAGCACCCGGTCCTTCTCGTCGCCGTAGGCGGTGGTGCGGAACCACACGGCGCCGTCGGCCTCGTACGCGTCGCCGCTGTCCACCAGCCGCCGGACGCCGGCCTCCACCCGGCCGGTCTGGTGGAGGGTCCGCTCGGAGAAGAACTCGTCGTACGACACCCGGAAGCGCTCCAGCGTCCCGCGGATGACGTCCAGCATGAGCTCGCCGCCGCGCCGGCCGAACAGCTCCAGGGTCCCGGCGTCCGGCGGCGACACCCGCCCGTCGTACGCGTCGCCCAGTTCCTCCCGCAGCGCCCGGGCGATGCCGATGACGTACTCCCCCGGGTACCCGCCCTCCGGCATGTGCGGCTCCGCCCCCACGAGCTCCGCGTAGCGGGCCGCCACGGACGCCGCGAACAGCTCCATCTGCGCGCCGTGGTCGTTGATGTAGTACTCGCGGGTCACCGCGTGCCCCACGAACGACAGGATGCGGCCCACCGAGTCCCCGTAGGCCGCCCCGCGGGCGTGCCCGATGTGGATGGGGCCCGTGGGGTTGGTGGAGACGAACTCCAGCAGGATCCGCTCCGGCCGCGCCACGCCGCCGCGCCCGAACCCGGGGCCCGCCGCGGCGACCGTGCGGACGGCGTCCGTGACCCAGGCCGGGGCCAGCCGCAGGTTCAGGAAGCCGGGGCCCGCGACCTCCACGGCCTCCAGCGCCGCGGCGGTGTCCGGCCGCGCCCGCAGCCGCTCGGCGAGGGCCTCCGCGATCTCGCGGGGGTTCCGCTTCGCCGCCCGGGCGAGGGTCATCGCCACCGGCGTCGCCAGGTCGCCGTGCTCGGGCCGGGCCGGGGGGCCCAGCTCCACGTGCACGCCGGTGGTCCCGGCCACCGCGGCGGCCTCCGCGGCGATCGCCGCCTGCAGGGAGGTGAGGGGGGCCGTGGTCACGGCGGGGAACGATATCCGCCCCGCCCGCCGTCAGTGGGGATACGGGTGTCCCCGCAGGATGCAGGCGGCCCGGTACAGCTGCTCGGTGAGCACGACCCGGGCGAGCTGATGCGGCATGGTGAGGGCGCCCAGCGCGAGCCGCTCGTCGCATTCGGCCAGGAGGGCGTTGTCCACGCCGGATGCCCCGCCCACGATGAACGCCACCGGCCGGCCCGAGGCGAGGTGCTTCTCGAGCCACGTCGCGAACGCCTCGCTGGAGGCCGGCTGACGGCCCTCGGGGTCCAGCGCGACCCGCCAGGCGCCCCGGGCGATGCGACCCCGGATGCGGTCCGCCTCGGCGGCGCGGGCGCGGGCCTCCCCGCGCTGCAGGGGCTCCGGCTCGACCTCGTCGGCCCGGAACGGCAGCATCCCGCCCAGGCGTTCCTCGTACAGCCGGCCCGGGGCGTCGTGCGGCGGGCGCAGCCGTCCGACCGCCACCACCTGCACCCGCGGCGACCGTGGCGCGCGGCCGCTCACCCCGCCGGGTCCGGGTGGCGGGCGGCGTACTCCGCCATTCCGATGCGCTCGATGGGCTCGGGGTGGGTGCCGAACCACAGCTGCAGCGCGCGCGGGGTGTCCGGCATGCCGAGCGCGGTCCGCACGAAGCCCTGGAACAACCGCACCTGGGCGGACGGGTCATGGGTCGTCCGGAGGGCCGTCCAGTCGGCCTCCCGCTCATACGTGCGGCTCACGTAGTTGGCGAACGGCGTCGCCAGCGTCCCCGCCACCGACGCCGTCGCCGCCACGATCGCCAGACGCCGCACCACCAGGCGGGTCCCCGCACCACCGGGCGTCGCGGCCCTCCCCCACCCGGTGCGCGCGCCCACCAGGGCGAAGCACAGCAGGCAGCCGGGGATCGCCATGAGCGCGCCGGTCGTCGTGCCCTTCAGCACGTGCCGGTGCTTGACGTGCGCCAGTTCGTGGGCGACCACCGCGAGCACCTCGTCCCGCGGGAAGTCGCGCAGGAGGGTGTCGTACAGCACGATGCGCCGGCTCGCTCCCAGGCCCGACACGTAGGCGTTCGCGGCCACGGTGCGCCGGGAGGCGTCGTTCACCAGCACCCGGTCCGCCGGAACCCCCTCCCGGCGGGCGAGATCCAGGATCTGCCGCGACAGGACCGGGTCGTCCAGCGGCCGCGTCCTCTGGAACAGCGGGTCGATGACCACCGGCGCCAGCAGCGTCGACAGGTAGACGAACCCGGCGACGCCGCAGGCCAGGCCCGCCCACCACAGGCGGGGCGCCCGCGCGATGAGCACCGCGGCACCGCACGCCACCCCCGCCGAGATGACGGCCTCCACCGCCGTGCCCTTCGCGACGTCCAGCAGCCACGCGGGCGGGTTCTGCGTGACGATCCCGTACTCCCTGCCCCACCCGTACCGGGCGGCTCCCACCGGCAGCCCCGCCAGCGTCTCGGCCACCGACAGGCCCGCACCGAACAGCAGGCCCGCGCGCCACGCCCGGCCGCGGGCCAGCCGGGCGAGCGGACCGCCCCAGCGGCCCGAGGTGCCGGCCACCGCCAGCGCCACCGCGGGTGCGATGGGCACGGCCGCCACCGCCATCGCCCACACCCCGCGGCGGTACTGCCGGTTGCGCGCCAGCTCCCCGGGGTCGAAGTAGTCGCCCACCGGGGGCGTGGGCGCGGACGGCACGCCGTGGGACCACAACTTCCAGCGCAGGAGGGCGGTGACCCCGGCGGCACCGGCGACGGCGACGCCCGCGATGCCCAGTGCCCGGCGGTCCATCGGGCGATCGTAGCGGCCCCGCGCCGCGTATCGTGCGGAGTGGGCCGCGGTTTCGAGATGGGGAGAGGAGCCCGCCACGCCGATCGCCGTCCTCAGCGACATCCACGGCAACAGCCAGGCGCTGGCCGCCGTCCTGCGCGCCGCCCAGCAGCGCGGCGCGGGCCGCTGGTGGTGCGTCGGTGACGTCGTGGGCTACGGCGCGGACCCGGTCACCACGCTCGGGCGCGCGCTCACCGAGGCCGAGCGGTGCCTCGCGGGGAACCACGACCTGGGCGCCTCCGGGCGCATCCCGCTGGAGAACTTCACCTCCTGGGCGCACGACGCGCTGGTGTGGACCCAGGAGCGGCTGGGCCCCGTCGGCATGGCGAAGCTCGACCGGCTGCAGCCGCTGGACCGCGCCGAGGGCGTCGCCCCGATGTTCCACGCGAGCCCCCGCGACCCGGTGTGGGAGTACGTGCTGGAGCTGGGCCAGGCCCGCGACGCGCTGGAGGCCGTGCCCGCGCTGGTCACGTTCATCGGGCACACGCACCTGCCGGCCGTGTGGCAGCTCGGCGAGGACGGCGCGGTGCGCGGGTTCGAGCCGTCCACGGGCCCGTTCGCGCTCACCCCGCACCGGTGGCTGGTGAACCCGGGGTCGGTGGGACAGCCGCGGGACGGCGATCCCCGGGCGTCGTGGGCGCTGTACGACCCGGACGCCGGCACGGTCGAGATCGTCCGCACGCCGTACGACGTGGCGGCCGCCCAGAACCAGATCCTCAACGCCGGCCTGCCCGCCGGCCTCGCCACCCGCCTCGCCGAGGGCCGGTGACCGGGGCGTACCTGGATGCCGCCGCCGCGGTGCCACCCGCCCCGGAGGTGCGCGACGCGATGGCCCGCGCCGTCGCGGAGCTCTGGGCGTCGCCGTCCGGGCTGCACCCGCACGCCGCGGGACCCGCCGCGGCGCTGGAGGAGGCCCGCGCCGAGGTGGCCGCGCTCATCGGCGCGGCCGACCCCGACGAGGTCGTGTTCACCTGCGGGACCTCCGAGGCCCGGGCCCTCGCCGTGACCGGGCTGCTGTCCGCCAACCGGCACCTCGGGCGCCACGCCGTTCTCACGGCACTGGAACACCCGGCCGTCGCCACGGCCCTCCTGCGCCTCGCCGCCGACGGCGTGACCCACACGACCGTCGGCGTGGATCACGAAGGCCATGCGGATCCCACCGCACTGGCGACCGCGGCGGGACCCGGGACGGCGCTGGTGTGCCTCCACCACGGCCACCACGAGGTGGGGACCCTGCAGGACCTCGGCGCGCTCATCCCCGCCGCCCGCGGCGCCGCCCCGGACGCCCGGATCCACGTGGACGCCGCCGAGACCGCGGGGCTGCTGCCCCTGGACGTGCGCGCCCTGGGGGCCGACGCCGTGACGGTCGGCGGACCGGCGATGGGCGCCCCCGCGTGGAGCGGCGCGCTGTGGGTGCGTCCCGGCGCGGGCCTGCATCCGCTGGTCGGCGGCGGCGCCCAGGAGGGCGGCAAGCGCGCCGGCCCGCAGGACTTGCCTGGAATCGTGGGCCTGGGCGCCGCGGCACGCCTGGCCCGTGCGTCGATGGGCGCCCGCGCCGCCCACCGCCGCGCGATGGGCGAGCGCCTCGCCGGGCTGCTCGTGGCGGTGCCCGGCGTCACCCTCAACGGCCCGTCCCCGCACCGCCGCGTGCCGGGCAACGTGCACGTCTCGGTGCACGGGGTGGAGGGCGAGACCCTCACGGTCGCGCTCGGCACGCGCGGGGTGGCCGTGTCCCCCGGCTCGGCGTGCACCGCCGATGCCGGCAAGGCCTCCCCCACGCTGCTCGCCATGGGCGCGGACGCCCGTGACGCCCACTCCGGGGTGCTGCTGGGGGCGGGCGACGCCACCACCGCGGGGGAGGTCGACGCGGCGGCGGCGGTGTTCGCGGAGGTCGTCGCGGCGCTGCGGGCCATGAGCCCGGTGCGGCCGTGACCCCGGTGCGCGTGGTGGATGCGCTGGGCGCGCCCTGCCCCGTGCCCGTCCGGCTCCTCGCCCGGGCCATGGGCCGGGTCGCCCCCGGCCAGGTGGTGGAGCTGCTGGCCGACGACCCGCTCATCGAGGTGGACCTGCCGGCGTGGTGCCACGCGCGCGGGCACCGCCTGCTGGAGCTCAGCCGCGACGGCGCCCGCTGGCGGGGCCTGGTGCGGCGGGGTCAGCCGGGCGGCGGCGCGGCGTCCGAGGCGGCGGCGCCCCGGTCGTAGGCCCACGCGGCCACCACGCCGCGCACCCGCTCCAGCTCGTCCTCGATGAACTCCCGCCGGTTCTGGGCCTCGCTGACGGCGACCACCGCGAAGTACAGCGCCGCGAACGCCCCCAGCAGGGTCGACACCCGCAGCAGCGGCTCGCTGAGCACCACCGAGCCGCGCAGGCCGTCGTACTCGGCGAGCACGTGCAGGGCGTCGCCGGTCCGCCCGGTCCAGGCCTCGGTGGTGGGCCGGTCCACGGTGAGGAGCCCGAAGCCCACGAAGAACACGGCGGTGATGAACCCCACGACCGCCACGCGCGCCACCAGGCCCACGTGCAGCGCCACCGCGACGTTCGCCCGCTGGATCCCGGACATCCGCTCCACGCGCGGGGTCACGCCCGACGCCACCAGCCCGGCGGCCGGCGTGGCGATCGCGCGCCCGCGCAGCTCGTCGTCCACCCGCGGCCGGTAGAGGCCCCGGCGCTCGCCGGAGAGCCCCACCACCAGCGTGAGCACCGCGAGCACGCAGAACAGCAGGAGGACGCTCACGAACCGCCAGCCCTCGATGGTTCCGAGCGTCTGCCACACCTCCGCGGCGAGGAACAGGAACAGCAGGACGGCGAGCAGCAGCACCAGCGCCCGCCCCGCGATGGAGGCGATGTCACGCAGGGCCGACAACGCCGAGCGGCCCGTGTGGACCAGCACGGACACCACGCCGAGGCTGATGAGCACGTACAGCACGCCGGCGACCACCGCGCCGCCGGCCAGCACGCCCGCCGCCCGGACCGGGCCGTCGCCGACGGCGAGGTCCGCCACGGCCGGCACGACGACGAACACCCCGGCCTCCACGAACCCCACGCGTTCCGGCGGTGCCGTCCACGCGCGGCCCCGCAGCCGGTTCGCAAGCCCCAGGCCGGCGAACGCCGCGAGCAGCGCCCCCGCCGCGGCCGCCGCCCGCGACCACGGCGGCCAGTCGGGCCGCAGCACCAGGGCGAGCCCCACCACGAACAGCACCAGCAGCGCCGGCCGCAGCCGGGTGAGGACGTCCTCGCGCGGGTCGAAGTCGCGGGCCAGGTGCGGCACGCCCTCGCGGCGGAACCAGTCGTCGAGGGAAGGGTCATCTCGCATGGGTGATCCCCGAAGGGTGAAGCATCCCGCCCAGCATCCGATAACGAGGGTACCGGCACCACCGGCCGGCGGGTCGCAACCCCGCCCGGGCGGGGTTGCGGTCCGTCACCCCCGCGGCGGCGTCCCGGTTCCACCAACCCCATCGGTGAACACCCCAATCGACCTCCACCAGCTCCATTCGGGCCACGGTCCGGCGTGGCAGCGCGCCGCGCGACGGGTCCGCGTGCTCTCGCACCTGCAGGTCACGACGCTCGTCGCCGTGGGCCTGCTCATGATCGCGGGCAGCCTCGCGATCGGCCGTCAGATCGTGAGCTCCCAGTCGGCGCACGCGCGGGTCACGCACGCCCAGCTGGAGCTCATCTCCGCGCGGGAGGTCTTCCAGGCGCTGGAGAACGACGCGTGGTTCGCGGCGGCCAACGACGGGCCCCGCGGGACGGGCCTGCCCACCGGGTGGATCCGGCGGGCGGTGAGCCTGAGCGGGCGCTTCACCCGCCTCGCCGAGGACGCCGCCACGATCTCCGGCGGGGCCGGCCGCGCCGCCGGCGAGGCCCGCCTGCGGCTCGCCCGCGTGGAGGAGGCCACGCGGGTCCCCACCGGCGTGAGCGCCCGGGACGCGCGCGAGGCCGCCCACCGCATCCGCATCCGCAGCACCGAGTTCAACCAGGCCGTCGACGGGTGGGTGGCCGCCTACTCGCGCGAGCTGCGCCGCATCGACGACGACCAGGAGGCGTTCACCCGCCGCGTCCTGGTGCTGTTCGCGATCGCGGTCGCGGTGCTGTGCCTGGCGGGCGCGTGCTGCTGGGTGGCGCTCAACCGGTCCCGCGGGCGCGTGGTGCAGGAGATGCGGCGCGCGGTCTCCGAGCAGAGCGCCCTGCGCCGCGCGGCCACCGAGATCGCCTCGTTGTCGGACACCGGGGAGATCCTGGACGTCATGGCACGCGAGGTCGCCGGCGTGCTGGGCGTCGAGCGGGCGTCGGTGGTGCGGTTCGCGGGGGCGGAGGGCCGCATCGCGGGGTCGTCGGTGGACGGCGAGGACCGGGGCTCGGTGCTGCCGGAGGACGGCGCGGACGTCGTCGCGGTGGTCCGCCGCACCGGGGCGGCCGCCACCGTGAGCGACTACGCCGAGGTCGCCGGCGACCCGACCGTGCGCCGGCTGGTGGAGGCGGGCACGCGGTCCGCGCTGGCCGCGCCCATCCACGTGGACGGAGCGGTGTGGGGCGCCCTGGTCGCCGGGTCGGCCGTGCCCGGGCGGTTCACCGGCGCCGACGTCGAGCGGCTGGAGCGGTTCTGCAGCCTCGCGGGCCTGGCGGTGACCAGCGCCGAGAACATCGCCCGGCTGTCCGACCAGGCCGCGAGCGACCCCCTGACGGGCCTCGCCAACCACCGCGTGTTCCGGGAGCGCCTGGCGGTGGAGGCCGAGCGGGCACGGCGCCACGGCCGCGAGCTCGCCCTCGCCGTGTTCGACATCGACCGCTTCAAGCTCGTGAACGAGGCGCTGGGGCACCGCGGCGGCGACGCCGTGCTGGTCGACCTGGGGCAGCGGCTGGCCGCCGCATGCCGCGACGGCGACCTGGTGGCCCGCGTGGGCGGCGAGGAGTTCGCCTGGATCATGCCCGAGACCGACTCGTGGGGCGCCTGGTGCGCCGCCGAGCGGATCCGCGTGGAGGTGGCCGGCACGCCGCTGGCGGGGCTGGGCCACCACAGCGTGTCGGCCGGCGTGTGCGACCTCGCCCAGGCCGGCGGGGAGGGCGACCGGCTGTACGAGCTCGCCGACGGGGCCGTGTACTGGGCGAAGGCCCACGGCCGGGACCTGTGCGTGCGGTACAGCCCCGATGTCGTCGTCGACCTGTCCGCCGCCGAGCGCGCGACGCGGCTCGAGCAGCGGCGCACCCTCGACGCGGTGCGCCTGCTCGCCCAGGCCGTGGACGCCCGCGACCCGAACACGCAGCGCCACTCCGAACGCGTGGCGGAGATCGCCGCCGAGCTCGCCCAGGCCATGGGCTGGGACCACGAGCGCATCGAGCTGCTGCGCGAGGCGGCGCTCGTGCACGACGTCGGCAAGATCGGCGTGCCCGACTCGGTGCTGCTGAAGGCCGGGCCGCTCACGCCCGACGAGCGCGAGCGGATCCAGGCGCACGCCGCGCTGGGCGCCCAGATGGTCGCCGACATGCTCTCCGCCGAGCAGGTCGCGTGGGTGCGCGGCCACCACGAGCGGTGGGACGGCGGCGGGTACCCGGACGGCATCGCCGGGGAGCAGATCTCCGACGGGGCGCAGGTGCTCATCGTCGCGGACGCCTTCGACGCGATGTCCGCCGACCGCCCGTACCGGCGGGGCCTGCCGCTGCCGGACGCCTACCGGGAGGTCCTGGACGGGTCCGGGTCGCAGTTCACGCCGGCGGTGGTGACGGCGATGACCGCGGTGATGGACTCCGGGCGCGTCGCGGCGATCCTGGAGGCGGCCGCCACCACGCAGCCCGCGGCCCGGCCCGGCGACGACCACGGCCCGGCGGCGCGATGAGCGGCGGGGGCGACGGCGGCGTCGCGCGCCTGCACGAGCTCGTGGCCGGGCAGCTCGCCGAGGGCGAGCGCCTGCGGGCCGCGGAGGCGACGTACCGCGCCCTGGTGGAGAGCTTCACGGACCTGCGCACCCGCCACGACGTCTCGGGCCGGATCACCTGGGCGAGCGACGGCGCCGGGGCCGTCCTCGGGTGCTCCCCGCAGGAGCTCGCCGGGATGGCGCCCGCGGACCTGCTGCACCCCGAGGACGCGGCGCCGTTCGCCTCCGGCCTGGCCGCCGCCCGGCGTGGCGGCGAGGTGGTCACGGTGACCTATCGCGTGCGGCACCGCGAGGGCCGGTGGCTGTGGTTCAGCAGCGCCCTGCACCCCGACGGGCCGGCGGGCGAGGTCCTCGCCGCCACCAAGGACGTGACGCCGTCGGTGCGCACCCAGTACGGCCAGGGCGCGTTGCACCGCGTGGCCGCCGCCCTGGTGCGCGAGGTGGGCGAGGAGGAGCTGTTCGCCCTGTGCGCCCTCGAGGTCGCCCGCCTGCTGGACGCCGACACCACCCTGCTCGCGCGGTACCAGCCCGAGGGGGCGCTTGTGCTCGCATGCCGGGGCGAGCCGGCCATCGAACCCGGCCAGGTGCTGCCCGGCACCGGCGGAGGGGCGATCGACGAGGTGCGCCGCACCGCCGCGCCCGCCCGGGTCGACCACCGCGACCTCCCCGCCGGCGCCCCCCTGCGGACCCCGCCGGGCATGGATCTCCACGCGGTGGACGCGGCCGTGCCGGTGTTCGTGCGGGGCGGCGTCTGGGGCGCCCTGATGGCCGCGACGCGCGAGGGCAGCCCGCCGCCGGAGGCCGAGCTGTGGATGGCGCGCATCGCCGAGATGCTCGGCCTGGGGATCGCCGCGGCGGCGCAGCGCACCCAGCTGCGGGCGCAGGCCACCAGCGACCCGCTCACCGGGCTGGCGAACCACCGGACCTTCCACGAGCGGCTCCACGCCGAGGCGGCGCGGTCCCGGCGGTCCGGGGCGTCCCTGGCGCTGGTGCTGCTCGACATCGACCGCTTCAAGTCCGTGAACGACCTCCACGGGCACCAGTGCGGCGATGAGGTGCTGCGCACGATCGCGGCGGTCCTGGCCGAGGACGCCCGCACCACCGACCTCGCCGCCCGCCTGGGCGGCGAGGAGTTCGCGCTGCTGCTGTCGGACTCCGGGGACGATGGGGCCCTCGCCGTCGCCGAGCGGCTGCGGGCCGCCATCGCCGCGACCCGCGTGCAGGGCCCGGGGCGGGTGACCGCGTCGTTCGGCGTCGCCTCCCTGGGCCCCGACGGCGACCCGGACGAGCTGGTGCGCGCCGCCGACCGTGCCCTGTACGCCGCGAAGGGCGCGGGGCGCGACCGGTGCGTCCTGCACGACGCCGACCTGGAGCTGCTGATGCCCGCGCCGGTGGACGACACCGGCCACGAGGTCGTGCCGGTGCGCGCCCTGCGGGCCCTCGCGCGCAGCGCCGAGGGGGACGCCGGTCTCGGCCCGGGCCACGGCGAGCGCGTCGCGAACCTGGCGGCGGCCCTCGCCACCGCGATCGGGTGGGGGTCCCGCGAGGTCATGCGCCTGCACGACGCGGCCCTGGTGCACGACGTGCCGCGGGAGCTGGTGGCCGAGGTCCTCGCCGGCGAGCAGCTGGACTGGGTGCGCCACCACGCGGCCCGGTGGGACGGCGGCGGCCGTGCCGCCCCGGCCGCCCCGCACGGCGAGGCGATCCCGGAGGGCGCCAGAATCATCGCGATCGCGGACGCCTGGGACGGCTTCCGCACCGCCCGTGAGGGGGCCCGGCCGGCGTCCACGGCGGACACCCTGCGGCGGGTGCGGCGCCGCTCGGGACGCCACCACTGGCCCGCGGGGGTCGAGGCCCTGGCCCGGCTGGTGGAGGTGGGTGCCCTACCGCGCACCGCAATTCCCGCTCGTAGCGCGACACATTCGATGTGACACCGGCGCGGGCCCTTGACGCGGGCCCGCGCGAGCACTTCATGCACAGGTTGTGGACAACACTGTGCAGAACACCGGTTCGCGCCCCCTAGAGCATCGCAAATAGACGATGTAAGGGGTCAATTCGCCCGCCTCGCACGCGCGCAACGGGCGAATTCGTGTGCTACAGGAGGGCCTCGCCGGTCATCTCGGCGGGGACGTCCCATCCCATGAGCCCGCACGCGGTGGGCGCGACGTCGCCGAGCTTGCCGTCGCGCAGCGCGAGGCCCGGCCGGTCGATCCACAGCGGCACCGGGTTCGTGGTGTGCGCGGTGTTGGGCGTGCCGTCGGGCTCCAGCATCACCTCGCTGTTGCCGTGGTCGGCGGTGACGACGAGCAGGCCGCCGGCCGCCGCCACCGCCGGCCGGATCGCCCCGAAGCACGCGTCGACCGTCTCGATGGCGGTGACGGCCGCCGGGATGGACCCGGTGTGTCCCACCATGTCGGCGTTCGCGAAGTTCACGACCAGCAGCTCGTGCCGGCGCTCCGCCAGGCCCCCCACGACGGCGTCGCGGACGCCGGCGGCGCTCATCTCGGGGGCGTGGTCGTACGTGGGGACGTGCTGCGGGGACTGCACCAGCACCCGGTCCTCGCCGTCGAACGGCTCCTCGCGGCCGCCGTTGAAGAAGAACGTGACGTGCGCGTACTTCTCGGTCTCGGCGATGTGCAGCTGCCGGCGGCCGGCCGCGCTGGAGGCCTCGGCGAGGCCCTGTCGCACGTCCTCCGCCCCGAAGATCACGGGGAGGTCCCACTCGCGGTTGTACCGGGTCATGCACACCTGGTGGGGCCGCACGAGCGGGGTGCCGCGGTCGAAGCCGTCGAACGCCGTGTCGGTGAACGCCTGGGTGAGCTGCCGCGCCCGGTCGGGCCGGAAATTCACGAAGATCAGCGCGTCGCCGTCGGCCACGCGGCCCACGGCCGGGTCGCCCACCACGGTTGCCTCGATGAACTCGTCGGTGACGCCGCGGTCGTAGGACTGCCGCACCGCGTCGGCGCCGGTGGCCGCGGCGTGCGGGGCCCGGCCGTGGACGATGGCGTCGTACGCCGCCCGCGTGCGCTGCCAGCGCCGGTCGCGGTCCATCGCGAAGTACCGGCCCACGACGGTGGCGACGGTCGCGCCGGCCGCCTCGAGCTCCCGCACCGCGGGCAGGCCCGAGTCGGGCCGGGAGTCCCGGCCGTCGGTGAGGGCGTGCAGGTACAGGCGCTGGACGCCGTTGCGGCGGGCGATGTCGATGAGCGCCAGGAAGTGCCGCTGCGCGGCGTGCACGCCGCCGTGGCCCACCAGGCCCACCAGGTGCAGGGCCCGGTCGCGGCCGATGGCCAGGGCCTCCTGCAGCTGCGGGGCGCGCTCCAGCTCGCCGCTGCCGATGGCCTCGTCGATGCGGACGAGCATCTGCGGCACGCGCCGGCCGGCACCGAGGTTGAGGTGCCCCACCTCGCTGTTGCCCATCTGGCCGTCGGGCAGTCCCACCGGCAGGCCGGAGGCCTGCAGCCGCGACGCCGATCCCTCGCGGGCGAGGGCGTCCAGGTTGGGGGTGCGGGCCTGGGACACCGCGTTCCCCGGGCCGGCCGGGGCGATGCCGAAGCCGTCGATGACGATGAGGACGAGCGGCCCGCTCACCCCGCCGCCTCGACGATGCTGGCGAAGCCGTCCGCGTCGAGGCTCGCACCGCCCACCAGGGCACCGTCGATGTCCGGCTGGGCCATGAGCTCGGCCGCGTTGCCGGGCGTCACGCTGCCCCCGTACAGCACCTTCACGCGGTCCGGGTCGAGGCGGCCCCCGGCGGCGGTGCGCACCACCCGGCAGGTGTCCTGCGCGATCTGGGGGGTCGCGGTGCGGCCGGTGCCGATCGCCCAGATGGGCTCGTACGCGATCGCGATGCGGTCGACCTCGTCGGCCTCGACGTCCTCGAGGGCCTCGTTCACCTGGGTGCGGACGTGGTCGTCGGTCTCCCCCGCCTCGCGCTGGGCCAGGCTCTCGCCCACGCACAGGATCACCCGCAGCCCGGCGTCGAGGGCGGCGCGGAGACGGGCGGCGACCATCGCGTCGGTCTCGCCCGCGGCCCGGCGCTCGGAGTGCCCCAGGATGACCCCGGTGGCGCCGGCGCCGAGCACCATGCCGGCCGACACCTCGCCGGTGTGGGCCCCCTGCGGCGCGTCGTGGATCGTCTGCGCCGCCACCCATGCCGGGTACCCGTCGAGGGCCGTCGCCACCGCCTCCAGGGACGGGAAGGCCGGGCACACGGCCACCTCCACCCCGGGGCCCGGCTGCGGGAGGCGGGCGCGGAACGCCGCGCACCACTCCCGGGCCTCGGACGGCGTGAGGTTCATCTTCCAGTTGCCCGCGACGAGCGGGATGCGATCGCTCATGTGCTCACCCCTGCGGCAGGGCCGCGACGCCGGGCAGGACCCTGCCCTCCATCATCTCCAGGCTGGCCCCGCCCCCCGTGGACACGTGCGTGAGCCGGTCGGCGAGGCCGAACGCGGCGAGCGCCGCGCCGGAGTCGCCGCCGCCGGCGACGGTCGCGCCGGGGCAGGCCGCCATGGCCTCGGCCACCGCGCGGGTGCCGTCGGCGAACGGCGGGATCTCGAACGCCCCCATCGGGCCGTTCCAGAAGACGGTGCCGGCCTGCTCGATCACCTCGCGGTACGTCGATGACGTGCCGGGGCCGATGTCGACGCCCATCCAGCCGTCCGGGATGCCGTCGCTGGCCACCACCTGCAGCTCGGCGGAGGCGTCGAACCGGTCGGCGATGAGGATGTCGCCGGGCAGCTGCAGCAGGCAGTTGTACCGCACCGCGGTCCGCTGCAGCTTCCGGGCCATCTCCTGCGCCTTGGGGCCCTCGTGCAGGCTGGTGCCCACCGGGTCGCCCATCGCGGCCAGGAACGTGAAGCACATCGCCCCGCCGATGAGCACGCGGTCGCACTTCTCCAGCAGGGACTCGATGAGCGGCAGCTTGTCGCTCACCTTCGAGCCGCCGAGCACCGCCACGAACGGGGGCCGGGGCGCCCCCAGCAGGCCGCCCAGCACCCGCACCTCACGGGCCATCAGCAGCCCGGCGCGGGACGGCAGCAGGTGCGCGACGCCCTCGGTGGACGCGTGGGCGCGGTGCGCCGCGCCGAACGCGTCGTTCACGTAGTGGGTGAAGCCCGCGGCCAGCGACGCGGCGAACGCCGGGTCGTTCGCCTCCTCCTCCGCGTGGAAGCGGAGGTTCTCGAGCATCACGATCTCACCGGGCTTCAGGGCCTCCACGCGGGCCCGCACCTCCGGCCCCACGCAGTCGGGCAGCAGCTCCACCCTGCGGGTGAGGAGCTGGCCCAGGCGCTCGGCGCACGGCGCGAGCGAGAGCTCGGGTCTGCGCTCGCCCTTCGGCCGGCCCAGGTGGCTGCACACCGCCACCGCAGCGCCCTTCCGGAGCAGGTCGCGGATGGTGTCGAGGGACGCCCGGATGCGGGCGTCGTCGGTGATGCTGCCGTCCTCGAGCGGCACGTTGAGGTCCGCGCGCACCAGGACGCGCGCCCCCCGCCACTCGATGCCGGGCGCGTCGATCGCCAGCAGGCTCATGACGTTCCCCCTACGGGAGCAGCTTCGTGGCCAGGTCCACCACGCGGCTGGAGTACCCCCACTCGTTGTCGTACCAGGAGATGATCTTCACGGTCTTCCCGGCCGTCATCGTGAGCTGGGCGTCGAACAGCGAGGAGTGGCCGTCGCCGATGACGTCGCGCGACACGATGGGCGCCTCGGTGTAGCCCAGGATGCCCTTCATGGGCCCCTCGGCGGCGGCCTTCATCGCGGCGTTCACCTCGTCCCTGGTGACGTCGCGGCTCACCTCGGCCACCAGGTCCACCACGGAGCCGTCCGGGACGGGGACGCGCATGGCGATGCCGTCGAGCTTGCCCTTGAGGTGCGGCAGCACCTCGCCGATCGCGCGGGCGGCGCCGGTGGAGGTGGGGATGATCGACAGCGCGGCGGCCCGGGCGCGGCGGAGGTCGCTGTGCGGCAGGTCCAGGATGCGCTGGTCGTTCGTGTACGCGTGCGTGGTGGTCATGAAGCCGTGGACCAGGCCGAACGAGTCGTCCAGCACCTTCGCCACGGGGGCGAGGCAGTTCGTGGTGCAGGACGCGTTCGAGATGACGTGGTGCGCGTCGGGGTCGTAGTCCGCGTCGTTCACGCCGAGGCAGATGGTGAGATCCGGGCCCTTGGCGGGGGCGGAGATGATGACCTTCTTCGCGCCGCCCTTCAGGTGCAGCGCCGCCTTCTCACGGTCGGTGAAGATGCCGGTGCTCTCCACCACGACCTCCGCGCCCACCTCGGCCCACGGCAGGTTCCCGGGGTCGCGCTCCTCGAACACCCGGATGCGCTTGCCGTCCACGACGATGGCGTCGCCGTCGGCGTGCACCTCGCCGGGGTACTTCCCGAACACCGAGTCGTACTGCAGGAGGTGCGCGAGGGTCTCGTTGTCGGTGATGTCGTTCACCGCGACGATCTCGACATCCGGGTTCGTCACCGCTGCGCGGAAGACGTTGCGGCCGATGCGGCCGAAGCCGTTGATGCCCACGCGTACGCTCATGTCACCCCATTCGGGTCAGGAACCTGTGCCGGAACGCGCGCGAGCCTAGCACGGGACCCCAATGGCCCCCCGGCCTGTGGCACCATCGTCGTCGTGCCCCGGATCCCCGTACTGGCCGCGCTTCTGGCGGTCCCGCTCGCCCTGGCGGCGGGAGGTTGTGACGGTGGTGACACGTCCGGCGGCGACGCCCTGCCCGGCGCGCTGTCGGCGGCCGCGACGCCGGGCGCGGCGGCCTCCGCGCCGGCCGTCGTGGAGCGCGTGGTGGACGGCGACACCCTGGTGGCCGACGTGGACGGCGACCGGGCGCGCGTGCGGCTGCTGGGCATCGACACCCCGGAGACGGTGAAGCCCGACGCACCGGTGGAGTGCTACGGGCCGCAGGCGTCGGCGCGCACCAAGGCGCTGCTGCCGGAGGGCGTGCGGGTGGTCCTGCAGACCGACCCCGTGGCCGGCGCCCAGGACGACTTCGGGCGGGTCCTGGCGTACGTCACCCCGCAGGGCGCGCGGCTCACCGTGAACGAGGAACTGCTGCGCGAGGGGTTCGCGACGCTGTTCGTGTTCGACCGTGCCCACCCGTTCACCCGGGTGGCGGCGTTCCGGGCGGCGGAGCGGTCGGCGCGCGGCGCCCGCCTGGGGCTGTGGGGATCCTGCCCCCTGCCCGCCCGGTGAGGCGTCCGTGCCGCAAACGGCGCCGGGGGCCCCGATGGGGCCCCCGGCGAGTGCTACGAGGTGCCGGCGTCCGTGCCGGCGGTCAGCCCGATCAGGCCTCGGCGGCGCGAGGCTTCGGGGTGATGGCGGCGGCCACCTTGGCGGACACGATGCCGAGGATGCAGCCGCAGACCAGGGTCACGAGGGTGTTCAGCCACACGTAGGCCCAGGGGGTGGAGATGACACCACCGAACGCGCCGGAACCGGCCGTCGTGGGGTCGCCGAGGGCGGCGATGCTGTTGCCCACGCCACCACCGTTCGTGGCCCAGCCGTCGAGGCCGGTCGCGATCCACCACAGGAACGTCGCTGCGAAGGCCGGGAAGGTGCCGGCCACGTAGTACCAGTCGCCGGCGATCAGGATCGCGACGAGGATGAACGCGAAGATGCCGACCCAGAGGGCGATGCCCCAGAAGTCGGGCAGGTCCGCGGTCGAGAACGCGAGCGGCATGGTGACCAGGGCGGCCACGGTGCCGAAGATGCAGGCCACGAGGACCTTGCCGAAGGCGGCGTTGTCACCACCGGCCATGAAGAACATGCCCCACGAGATGAACGCGGTGGGGAGGATCAGGTGAAAATTGCTGGGAAGCGCAAGCCCGATGCCGAGGTCGCCGTCGGTGACCCAGTGGAACGTGAAGTTCAGGGAGAACTCCGTCCAGAGGAACGACAGAACCCCGACGACGAGCGCGAGCGGCAGGATTGCCTGTGCACGAGCACCCATGAAGGCGACTCCTCTTGGGGAAATGAAAGGAATCCTTCCGCGCGGCGGGATGAACGACAGTGCCACGCGGCACGCCCCGGCCCCATGCGGGCGACCGGTTTGTGCGGAGTGAGCCTAATGGGGCCTCAGGGGTCGTTGCAAGCGTTACATACCTACGCTTTCGGATGGCTGAAACCTCCGGAAAGCGTCCAGGGCGACGTGTATGTGGAACGCCGTCAGGAGGGGGCAGGAACCCGGGCCGGCAGCTCGAAGAGGGAGGGCCACCACTTGCCCGTCACGAGCACCCGGTCGCGGGCGCGGTCCCAGGCGATCCCGTTCAGCACCTCGGGCCGGCCGCCCCCCGGAAGGCGGCCCCGCAGTCCGGACAGGTCGAGGCGCACGCGCACACGTCCGGTGGCGGGGTCGATCACCACGATGTCGTCCCGCTGCCAGACGTTCGCCCAGATCTCGCCGTGCACCGCCTCGAGCTCGTTCAGGCGGGTCACGGGGCGCCCGCCGTCGGTGACCCGCACCCGGCGGACCTCCCGGAACGTCGCGGGGTCGAGGAACCGCAGCACGGCGCTGCCGTTGCTCATCACCAGGCGTCCCTCCAGGGTGGCGAGGCCCCATCCCTCCCCGGCGTACCGGAACGTGCGCACCCGGCGCAGGGTGCGGCGGTCCCACACGAACGCCGTGTGCTCCCTCCAGGTGAGCTGCACCAGGCGGCTCCCGGCGGCGGCCAGCCCCTCCCCGAAGTAGGCGCGGGGCAGCGCCCGGGAGCGGATGACCGCGCCCGTGGCCCGCCGCACCTGGCGCAGGGACGACGCGCCGTACATCCCGGTGCTCTCGTACAGGGCGCCGCCGGGGAGCCACACCAGCCCCTCGGTATACGCGTCGGTGGCGTGGGGATGCCGGGCGAGCGGCGCCGGGGCGACCACGGGTGCCCGGGCCGCGGTGGCCGTCTCGTGGCCGCCGCGCGCGGCGATGCCGAGGGCCGCGCCGCCGGCGCAGGCGGTGAGGGCGATGCCGGCGAGGACGCGTCGCATGGCGGGATCCTCACACGGCGGCGCGCGGGTGACGAATGCGCCCGGGGTCAGGTGGGGCGCGCCGGCCCGGTCGCCGTCATCGCGAGGTCCAGCAGGACGGCGGCGAGCGCCTCCGGGCGGTGCCGCACCACGCTGCCGGCCTCCGCCAGGTCGGCGGTGACCAGCCGGACCCCCAGGGACTCGATGCGGGCGCGGTCCGGCGCGACCGGCTCCTGCCCCATCGCCCGGTAGGCGGCCACGGCGGCCGGGTCGAGCGGGCCCTCGTGGGCGACCACCACGTCCAGGCCGCCGGGGGCCGCCTCCAGGATCCGCTCCACGTGGTCGCCCACCGAGAAGGCGTCGGTCTCGCCCATCTGGGTCATCACATTGCACACGTAGACGCGCAGACCGGGCGCCGTCGCGACGGCCTCGGCGATCTCCGGCACGGCGAGGTGCGGCAGCACGCTGGTGAACAGGCTGCCGGGGCCCAGCACGATGATGTCGGCGTTCGCCAGCGCCTCGATCGCCGGCCGGTGGGCGACCGGCGGCGGGTCGAGCCACACCCGCCGGCACGCACCCACGCCCGAGGCGATGTTCGTCTCGCCGCACACGTGCTGCCCGTCGGCGCGCTCCGCCCACAGCCGCACGTGCTGCAGGGTGCTGGGCAGCACCGACCCGCGGATCTTCAGCACCCGGGAGCACTCCTGCACCGCCAGGTCGAAGTTACCGGTGACCTCCGCGAGGGCGGCGAGGAACAGGTTGCCGAACGGGTGGCCCGACAGGTCGCCGTCGGCGAAGCGGTGCTGGAACAGCCGGCCCATGAGCGACTCGTCGTCGGCGAGCGCGACCAGGCAGTTCCGGATGTCGCCCGGCGGCAGCACCCCCAGCTCGCGGCGCAGGCGCCCCGAGGACCCGCCGTCGTCGGCGACGGTGACGATCGCCGTGAGGTCCACGGGCGCGCGCTTGAGGCCGCGCAGCAGCGATGACAGGCCGGTGCCGCCGCCCAGGGCGGCGATGTGCGGGGGCACGGTCATGCCGCGCGCTGCGGCGACGGGGAGTCCTCCGGCGACCGCAGGGTCGCGCGCCCGATGTCCCGGTGCGTCACGGCCACCTGGAAGTCCGGGCGGCCGCGGTACCGGCGGCCCATGGCGTCCGCCATGTACACGCTGCGGTGCCGCCCGCCGGTGCAGCCGAAGCCCACCACAAGGTGGCTCTTGCCCTCCTTGGCGTAGGCGGGCAGCAGGTAGTCCAGGAGGGACTCGAGCCTGGGGAGGAACCCCACGGTCTCCTCGGCGGCCTCCACGAACGCCGCCACGTCGGGGTCCAGGCCGGTCTTCGGCGCGAACTCCGGCACGTAGTGCGGGTTGGTGATGAACCGGACGTCGAACAGCAGGTCGGCGTCGGTGGGGGCGCCGTACTTGAACCCGAAGGACACGAACAGCACCTGCATGCGCGGCTGGGCGTCGGGATCGATCATGGACTCCACGACGGTGCGGCGCAGGTCCCAGATGTTCAGGGCGGTGGTGTCGATGACCGTGTCGGCCCGTGACCGCAGCGGCGCCAGGAGCTCCCGCTCGCGGCGGATGCCGTCGGTGAGCGGTCCGTCGCCCGCCATGGGGTGCCGGCGGCGGGTCTCGCGGTAGCGGTTCAGCAGCACCTCGTCGGAGGCCTCCAGGAACAGGATGCGGGGGCGCACGCCGGTGATGGTCTCCATGCGGTCCACCTCGGCGCCGAGGTCCGCGAAGAACACGCCGCCGCGGATGTCGCACACCACCGCCGCGCGCTCCACCGTGGCGCCGCCGGCGAACAGCTCCGCCAGCGACGGCAGCAGCTTCGGGGGGAGGTTGTCCACCACGAAGTAGCCGGAGTCCTCGAAGACGCCCATGGCCTGGCTCTTCCCCGCCCCGCTCATGCCCGTGATGACGGTCAGCTCCACGTTTCCCCTTTGGTCAGGCGCGCCCCGCCAGCCGCGGCACGTCGTCCGGGTCCGGCGCCCGATGCAGATGGTCCCAGATGTCCCGGGCGACCTTCGGCGGCAGCCCGGGCACCGCCTCCAGCTCCTCCCGGGTGGCGTTCACGAAGCGCTCCGCCGTGCCGAAGTGCCGCAGGATCGCCTTCCGCCGCGACGGCCCCACCCCGGGCAGGGCGTCGAAGATGCTGGCGGTCATGCCGCGCCCCCGGGACGCGCGGTGGTGGCGCAGGGCGAAGCGGTGCGCCTCGTCCCGGATCTGCTGCAGCAGCTTCAGGCCCGCGGATGCCTCGGGCAGGAGCAGCGGGTCGCGGCGCCCCGGCAGGTACACCTCCTCGCGCTGCTTGGCGAGGCTCACCACCGGCACGTCGGTGACGCCGGCCTCGGCCATGCCCTCGATCGCGGCGCCCAGCTGGCCCTTGCCGCCGTCGATGATCACCAGGCCCGGCCGCGCGCCGAACGACATGTCGCCGTCGTCCTGCGCGAGGCGCGCGAACCGGCGCAGCAGCGCCTCGCGCATGTTCGCGAAGTCGTTCTGGCCCCCGTCGAAGCGCATGGTGAAGGTGCGGTAGTGGGCCTTGCTGGGCGCGCCGCCCTCGAACACCACCATCGAGGCCACCGCGTGGGTGTCGCCGAGGTTGGAGATGTCGTAGCACTCCATCCGGATCGGCGGGGACGCCAGCCCCAGCCAGCCCTGCAGCTCGGTGAGCGCCTCCCGCCGGCGGGCCCGGGTGCGGTCGTGGCGGCGGCGGTCCTGGTCGAGGGCCAGCGCGGCGTTGCGCTGGGCGAGCTCGGCGAGCCGCGCCCGGTCCCCGCGCCCGGGCCGCACGTCGGCACGCGCGCCGCGCCGCTCCGACAGCAGCGCCGACAGGTCGCCCATGCGGCCGATCTCGCGCGGCACGACCACCACCGGCGGGATCGCCATGGCCACCGAGTAGTACTCGATCGCGAAGCCCTCCAGCACGTCGGCCGGCACCTCGTCGCCCACGCCCTCCAGGAAGAACGACTGCCGGTCGCTCAGCACCCCGTCGCGCACCTGCATGACCTGCACGTTCGCGGCGTCCTCCGCCACCGCCACGCCCAGCACGTCCACGGTGCCGAGGTGCTCGCCCGAGGCGACCTGCCGCTCCATGAGGTGCCGCACCGCGGCCAGGCGGTTGCGGTACACCGCCGCGGACTCGTACTCCTGGCCGGCCGCGGCGTCGCGCATCTGCGCGTCGATCTCCTGCTCCAGGCCCCGGTAGCGGCCCGACAGGAACGCGACGATCTGGTCGATGAGCGCCCGGTAGTCGTCGCGGGAGATGTAGTCGACGCACGGCGCCAGGCACCGCTTGATGTGGTAGTCGAGGCAGGGGATGCCGCTCGGGCGGCCGGGTTCGGCGCCCTCGCACGGGCGGCTCGGGAAGATCTTCCCGATGAGCGACAGCGTCTCCCGCACCTTGCTGGCCGACGAGAACGGCCCGAAGTACAGGCGGTCACGGCGGTGCCGCTCCCGCGTGAAGTACACGCGGGGATAGTCCTCGTCGAGGCTGATCGCGATGTACGGGTAGCTCTTGTCGTCGCGCAGCTTCACGTTGAACGGCGGCCGGTGACGCTTCACCAGGTTCGCCTCGAGGATGAGCGCCTCCGGCTCGGACGCGGTGACGATGGTCTCGAGCCGGTGGATGCGCTCCACCATGTCCCCCACCTTGGCGTGCTGCCCGGCGCGCGCGGTCATGGGCGCGGAGGGGTCCAGCGTCCGGTCGGGGCGCAGCGGCGCCTGGAAGTAGCTGAGCACCCGCTTGCGCAGGGACTTCGCCTTGCCGACGTAGAGCACGCGGTCCCCGGCGTCGCGGTACACGTACACGCCGGGCTGGTCGGGCAGCTCGGCGAGCTGCTCGCGCAGGAGGGACCGTTCGGGCATCGCCCGACAGGGTAGACCACCCCCGGCGCGCGTCAGCCCCGGGTCAGGGACACCGCCGCGCCCACCGCGGCGACCACCGCGCCCACCGCCATCGCGGCGTGGTACCCGTCCAGGAACCGGAGGGCGTCGAGGGCGGAGGCGTCCTCCCCCAGGATCACCCGGCCGCCGCGCTCCCCCAGGCCGGACGCCGCGATGGCGCCCAGCACCGCCACCGAGCTGGACTGGCCCAGGCTGCGCATCGTGGCGAGCACCGCGGCCGCCACCCCCAGGCTCGCGGGCGGGACGGAGCTCATCGCGGCGGTGGTGTTGGGGCTGCTGAACCCGGCCATCCCCACGCCGACGCACACCAGCGACGGGATGAGGTGGGCGGGCGGGATGTCCCGCGGGACGGTGGCGAGCCCGGCGAGGCCCACCGCGATGAGCGCCATGCCGCCGCTGGAGAGCCAGCGGGAGCCGACGCGGTCCGACATCCGCCCGGCCACCGGGGACAGGGCCACCATGAACGCCGGCTGCACGATCAGCAGGGCGCCGGCCGCGATGGGGCTGCGGCCGCCCACGACCTGCAGCAGGATCGCGGTGAGGGCGATGGCCCCGAACATCGCCGTGTCGTTCAGGAGCGCCGCCGCGCTCGCCGCGGCGAAGAGGCGGCTGCGCCGGAACAGCGCGAGGTCGAGCAGCGGGTCGTGCGCGCGGGTCTGCCGCACCAGGCAGGCCGCCAGGCCGGCGGCGCCCAGCGCCATGAGGCCGAGGGTGGCCGGCGCCGTCCAGCCCCACAGGGGCGCGAACGCCAGGGGCACCATCGCGCAGGCGAGCCCCGCGCCCAGGAGCAGCGCGCCCAGGACGTCCACTCGGGGGCGGCCACCGCCCGCCGTGGGGTCGTGCAGACCCCGGGAGGCCACCAGCGCCGCGGCGGCGACGGGGAGGTTCACCAGGAACACCCACCGCCAGCCCAGGCCGTCCACCAGCAGGCCGCCGATGAGCGGGCCGGTGGCGAGGCCCAGGTAGATGGCGGTGACGTTCACGCCGATCGCCCCGCCGCGCTCGCCCGGCGGGAACACGGCGCTCACCAGGGCCGTCGCCATGGACGCGAGGATCGCGGCGCCGACGCCCTGGATGCCGCGCAGCGCCAGCAGCACCGTGCTGTCCGGCGCCATCGCCAGCAGCAGCGAGGAGGTCGCGAACACCGCCACGCCCAGGCGCCACATGCGCAACCGCCCCCACTGGTCGGCGGTGCGCCCCACCGGCACCAGGGCGACCGTGTAGGTGAGCAGGTACGCGGCCGACACCCAGATGCCGGCGGCGAAGCTCAGGTCCAGGTCGCGGCCCATCGCGGGCAGGGCGACGGCCACGCCGGTGATGTCCACCGGCCCCAGGAAGGAGCCCGCGCACGTGACCGCCAGCATGCGCCGGCGGCGGGCGTGGAGCGGGGAGGTCCCCGCCCCGGTCCCCATCAGGCGCCCGGGGCGCTCGCCGGGATGACCCGCACGCGGGCCGGCCTCGGCACCCGCCAGACGCCGACGGTCGCCAGCAGCGCCACCGCTCCCGACACCAGGAACACCGCGGTGAAGGCGCCCTCCGACGGGATGGGCGTGCCGTCGATCGTGACCGCGCTCAGCACCGCCGCCCCCACCTGGCCGCCCACGACGCCGCCGATCGTCCGCATGACCGTGTTCATGCCCATGGCCACGCCGGTCACCTCGGGCGACACCGCGTCGACGATGAGCTTGGCCAGCATCGCATAGGCCAGTCCCACGCCCGCGCCCACGAGCGTCATGGCGACCACGATCTGCCAGCCGGAGGCGTGCAGCAGGGCGAGCATCACGGCGCCCACCGCGAGCACCGCCAGGCCGGTGGTGCACACGCGGCGCGCGCCGAGCCGCCGCTCGGCCAGGCCGCCGGCGGGACCCACCAGCAGCATCACCAGCGAGGAGGGCAGCAGGTACAGGCCGGCGACGATCACGCTCGCGCCGAAGCCGTAGTGCACGAGCGCCGCCGCCTCGGGCGGCAGGCCGTTCGGCATCTGCACGAAGTTCGGCACCAGCAGGAACGTCCCGAACATCGCAAAGCCGGCGAGGAACGCCCCCACGTTGGTCCACAGCACGGCCGGGGCCCGCATCATCCCGATGTCCACCATCGGCTCCGCAACGCGCAGCTCGATCGCGATCCACGCGACGGTGAGGGCGACGGCGCCGGCGAACAGCCCCAGCACGGCCGGCGACAGCCAGCCCCAGGACTCACCCTCGCTGAGGGCCACCAGCAGGGCGCCGAGCGCCCCCGACAGCGTGACCGCCCCGGGGATGTCGAGCCTGGCCGGGGTGCGGATGGGCGACTCCGGGATGAGCGGCACCACCAGGAGCAGGGCCAGGGTCACGGGCACGGCGCCGATCCAGAAGAGCCACTGCCACGACAGGTGCTCGAGGATCACCCCGCTCAGCACCAGGCCGGCGCCGCCGCCCACGCCGAAGGTGGCGCTCAGGAGGCCCAGCCCCACGCCCACGCGCTCCGGCGGCAGCTCGTCGCGGATGATCCCGAACGACAGCGGGAAGATCGCCCCGCCGGCGCCCTGCAGCGCGCGGGCGACGATGAGCATCGCGATGGACGTCGAGAGGGCGCACAGCACCGTCGCCGCGGCGAAGATCACCATGGCGATCACCAGCAGGCGCTTCTTCCCGTACGTGTCGCCGAGCTTGCCCAGCAGCGGGGTGCTGATCGCGGACGTCAGCAGGAACCCCGTGAACACCCAGGTGGCCCACGTGTTGGTGGTGCCCAGGTCGCGCTGCAGCGAGGGCAGGGCCGGCACCACCAGGGTCTGCTGCAGCACGTAGCTCACCGCGACCACCGCGAGGAGGCCCAGGGTGAGGTTCGCCCCGGTGCGCCGGGGGGCGCCGCCGGGTGCGGGGCGTCCCGCCTGCGCGGTGCTCACGCGGCGGGGGCCGGCTCGTGGTGGACCACCAGCACCGGGCAGGGCGCGTGGTAGGCCAGGTACGCCGCGAACGCCCCGCGCAGGGCGCGGCTCAGCCGGCCGCGCACGGCGGCGACGACGATGAGGTCGGGACGCGGCTCCCCCTCGGCCCAGGCGCACACGGCCTGCGCGGGATCCTCGCCGGCCAGCAGCACGGGCCGTTCCCCGGATGCCTCGTCGAGCAGTTCGTGCAGGAACGCGCGGCCGTGCTCGGTGCTCTCCTGCAGGGGCGGCAGGGCCATGGTGGGCGACGCGAGCAGCGCGAGATCGGCGTTGGCGAGCACGTGCACGCCCATCAGCTCGCCGCCCGGTTCCAGGAGCCGCCGGGCCGCGGCCAGGGCGTCGCGGGACGCGCCGTCGTCGTCGACGCACACCGCGATGCGCCGGAATCCGGTCATTGTGGACATCCTTGCATGATGCAATCACTCACCGGGGGGCGCAACCCCCGGCCGGGCGGTCGGCCTCCTCGGCGAGGCTCAGGGCGGTGGTGAGCGCCAGCACGCCCTCCAGCAGGGCGGTGCGGTCGCGGTCGGACAGCGGGGCGATGAGCGCGGCGAACCGCGCGTCGCGCAGGGCGAGGCTCGCGTCCAGGATCCGGGTCCCCTGGGCGGTGATCCGCGTGTTGCGGCGCCTGCGGTCCCCGCCGGCGGTCTCCGGCTCCGTGAGCCCCATGCGCGTGAGGCCCTGCAGCATCCGGGTGGCGGTGCTCACGGCCACCCCGGTTCCCCGCGCGACCTCGGACACCCCCAGCGGGCCGTCTCGCAGGGTCATGAGGGTGAGCTGCTGCTCCGGGCTCAGGCGGCCCTCGGGGGTGTCGGCGTTGCGGCGCCGCTCGAGGCGCCCCAGCAGGAGCCGCAGCAGGGCCGGGTACAGCGCGCCGAGCGCGGCGGCGACCTCCTGGGGGGTGTCGGTGCGCGGCGTGGCCATTTGACGGAAGCGTATCGCCGGGGTCCGCGGCCACCCCCCGGGCGGGGCGGGTCGCCGTGCACCCGGGCGCGCCCGGCCGCGGTGCCCGGGGCCCTACCGTGTGCCATGGGAGGGAACGTGGACGGAGGCCCAGGGGGGTTTCGCGGGGCGTCCCGGGAGGAATCCACAGGGGGCGAACGAATGTTCTGTCCGAGGCGCCGTCTACCGTCGTCTCCCCCACCACACCGGATCGGAGGTCCCCGTGGTTCGTGCGTTCCCAAACCCCCCGTCCCTGCGCCGCCGTGTCGAGCAGGCCCTCGCCGCCCATCCGGGCGGGTTGGGCTGGCAGGCCCTGGCGGAGGAGGTCGCCCGCCGCGCGGTCGCGTCCGGCGCCACGGCGCCCCGCCCCGCCCAGGTGGTGCGCGAGCTGGGCTCACTCATCGTCGAGGGCCGGGTGGACGATCGCGGCGGCCGGTTCGTCCTGCTGGCGTCCACCCGCCACGCGGCGGTGCCGTTCGTCCACGACCGGGCGGCGTGAGGATGACCCGCTCCGGGAGCCGTCAGGCGGCGATGGGCAGCAGCACCACCGCCCCTGACGGCGACCCCGGGGCGAGCGCCGCCGCGCCGCCGGCGAGCGCCATGATCCGGGCCACGTAGGCCTGGGTCTCCGCGTACGGCGGCACCCCGCCGTAACGCCGCACCGCGCCGGCCCCCGCGTTGTACGCGGCGAGGGCCAGCGGCACCGACCCGAACGCCCGGATGTGGCCGCCCAGCAGCCGGCCCGCCGCCGGGATCGCCTGCATGGGGTCGAACGGGTCCCGCAACCCCATGCCCGCGGCGGTGGCCGGCATGAACTGCGCGATGCCGAGCGCCCCGGCGGGACTCACCGCATCGGGGCGGTACCCGGACTCCGCCTGCAGCAGAGCCGCGAGCACCGCGGGCGGCACCCCGTTCGCCAGGGCCGACGCCATCACCACGCCGCGATAACGCTCCGGCACCCACGCCGGCAGTCCCGCGGCGGGAAGCGCCACGGCGACCGCCCGGCGTGCCCCGTCGCCGTCCCCTCCCGCCGTCGCGGCGCCGCACCCCGGCAGGTAGCCGAAGTGCCACGGCTCCCACGAGTACCGCTGGACGAAGCCGAACCGGCCGGCGTGCGCGGCGAGCCACGCCCCGGCCCCGCCACCGGTGGCGAGGTCCAGCTCGGTGGCGTCGCGGTGGCGGCTGCGGCCGGGCGGCGCGACCCACCGCGGGTCGGGGTGCCGGGCGAACAGCACGGCCTGCTCGGCGTCCGACCGGAAGCCGCTGACCACCGTCAGGTCGATTCCGTCGCCGTGCGCGGCGGCGTCCATGAGGTCGAAGGCGGCGGCGACCTGCGGGCACGTGGGTTTGCCGTCCCGGTGCACCAGCGGCCCGTCGTAGCCGCCGCCGGTGGCCATGGTGACGGGCCCGGCGTCCAGCGCGACGCGCACCTCCAGGCCCGCCCGTGCCCGCGCCGTCGCGACGGTGCCGAGCGGGCCGGGCACCGCGACCTCCACGTCCACCGCCACGGGCGGCCATGGCCCGGGCGCGTTCACGTGCGCGACGCGGCCACCGGCCGAGACGGCCGCGGGTCCGGCCGCGGCGCGCGCCGCCGCGGCCAGCGCACCCTCGTCGGCGGGGTCCGTGCCGAGCCGGGCCACCAGGGCGCGGGCGGCGGACAGGGCGGCGAGATCCGCGGCGCGCTGGGCCCGGGCGGCCGCCGCGTGGGCCGCGCCGAGGATCCCGACCATCGCGACGCCGAGGATCACGAGGACGCCGAGCGCCATGACCGGGATGACCGCCTGGCCGCGGCTCACGGGAGCCGCACCGCGCCGGCGGCGGCGGCCCGCACCCCGAACGGGCCGGGCACCGGCACCTCCGCGGTGACGGTGACCACCGCGCCCGCCGGGCCGGTGGCGTGCAGGGCGGCGCGCCGCACCCCCTCCTCGGCGTCGATCACCGCGCGGCACGCCGCGGCGACCTGCCAGGCCAGCAGGGCGGCGGCCAGGATGACCGGGACCGCGGCCAGCAGTTCCAGCGTCGCCTGCCCGCGCGAGCGGTGGGTCACCGGGTGACCACCTCGGCCGTGACGGTGAGGGGGACCCGCCCGGCCCAGGGCAGCGGCGGCGAGGGGAGGCGCAGCTCGATGCGGCCGGGCCGGGAGGGGTCGGTGCGGGCGACGGCCGCCGGGGCGGCGGCGCGGACGAGGGGTGCGGGGTCCTCACCCACGCCGGCGGCGCGGGCGCCCGCCCGGGCCGCGCCGCCGGCCTGCAGCCACGCGGCCGAGCAGGCCACGAGCCACCATGCGGCGAGGGCCAGGACGGCCATGGCGGGCAGCACCGCGACGAGCTCCACCGTCGCCTGCCCGCCGTGTCGCGCCGTCCGCCGCATGCATCGCAGGCTAGGCCGGGAGGTGTGACGGGTGACGCGCGCTTCGTGCCGCCCGGCGCACGGCGCCGTGACACATCAGGCACGCCTCAGTGCCAGCGGCGGCTCCGCCGGACGATCCACAGGATGGCCAGCGCGCACGCCGCGGCGAGCGCCAGCACCCCGAGCCCCGAGATGTGCGGGCCCAGCAGCGGGATCCCGAGGACGAGTAGCAGCAGGATCGCGACGCCCAGCGCGATGATCGCCTTGCGCTGCCACGCGGGGATGACCATCCATGCCAGCTCGTTCTGCCGGAAGTACTGGTAGGCCATGACCGCCAGCCCGGCGACGAACAGCACGAAGATGATCTGGTTGAGGGACACCGCCACGGTCCCGAAGCCCCGCTGGGACACGAAGACCAGCGCCGCGATCCCCATGACGATCGCGATGTTCCGCACGGCGTTCATGTTCAGCTTCATTGCGGGCGCGATCGTAGCGCGGTCCCCGCCCCCGGGACCGTGATCCGCGTCGCGGCCCGGCCCGTAGGCCATTTCGTACGCCGAATCGCGACTCCCGGGAGGCACGGAATGTTCGACATCTCGCCCATCCAGATCATGCTGGTGCTGGCGCTCGCGCTGATCGTGTTCGGACCCAGGCGCCTGCCGGAGCTGGGCCGCAACCTCGGGAAGGGCCTGCGGGACTTCAAGGGCGGGCTCGCCGGCGAGCCGGTCCACGACCCCGACCCCACCGCCGCGCGGGTCGCCCACGACCAGGACGACGACGCCCAGGACCTTCGCCGCATCATCACCGACGGCGCGACCCCGGAGGCCGTGCGGCACGAGGACGCCGCGTCGCGCGCGGCGTGACGCACCGCGGGCGGATCGCATCCGGATCCGCCCGCCCGCTCAATTCGCCCGCCCTCCGGCCGAAACCGTGGCGGCCGGGTGCCGATCGACCGCGCATGCCGTTGCGTGCACGCGCACCGCCACCCGCGCGACGGCGACCGACGACGGCACGGGGGCACACGTGACACGCAGGCGAATCGCACTCCTCACGGCGGCCGCCGCGGCCGCCGCCGGCACGGCCATGGCGACCGGCTCCGCGGCGGGGGCGCTCCCCGAGCACCTCGCGGCCCGGCACACCGCGCCGGCCACCGCATCCAAGGACGTCACCGTGATCCTGCGGCTGGCCGGGCAGCCCGTGGCCGCCCAGGAGGCCGCCGTGCAGGGCACGGCCCGCGTGGCGACCTGGCGGAGCGCCCGGGTGCGCGCCGGTCTCGTCGCCCGGCAACGGCGGCTGGTGCCGCGGCTGCGGGCGCGCGGCGCGAGGGTGATCGCCACGTACCGCGACGCCTACAACGGCGTCGCGGTACGCGTGCCGGCGAACCGCGTCGCCGCGCTGCGCACCCTCCCCGGCGTCGTGGCCGTCCACCGCAGCCACCGCGTGAGCCGGGCCCTCACCTCCGCGGTGCCGTTCACCGGCGTGCCGTCGGCGTGGCAGGACCCCGGGTACACGGGCCGCGGCGTCCGCATCGGCATCATCGACAGCGGCGTCGACTTCCACCACGCCGACCTCGGCGGTTCCGGTGACCCGTCGGCGTTCGCCGCCGATGCCGGCACCGACCCCGCCGCATCGGGATTCCCCACGGCGAAGGTCGCCGGCGGGTACGACTTCGTGGGCGACGCCTACGACCCGTCGGACCCCGCCACCGCGACCCCGCGGCCCGACCGCGTGCCCCTGGACTGCGAGGGCCACGGCACCCACGTGGCCGGCATCGCCGCCGGCACCGGCGTGCGTCAGGACGGCACCCCCTACACCGGTCCATACACGGAGGGCGCCCTCGCCTCGCAGGGGTTCCGGGTGGGTCCCGGCGTGGCCCCGGAGGCCAGGGTGTACGCGTACCGGGTGTTCGGCTGCGGCAGCGGGGACGCCGAGGACACCGTGATCATGGCCGCCATCGACCGTGCCGTGCGGGACCGCGTCGACGTCATCAACATGTCGCTCAGCGGGGTGTACACCGGGAGCGACGAGCCCCTCGCCGCGGCGGTGCGCACCGCCACCCGGGCCGGCGTGACGGTGGTCGCCGCCACCGGCAACGAGGGCCCCGGGGCCTACACCGGCGGATCGCCGGCCGCGGCGGACACCGCCATCGCGGTCGGCGCGGCCGACTCGGTCGCCGACTACACGGGCGCCACCCTCCAGGGCCCGTCCCTGTCCGCCACCGTCGTCCAGGAGACCACCGGGGCGACGATCCCCGGGGGGCTGCAGGGGACGCTCACGGTGACCGGCACCCCGGGGATGCTGGGCGCCGGATGCGACGCCGCCGACTACGCATCCGTGCCCGCCGGGGGCATCCCGGTGGTGATCCTCGGGATCTGCGACCACCGCACCAAGGCGCTGCTGGCGCAGGCCGCCGGGGCCCCCGCGGTGATCCTCGTGAGCAACGACACCGGGTACGGGACCACCGATGATGCGCTGCCGGACGTCACGATCCCGGTGCTGGTCGCCCCGGTGGACGCCCTCGCGGCCCTGCGCGCCGCCGACGGCACCGCGGTGTCGGTGACGCCCGCCCCGCGCCTGGCGAACCCCCTGTTCCGCCGCGCGGAGGTGTGGACCTCCTCCGGGCCGCGGTGGAACGACTCCGCCCTGAAGCCCGACGTCGTGGCCCCGGGCGTGGACATCGCCTCCGCGGCCGTCGGCACCGGCACCGCCGCCGTCCGCCACTCCGGGACCTCGATGGCGTCTCCGTACGCCGCCGGGATCGCGGCACTGGTGCGGCAGGCCCACCCGGGCTGGAGCCCCGCCGACGTGAAGGCCGCGATCATGGGGACGGCCTCCGCCGACGCGGCGGACCTCGCCGCCGCCGACGTGCTCACCTCCGGGGCCGGGCTCGTGCAGCCGGCGCGGGCCGTGCGCGCCACGGTGCGGGCCACCACGTCCGACGGCCTCGGCAACCTGTCGTTCGGGTACCGCCCGGCGAACGGCGCGATCTCCGAGACCCGCCGGTTCCGCATCACCAACGACGGCTCCCGGTCGGTCACGTACACGATCGCGACGGACGCCGGCGGCGACCTCCACGGCGCCCGCCTGTCCCTGTCGGACACCCGGGTGACGGTCCCGGCCCGCGGCTCGGTGAACGTGTCGCTCGCCGTGAGCCTCTCCAGGTCGGCCGTGGCGGGCCTGCCCGGCGCCGGCGACGGCCTCACCACCGTGCGCGGCGCGGTGGTCGCGACGCCGGTGACGGCCCGGGAGGGGGCGTACGCGCTCCGCGTGCCCTTCCTGCTGGTCCCGGCCGGCCGCTCCGCCGTCTCCACGGGGAACACCCGCCTGCGCACCGTCTCCGGCGGCGCCCGCCGGGTGACCGTGCCGGTGGAGAACTCCGGCGTGCACGGCACCCGCGTGGGCGTGTTCGCCTGGGGCCTGGCGGACCCGTCCGGGGACGCCGAGGACACCGTCGACATCCGCACCGCCGGGGTGCAGACGGTCGCCGGGACGGACCCGGCCCTGCTGTTCGCGGTCACCCTGGGCGACGCCCTCGCGAACCCCGCGCGGACGGAGTTCGACGTCTCCATCGACACCGACGGCGACGACTCCGCCGACCTGCTGCTGGTGGGCGTCGACTCCGGGCTCGCCGACATCGGCTCCCACAACGGCCGCATGCAGGCGTTCGTGATCGACGCGTCCGGCGCCATCATCGACCGTCTCGAGATGACCGCGCCGCTGAACGGCGGGACGGTGCTCATGCCGCTGCCGCTGCGCCACATCGGCGACGCCACCGCGATCACCTACGGGGTGACCACGTACGACACCCTCACGGGGGACGAGGACGGCACGGGCACCGCGCGGTACCGGCCGCTCGCGCCCGCGGTGGAGAACGGCGCGACGGTCGCCCTCGCGGCCGGGCAGGAGCGGACCCTCACCCTGTCCGCGGCCTCGCCGGCCGCCGGGGACCCGCTGGGATGGCTGCTGGTCGCCCTGGACGACCCGTCGGGGATCGGCCAGGCCAACCCGGTGCCGATGCCGCGCAAGCGGTGACCGCGGCCCGTCCGACCGATTGACCGCGCCGGCGGTCGATCGGCCGGGCGACCGGCCGGGGGTCAGCCCATCCCGGCATCGTGGACGCAGATCGCGATCTGCACGCGGTTCGCGGCGCCGAGCTTGTCCAGCAGGCGGGACACGTGGGTCTTCACGGTGGGGACCGACATGTGGAGCTCCGCCGCGATCTCCGCGTTGGCGAGGCCGCGGCCCACGGCGAGGGCGACCTCGCGCTCCCGGCCGGTGAGCGCGTCCAGGCGCACGCGGGCGGCGGCGGAGCGGTCGCCGGCGGCGTCCGCCCGCACCCGGGCGACGAGGCTGCGGGTGGCCGACGGGGACAGCATCGCCTCGCCGTCCACGACCCTGCGGATGGCGTCGATGATCGCCGGGGGCGGGGTGTCCTTCAGCAGGAACCCGTCGGCGCCGGCGGCGACCGCGCGCACGACGTTCTCGTCGGCATCGAAGGTGGTGAGCACGATCACCCGGGGCGGCGAGGGGTCCCGCAGGAGCCGGCGGGTCGCCTCAAGCCCGTCCATCACCGGCATGCGGATGTCCATGAGCACGACGTCCGGCCGCAGCTCCCCGGCGCGCGCCACGCCCGCGGCGCCGTCCGGGGCCTCGCCCACCACCCGCAGGTCCTCCTGCCAGCCGAGCATGAGCGACAGCGCCGACCGCACCAGGGGGTCGTCGTCCACCAGCAGGACGCGGATCACGCCGGCCAAGGCAGCCACCCGTGCAACGCGAAGGTGCCGTCGACCCGGCGGGTCTCGAGCGTCCCGCCGCTCAGCTGCGCGCGCTCGGCGAGCCCCACCAGGCCCAGCCCCGCGCCCGGGGTGCCCGACGCCCCGAACCCCAGGGGGTTGCTCACCGTGACGTCCAGCCCCCGGTCGGGGTCGCCGTCCAGCCGCACCCGCACCTCCGCCCCGGGAGCGTGCTTGCCGGCGTTCGTGAGCCCCTCCTGGACGATGCGGTACGCGGTGCGCCCCAGGGCCTCGGGCACGGCGCCGGCCACCTCGGCGGCGTAGTCGACGGCCATGCCGGCGGCACGGCACTCCTCGACCAGGACGGGCACGTCGGCGAAGGTGGGCTGCGGCCGGTCCACCGCGCCCCCGGTGTCCGGGTCGCGCAGCACCCCGAGCACGCCGCGCAGGTCGGTGAGCGCCGCGTTGGCGCGCTGCTGGATGTCGGCGGCGCCGCGGCGGAGCTCGTGGGCGGGCAGGTCCTCACGGAAGGCCAGCGCGCCGGCGTGCATGGCGATCTGGGAGATGCGGTGTGCGAGCACGTCGTGCATCTCCCGCGCGATGCGGGCGCGTTCGTTCGCCCGCGAGCGGTCGGCGCGCAGCGCCTGCTCGGCCTCCGCCCGCTCCGCCCGGTCGCGCAGTTGCCACAGGAGCTCGCGGCGCGAGCCGATGTACATGCCCCACCCGCTGAGCGCCGCGGTGAACACGACGCCCACGAACAGCGTGAGCCAGAACGGGTCGCCGTCCTGCTCCGGCACCAGCAGCACGTAGAGGTGGCCCGCCACGATCGCCACCACGCCCACGCTCAGGACCTCGCCCCACCGCCGCCGAGTGGCGACCGACACCAGGGCGAGCATCGCGGGGCCCGTGCCCGACATCGACACCAGGCCCGTCAGCGCGATGCCCAGCGCCACGGGGACCGGCCAGCGGCGGCGGCGGGTGACCAGCACGAACGCCGCCGCGCCCAGCAGGAGATCGAGCAGGATCCAGCCCCACCTGCCGTCGTCGGCGAGGGTCACCAGCGGCTCGCCGGCCACGGCGGCGCTCACGGCCAGCATCACGGCGAGGCGCCACGACCGCCCCCACCGGGTGAGGGGCGGCTGCCACGGCACGGGGTCGGCGCGGGTCACGCACCAAGGCTAGGGGACCCCGGGTGGGCCGCCCATCCGCCGGCGGTCGCCGCATCGGTACAACTTTCGTCGGACCCCGCTCGCGACGCCCGCCCGATGTGCCCGGGCCCATCGCGGACCAGGCTGGGCACATGATCACCGTCACCGGACTCACCAAGCGCTACGGCGGCTTCACCGCCGTCGACGACGTCACCTTCACCTGCACGCCGGGCCGCGTCACCGGCTTCCTGGGCCCCAACGGGGCGGGCAAGACCACCACCATGCGCATGATGGTGGGGCTCACCGCCCCCACCCACGGCGAGGTCACCGTGGGCGGCCACGGCTTCACCGACATCCCCAACCCCGCCCGCCACGTGGGCGTCCTGCTGGACGCCTCCGCCCAGCACGCCGGCCGCACCGGCCGCGAGGTGCTGGTGCTGGGCGCCCGCACCATGGGCGTGCCCGACACCCGCGTGGACGACATGCTGCACCTCGTCGGCCTCACGGACGCCGAGTCGGCCCGTCGCGTGCGGGACTACTCCCTGGGCATGCGGCAGCGCCTCGGCATCGCCAACGCCCTGCTGGGCGACCCCTCCGTGCTCATCCTCGACGAGCCCGCCAACGGCCTCGACCCCGCCGGCATCCGCTGGATCCGCGACCTGCTGCGCGGCTTCGCCGCCCGCGGCGGCACCGTGCTGCTGTCCAGCCACCTGCTGCACGAGGTGGAGCAGGTCGCCGACGACATGGTCCTCATCGGCCACGGCCGCATCGTCGCGGCCGGCGACAAGGCCACGCTCCTGGCGCGCGCCCACGACGGGGTGCTCGTGGAGGCGGCGGACCCGGACGCCCTCGCCGGCGCCCTGCGCGAGGAGGGCCTCGCCCACCGTCCCGCCGGCGCCGGCCTGCACGTCGACGCACCCGCGCTCGCCGTCGGCACCCTCGCCGCCCGGCGCGGGCTGGTCCTCACCGGGTTGCGGCCCGACGGCGACGGCCTCGAGGACGTGTTCTTCCAGCTCACCGCCGGCACGCAGCGGGACGCCGCGCTCCCGGAGAGGATCGCCGCATGACCGTCCAGCCCATCGCGTTCCGGCCCTTCGACCTGTCCGCCACGCCCGCGGTGCCGTTCGGCCGCCTGGTGTCGGTGGAGGTCCGCAAGATGGCCGACACCCGCGCCGGCCGGTGGCTGCTCATCAGCATCGGCCTCATCACCGCCGCGATCCTGGGCGTCATGCTCGCCGTGGTCGTGGCGCGGGACATGTCCGTCTCGTTCGGGGACTTCCTGACGGCCGTGAGCATCCCCATGGGGATCCTCCTCCCCGTGCTCGGGATCCTGTCGGTGACCCAGGAGTTCGGCCAGCGCACCGCGCTGACGACCTTCACGCAGGTGCCGTCGCGCATGCGGGTGTTCGGCGCGAAGCTCGCCGCGGCCCTCGGCCTCGCGGCCGGAGCGTCGGCCCTGAGCATCCTGCTCGCCGCCGTCGCCTACGCCGGCTGCGCCGTCATGTCGGATGCCGGCGCGGACTTCGGGGCCGGCCCCTCGGACCTGGCACGCTTCCTTCTCGTGCAGGCGCTCGGGCTGGCGGGCGGCATCGCGTTCGGCGCGCTGCTCCTGAACAGCGCGGCCGCGATCGTCGTGCTGTTCTCGGTGACGTTCGTGCTGACCGGGTTGTTCGAGCTGGGCGCCCAGACCATCGGATGGTTCGCCGACCTGCGCCCCTGGATCGACTTCCAGGCGGCCCAGGGCCCCCTCGCCCTGGGCGGGCTCGGCGCCACCGAATGGGCGCAGCTGGTGGTGTCGTCCCTGCCCTGGCTGGTGCTCCCGCTGCTCATCGGGCTCCGACGGATCCGGCGGGCGGAGGTGAAGTAGCGGTCAGTCCTTTGAAGCCGGGCGCTCCGCGAAGCCCGGGCAGCGCAGCACGGGGACCGGCGGGTACTTCGGGTACCGCGGGTCCTCGGCGTGCCTGCCGCAGAGGGAGAACACCGTGCGGCTGGTGGGCACGAGCCGCTGGTGGACGCAGGCGCCGCACAGCCCGAACCGGCCCGGCGGCGGAGGGGTGCTCAGGCGGGGACGCCCCCGGCGGCGTCGAGCGCGGCCAGCTCGTCGGCGACGACGGCCAGCGGGCGGGAGCCGGTGTCCGCCCCGTGGCGGGCGCGCACCGACACCTCGCCGGTGTCCGCCTCGCGGTCGCCGACGATGAGCAGGTACGGGATCTTCCAGAGCTCCCCGTCGCGGATGCGCCTGCCCATGGACTCCGACCGGGCGTCCATCTCGGCCCGCAGGCCGCGGCCGCGCAGGGTGTCCCGCACGGTCCGCGCGTGGGCGTGGTGCCGGTCGGACACCGGGATGATGCGCACCTGCTCCGGGGCGAGCCAGAACGGGAAGTCCCCGCCGCAGTCCTCGATGAGGATGCCCAGGAACCGCTCGATCGACCCCAGGACGGCGCGGTGCACCATCACCGGGCGCTCCTCGGTGTCGTCGGCGCTGGTGTAGCTGAGGTCGAACTTCTCCGGCATCGAGAAGTCCAGCTGGCAGGTGCCGAGCTGCCACGACCGGCCCATGGTGTCGGTGACCTGGAAGTCGATCTTGGGGCCGTAGAAGGCGCCGTCGCCCTCCTTGAGCTCGTACTCCCGGCCCTCCAGGGCCTCACGCAGCGCCGCCTCGGCGCGGTCCCACATCTCCTGGGTGCCCGCCGCCTTCTCGGGCCGGGTGGACAGGAAGGTGCGCACCTGGCCGAACCCGAAGCGCCCGTAGAACCGCTCGATGAGCCCCAGCACCGCCCGCACCTCGTCCTTCACCTGGTCGAGGCGGCAGAAGATGTGGGCGTCGTCCTGGGTGAAGGCGCGGACCCGGAACAGGCCGTGCAGCACCCCGGACAGCTCGTGCCGGTGCACGTGCCCGAACTCGGCGAGGCGCAGCGGCAGGTCGCGGTAGCTGCGCCGGCGGCTGCGGAACACCAGGCAGGCGCCCGGGCAGTTCATGGGCTTGATGGCGAAGCCCTGCTCGTCCACCTCGGTGAAGTACATGTTCTCGCGGTAGTGCTCCCAGTGGCCGCTCTTCTGCCACAGCTCCTGGCTGAGGATGGTGGGGGTGCGGATCTCCTGGTACCCCATCGCGTCGAGCTCCTGGCGCACCGCGCCCTGGATCTCGTTGACGATGACCATGCCGCGGGGCAGGAAGAACGGGAACCCGGGGCCCGCGTCGTCGAAGTGGAAGATCTCGAGGTCGCGGCCCAGGCGGCGGTGGTCGCGGGCCCGCGCGAGCTCCAGCTGCTCCAGGTGGGCGTCCAGCTCGGCCTGGGTGGGGAACGAGGTGGCGTACAGCCGCGTGAGCATCGGCTGGCTGCTGTCGCCGCGCCAGTACGCGCCGGCGACGGACATGAGCTTCACCGCGCCGATCTGGCCGGTGTCGTGCACATGGGGGCCGCGGCACAGGTCGATGAAGTCGTGCTGCCGGTACAACGACACGGTGGTCTCGCCCTGCCCGGCGAGGGTGTCGATCTGCTGCACCTTGTAGTCCTGGCCGCGCTCGGCGAAGAACACGCGGGCGTCGTCCGTGCTCATCACCGACCGCGTGAGCCCCGCCCGGTCCTTCGCGATGCGCTTCATCTCGGCCTCGATCGCCGGGAAGTCGTCCTCCGACAGGGGCCGCGGCAGGTCGAAGTCGTAGTAGAAGCCGTCGTCGACGGGCGGCCCGAACGCGAACTTCGTGCCGGGGAACAGGGTCTGGACGGCCTCCGCCATCACATGCGCGGCGGTGTGGCGCATCGGGTAGAGGTAGTCCGCCCCGCTCTTCCTGGTGACGATGGCGATCGCCGCGCCGTCGGGCAGCGGCAGCGCGAGGTCGCGCATGTCGCCGTCCACCAGGATCGCCACGGCGGCCTTCGCGAGGCCCGGCCCGATGGCGGCGGCCGCGTCGTGGCCGGTGGCGCCGTCCTGCAGTTCGAGGGGGGTCCCGTCCGGGAGCTTGACCGTGATCACGGCGGCGATGCTAGCAATCGGCCCCGGCCCGCCGGGCCGGCATGGGCGATGATGCCGCGGTGCGCCCCGACGACTCCGGACCCGCCGCGTGGAACTGGGACGACCGGTATGCCGGCGACGACTTCGCGTTCGGGACCGAGCCGAACGACTTCCTCGTGCAGGTCGCGCCGCGCCTCCCCGCCGGCGGCCGGCTGCTGAGCCTCGCCGAGGGCGAGGGCCGCAACGCGGTGTGGCTCGCCGAGCGGGGGTTCGAGGTCCACTCGGTGGACGGCTCGGCCGTGGGCGTCGCCAAGACCCTGCGCCTGGCGGCCGCCCGCGGCGTGACCGTGCGGGCCGAGGTGGGGCTGCTGGACGACCTGGCGATCGCCCCGGGCGCGTGGGACGTGATCGTCTCGGTGTTCGTGCACCTCCCGCCGCCGCTGCGCGCGGCGGTCCACCGGGCGGTGGTGGCCGGGCTGGCGCCGGGCGGAATGTACGTGATGGAGGCGTACTCACCCGGCCACTGGGGCCGCGGCACCGGCGGTCCGCCGCACCCGGAGCGCCTCGTGCCCGTGGACGTGGCGATGGCCGAGCTGGACGGACTGGAGTTCCCGCACGCCGCCGAGGTCGAGCGGGACGTGGTGGAGGGGCACCTGCACACCGGCGACGCGGCGGTCACCCAGATCCTCGCCCGGAAGGCGGGTTGACACCGGATCGGTGCGATGGATGTCATGTCGGCGCGGGACGCTGTCGAAACCCGGCGCGGTTCCCGTCACCGGGGCGAGCACCCCCGCCGGGGGCGACCCGAGAGAGGACCGACGATGCGCTACATGCTCCTCATCTACACCGACGGCACCGGCTACCCCGAGAACCCCACTCCCGAGCAGGTCGCGGCCTCGATGGAGCCCTGGTTCGCGTACGGGCGCAAATGGGCCTCCGTGATCGAGGCCGGCGAGCCGCTCCAGCGGCCCGACTCGGCGACCACCATCCGCCTCGACGGCGGGAAGCCCGTGATGACCGACGGCCCGTTCGCCGAGACCCGCGAGCAACTCGGCGGCTACTACATCTTCGAGTGCGAGACGCTCGACGAGGCCCTGGAGGCCGCGGCGGAGTGCCCGGGGCTGCGGCACGGGAGCGTGGAGCTGCGCCCGATCATGGACATGCCGGAGCCGCCGCGCTGACCGGGGCGGCCGCAGGGGCGGTCGAGTCCGTCTTCCGCGTGAGCTGGGGACGGGCGGTGGCCGCCCTGATGGCCGCGTTCGGCGACCCGGACCTCGCCGAGGAGGCGGTGCAGGACGCCCTCGCCGCCGCCCTGGAGACCTGGCCCAGGGACGGGGTGCCGGCGTCGCCCGCGGCGTGGATCGTGGCGACGGCCAGGAACCGGGCCCTGGACGTCCTGCGCCACCGGGCCGTCCAGGGCCGCGGGCTGCGCGACCTGGCGGCCACCACGCCCGGATGGACGCCGCCGCACGAACCGGGCGACGCGCCCGACGATCCCGAGGCCCACGTGCCCGACGAACGCCTGCGCCTGATGTTCACCTGCTGCCACCCGGCCCTCGCCGAGGAGGCGCGCGTGCCGCTCACCCTGCGGCTGGTGGCGGGCCTCACGGTGCCCGAGATCGCCCGCGGGTTCCTGCTGGAGGAGGCCGCGGTGCATCAGCGGCTGGTGCGCGCCAAGCGGAAGATCCGCGAGGCGGGCATCCCGTTCCGCGTCCCACCCGACCACCTGCTGCCCGAACGCCTGGCCGGCGTGATGCGCGTGATCTACCTGGTGTTCACCGAGGGGCACGCCGCCGCCCGCGGGGAGGCGCTGGTGCGCGCCGACCTGTGCGCGGAGGCGATCCGCCTGGGCGCCGCCCTGACCGATCTGATGCCGGATGAGCCGGAGGCCCGGGGCCTGCTGGCGCTGATGCTGCTCACCGACGCCCGTCGCGCGGCCCGCGTGGACGCCGGCGGCGAGCTGGTGATGCTCGCCGACCAGGACCGCTCCCTGTGGGACCGGGGGCGCATCGCCGACGGCACGGCGCTGCTGGACGCCGCCCTGCGGCACGGCGCGGCCGGGCCGTACCAGGTGCAGGCCGCCATCGCGGCCCTGCACGCCCAGGCGGCCGTCGCCGCCGACACCGACTGGCCGCAGATCGCCGCCCTGTACGACACGCTGCTGGGGATGACCGGGTCGCCGGTGGTCGCCCTCAACCGCGCCGTCGCGGTGGCGGAGGCCGACGGGGCCGCCCAGGGCCTCGCCCTGGTGGACGACCTGGCCGGGGAGCTGGACGGCTTCGGGCCGTTCCACGTGGCTCGCGCGGAGCTCCTGGGGCGGCTGGACCGCCACGCGGAGGCGGCCGCCGCGTACCGCGCGGCGATCGCCCGGGCCGCGAACACCGTGGAGCGCCGGCATCTGCAGCGGCGCCTCGCGCGGCTCCCCGCGGGCTGACGGGCCTCAGGAGGCGGAGGTGCGCCCCTGCTGGCGGCGGCGCAGGTCGCGCAGCATGCGGTCGATCTCCAGCGCCACGCCCACCGCGTCGGCCTTCAGGCCGCCCTCGGCCTGGTCGGCCACGTGCCAGGCCTCCCGGGACAGGTAGACGAGCCGCGGCTGGACGTCCTTGAGGTCCAGGGCGCGGCGGGCCTCGGTGCGCAGGTACGCGAGGATCTCGTCCACCTCGTCCGCGGACCACACCACGGGGCGGCCGGGCAGCTCCTTGTTGCGGATGATGAGCCACCAGCAGAAGCCCACCAGCGGGAACTTCAGCACGAACACCGCGAAGAAGACCCACAGCGTCTGCATGTGCTGGTTCCCGTTCCACACGGGCGTGATGACCAGCAGCACCGTGCCGAGCAGGGCCGAGGCCACCAGGCCGATGACGGTGGCCAGCATCCGCCGCACGCGGATCCGGCCCTCCGGCGTGAAGAGGAAACGCTCCAACATCCCGGGGCCATGTTCTCCGCTGCCTCCCGGCGGGGCAAGGGCCCCGGTCACCGCGGGAGTCCGCCGCCCGGTATCCCGGCCGGCCATTCGGCCATCGCGGTGGTCGGCCCACCCGGGGACCGTCCGCGCCGGCCGTCAGCGCGGCGGGCACTCCAGGCCGCGTGCGTCCACGTACCCCTGCCAGCGGTCCGCGGTCGCCGCGAACCCGAGGTCGGGGTAGGAGCGGGCGAGCGCCCGCAGCAGGAACACGTGGTAGCAGTGGTAGTTCAGGTCGGCGCGGTACGTGCCGCGCGGCCGTCCGGGGGTGAGCAGGCCGTACAGGCTCCAGTCCCCCAGGTCGTGCGCGGGCAGCGCATCCCGCAGGGTCTCCGCGCCGCGGTCGGCGAGCTGCCGGGCACGGCGCGCCGCGCGCCCCGCCACGGGGTCCGGCGGCGGTGGCGTGGCGGCGGCGGTACCGGTGCCGACCGCGGCCTCCGGCGCCTCCGGTGCCTGGGTGAGCCGGTTCCCGGCGTTGCGCAGCGACAGCAGCGTCACCATGAAGCCGTTGAGGGCGGCCCCGGTCCAGGGGTCCTCACCGGGGTAGGCGCGCTCGACGTACCACGGGTGGGCGGCGTCCCATCCGTCCAGGCGCACCATGGACGTCGCGCCACCCCCGTCGACGGACCGCGCGAGGCCCTCCAGCGCCAGTGCCGCGGCCTCCGCGAACCGCGTGCGCCCCGTACGGCGGTAGGCGGTGGACAGCAGCTCCACCAGCCGGCTCTGCGCCATCCCCGACACGCCGGGCCGGATGGCGGGGGGGTCGGCCGGGACGTCGTAGTACTCCCAGACCATGGAGGTGTCCCCGCCCCCGCGGAGGACGCCCATCTGCAGCAGCGGCTCGGCGAGCTCCTCGGGGGTGCGGTCGTCGTTGAGCCCCCGCCACCGGCCCGTGGTGGCCACCGGGTTCATCATGAACCCGTGGCCCTCGCGGTAGGTGAGGATCATCCCGTCGGGGTCGCGGAGGATCACCCGGCGCGCCGGGGAGCGCCGCGACGCGTACCACCAGGCATTCGCGCGCAGCGCCCGGGCGATGGTCGCCCGGCGCCCGTCGGGCGCGCCGGCGGTGACGTACCGGCGGTCGAGCTCCAGCAGCCAGGTGATGTCCGCGGCCTCCTGGGATCCGGTGCCGGCGGCGGCCCGCTGGGCGCGCAGCACGCCGCGGGCGCCCGCGGCGTCGGGGAGCACGCCGGCGGGGATGACCGCGGTGGGCGGCGGCACGTACGGCGTGAGCGGGGGTGACTCCGGCGGCGCCGCGGTGGTGGTGGTGCCCGGGGTGGTCGCCGCCGGCGGGGTCTCCGGCGCGGGCGCGGTGGTGGCGGGGGCGGGCTCCGGCTCGGGCGCGGGCCGCTGGGACGGGGTGGTGCCGTCACGGCCCGGCAGCTCGGGCCCGGGGGGCGGTGGCGCGGTGGCCGTCGTCGCGGCGGGGGCGGTGGCGGGCGCCGTCTCCTCCAGCGGGGCGGGCGCGGCGTCCTGCGGGGTGTCGCCCGGTTCGGCGCCCGCCACCGGAAGGGGCACGGCCGGGGTCACCACCGGCGGCGGAGCGGCCGCCAGCAGGGCGGACGTCCCCCCGGTGGCGTCCCCGCCGCCCAGCACCAGTGAGCCGAGCCCGCCGCCCACCGCGACGGTGGCGCCCAGGAGCAGGAGGAGGCCCGCCGCAGGATGCGGCGGGCGGCGGTCGGGGCGGCGCGGGGGCACGGCCGGAGTATCGCGCCCGGGCCGGAACCCCCGAAACCGGCCCGGCGGCCGGTCCCCGGGCTACCCCAGCGCCTGGGCCAGCGCCCGCGGCGCCTCCAGGGGCACGAGGTGCCCCGCGCCCGCGACGTGCTCCAGTGTCGCGCCCAGCCAGGCCACCGACACCACCCCGTGCTCGACCAGCTGGTCGTGCTCGCCCAGGACCACGCGCACCGGCACGCCGCCGGTCGCGGTGGGATCCGCCGAGGACAGCGCGTGCACCAGCGCCGACCAGCCCTCCACGTCGAGCCGGTGGACGCGGTCCCGCACGTAGCGGGCGGCCCAGGGGTCGGCCGCCAGGGTTCGCGCCTGGAGCCAGTGGGCGACGTCGCCGGCGTCGGGGCCGGTGGTGCCCGGGACGCCGCCCGCACCGCCGGGCCGCAGCGGCCCCACCAGCACCAGGCCGGTCACGCGGTCCGGGGCGGCCTGGGCGAGGGCGGCGCCCAGCGGGGCGGCGGCGCCCAGGCACACCACGCGGGCGGTGCGCAGGCCCACGGCGTCCATCACGCCCAGGGTGTCCTGCACCAGGCGCGCGGTGTCCGGGGCGGCGGGCGCCCCCACCGCGGCGCCGGCGCCCCGCAGGTCCGGCGCGATCACACGGCGGTCCGGCATCGCGGCGATCACGTCGCGCCAGGCACGGCGGTCGAGCTCGGGTGCGTGCAGCAGGAGGTCGCCCGCCTCCCCCTCCCCCTGGTTCGTCGCCAGGGTGCCGTGGTCGGGCAGCGCGATCTCCGCCACCGGGGCCGGCAGCGGCAGGCCGCGCTCCTCCATCACCGCGCGCACCGCCCGCAGGGCGTTCAGCGCGCGGGGGAAGCCGCAGTACGGGGCGATCTGCTCGCAGAGCTGCAGCAGCTCCTCGGCGTCGGCCCCGCAGCGCAGCGCCGCGGGCACGTGGACGCCCAGCTGGTTCTCGGCCCCGCCGATGGCGGCGAGCACGGTCACGGTGATCATCTCCCGCTCCCGCGCGCCCAGGCCGGAGCGCGAGAAGGTGTCGGCGAAGATGAACCGGTCGACGCCGTCGGCGAGCACCGGCGAGGCGGCGCGCACCACGCCGGTGGCCACCGGGCCCCGGCCGTCGGTGGCGCGGGCGAACTCCCTGAGGCCGACCTCCCGGCGGTTCACGCGAGCACCCGCAGGTGCTGCCAGCGGATGAACGCCTCCAGGCCGGGCCGGCCCAGCTCGGCCCCCACCCCGGATCCCCGCCACCCGGCATACGGCGCGTACGGCACCACGACCCTCCATCCGTTGACGACCACGGTCCCGCACTCCACCGCCTGGGCGACGTCCATCGTGCGACGCAGGTCCTCGCCGCACACGTACCCCACCAGGCCGTAGTCCGGGCGGTTCGCCTCGGCCACGGCGTCGGCGACCTCGTCGTACGCCATCACGGCCACCACCGGGGTGAACGGCTCCTCGTCCACCAGGCGCACCCCGGGGCCGGCGCCGGTGACCAGGGCCGGGGCGACGAACCGCCCGCCCAGGTCCTCCCCGCCCTCCACCTTCGCGTGGCGGGCCCGGGCGTCCTCCATGAGCATGCGATGCCGTTCCAGGCCCCGCTCGGTCGCCATGGGCCCCAGCGTCAACGCGGCGACGCGCTCCCGGATGCCGTCCAGCACGTCCGCCACCAGCGACCGGTGCGCCAGCACGCGGTTCACCGAGTAACAGGCCTGCCCCGCGTTGGCGTACCCCTGGCTCACGGCGACGTCCACGACGGTCGCCACGTCGGCGTCCGGCAGGGCGATGAGCGGCCCGTGGCCGCCGAGCTCCAGGGACAGGTGCTTCAGCCGCGGCGCCGCCCAGCCGGCGATGAGCTCCGCCACGCGGCGGGACCCGGTGAACGCCACCTTCTCCACCCCGTCGGCGGTCGCCAGGGCCTCCCCGAGCGGCGGCCCCTCGCCGGTCACGCAGTTCACCACCCCGGGCGGGAGCACCCGCTGGGCGGCCTCGCACACCGCCCACGCCGCCAGCGGCGCCTCCTGGGCGGGCTTGACCACCAGGGTGCAGCCGGCGGCCAGGGCCGGCGCGAGCTTCCACACCACCAGCGCCACCGGGAAGTTCCACGGGGTGATGGCGGCCACCACGCCCACCGGGTCAGGGCGCACGGTGCTGCCGCGGCCGCCCGGGCCGGCGGGCAGGTGGCTGCTCCACAGCCGCTCCGCCTCCGCCGCGAAGTGGTGCACCACCTCGTTGGCGCGGGCCACCTCGGCCTGCGCCTCGCCCAGCGGCTTGCCCTCCTCGCGGTGGATGAGCTCCGCGATGCGCGGGGCCTCATCGTCCAGCAGGCGCGCGAGCTTCGCGATGAGGGCGCCGCGCTCCAGCGGCGGGGTGGCGCGCCACCCCGGGAGGGCCGCGTTCGCGGCGGCCACGGCGCGCATGGCGTCGTCGGGGGTGGCGGCGGCGATCCGCGCGATGACCTCGCCGGTGGCGGGGTCGTCCACGTCCATCCACGCCTCGGTCTCGACGACCTCCCCGCCGATGAGCAGCCCGTGGCGGGGGACGCTCACCTCGCGGCCCGGTCGTAGGTGTCGGACGTGATGCCCTCCATGCGCAGCTCCACCTTCCGCACGCGCTCGGTGGGGGTCTTCGGCAGGTGCTCCATCACGCGCACGTACCGGGGCAGGGCGAAGTACGGCATCTTGGGCTCCAGGTCGTCCAGCAGCTTCGCCGGGTCGAGGGTGTCGCCGCGCGGCACGACGCACACGAGGATCTCGTCTTCGGCGGACGCCCCCTCCAGGGCCTTCACGCCGACCGCGGCGACCTCCAGGACGTCGGGGTGCGACAGCACGGTCTGCTCCACCTCCACCGATGACACGTTCTCCCCGCGCCGCCGGATGTAGTCCTTCAGGCGGTCGCGGAAGTACAGATACCCGTCCACGTCCATCTCGCCCAGGTCGCCGGTGTGGAGCTTGAGGTTCTTGAAGTCCTCGGCGGTCTTCTCGGGCATCCCGACGTACGCGCGCATCACGATGTTCGGGATCCGCATGTCCACCACGATCTCGCCCTGGGTGTTCGGCGGCTGGGGGCGGTCGGTGCCGGGTTCCACCACCGTCACCTCGAAGCCCGGGGTGGCGATGCCGCAGCTGCCGGGGCGCGGGGCGCGGCCCGGCGGGTGGTAGGTGACCATGCCGGTCTCGGTGAGGCCGTAGCCCTCGATGAAGCGCACGCCGAAGCGGTCCTGGAAGTCGAAGTAGATGTCCTTCGGGGCGGGCATCGCCATGATCCGCGTCACCCGGTGGCCGCGGTCGAGGTCGCCCGCCGGGGTGTTCCAGATGAAGTAGTTGATGGCGCTCACGGTATTGAGGATGGTGGCGCCGCATTCGGTGACGGTGGGCCAGAAGCGGCTGGAGGAGTACCGGTCCTGGAACTGGATCCGAGCGCCGGCGATCATCGCCGGGTAGGAGGCCAGCACCTGCGCGTTGCTGTGGAACAGCGGCAGGCACGAGTAGAGGACGTCGTCCTCCGTGACGTCGCACACCAGCGTGTACGTCTTCCCGGAGAAGTAGTCGGACGCGTGCTGCTTGATCACGCCCTTGCTGCGGCCGGTGGTGCCGGAGGTGAACATGATGCGGGCGTCGCCGGTCCACGACACCTCGACGCCGGGGTCCGCGTCGGTCGCCCCGTCCAGGAACGCCTCGAGGGTCTCCCACGGCCTGCGCGGGTCCGGGCCCCTCCGGGCGCCGGTGGGCACCACCACCACGCGCTCGAGCTTCGGCAGCTCGTCGATGACGCCGTCCAGCTCCTCCAGGAACCCGTCCCCGATCACCAGCATCCGCGACTGCGGGAGGTTGATCGCCCAGGACAGGAAGTCCCCGCGGTAGGCGGTGTTGATGGGGCACTGCGTGGCGCCCGAAGCGAGGATGCCGAACCAGATCTCCAGGTGCGGCTCCATGTTCGGCAGCAGCGTGGAGACCACGTCACCGGTCGAGACGCCGTGGCGGATGAGGGCGTTCGCGACCCGGTTGCTGCGCGCCCGCATGCCGCCGTAGGTGATCCACTCTCCGTCGCCGAACCGGTAGTACGGCCGGTCGGGGGTCGCCTCCGCCCGCTTGGCGAGGATCCGCGGCAGGACCCACTCGGTGGGGTCCTCGTGGCGGTACCAGTCACTCCACTCCTGCTGCGACACGCGTCACGCTCCGGGTCGGTCCGCCGGATCGCGGCGGCTGGCGGCAGTTCTTACCGACCCGGTTGTCGGTGGTCAAAGGGTGGTTCGCCATCCGGGACGATGCGATGCCCGGTGCGGCGCGCCCGCACCCCCGCCCGGGGTCCCGCCACTACGCGACGGCGCCCGCCGGCTCCAGCAGGCCGTGCTCGTGCAGCACGACCATCGCCTCCACCACCCGCGGGCAGAAGTGCGTGCCGCCGCCGGCGACGAGGCGCCCCAGGGCGTCGCCCACCGGCAGCCCCAGCCGGTAGGGCCGGTCGGTGGTCATCGCGTCCCAGGCGTCGGCGACGGTGAGGATCCGCGCGCCCTGCGGGATGTCCTCCCCGGCGAGCATGTCGGGGTAGCCGGCGCCGTCGTACCGCTCGTGGTGGGCGCGCACCCACGCACCCTGCTCGACGGACAGGACGTCCGCGACGATCTGCGCGCCCAGCGCGGCGTGGCCCTCCACGCGCAGGCGCTCCTCCTCGGTGAGCGCGGACGCCTTGAGGAGGATGGCGTCGGGGACGCCGATCTTCCCGACGTCGTGCACCAGGGCCGCCTCCTGCAGGGCCACGATCCGGGGATGGTCCCAGCCCAGGGCGGTCGCCAGGCGCACGCACAGCTCGGCGACCCGCTCGGAGTGCTGGGCGGTGTACCGGTCCCGGGCGTCCACCGCGCGGGCGAGCACGCGCATGGCGTTGAGGGCCTGGCCGCGCATGAGCTGGCGGGCGCGCTCGTCGGCGGACAGGGCCCGCACCACCTCGGTGCTGTACCGGAACACCACGTCGCGCCCCTGCGCCTTCGCCCAGTACAGGGCGCCGTCGGCCAGCTTCACCAGCTCCGCGGCGTCATGGGCGTGCCGCATGTCGGCGACGCCGCCGGAGGCCGTGATGCGCCCGATGCCCGGCAGGTCGATCGCGGCGATGGCGTGGCGGGCGCGCTCCGCGGCGTCCCAGGCGGCCAGGTCGTCGGCGCCGGGCAGCACCCAGGCGAACTCCTCGCCCCCGATGCGGGCCAGGACGTCCTCCGTCCGCGCGACCTCCCGCAGGCGGTCCGCCACGGCGCGCAGCAGCGCGTCGCCGGCCAGGTGGCCGTGCGCGTCGTTCACCGCCGCGAAGTGGTCGATGTCGAGCAGGACCAGCGACACGGGCTCCCGCAGGGTGCCGGCCCGGGCCACCGCCTCGGCGACCCGCTCGCGGAACGCGCGGTGGGTGAGCAGGCCGGTGAGGGGATCCCTCGCGGCCGCCCGCTCGGCCGCCGCCAGGGTGCGCTCCAGGCCCCAGCCCTCCACCCGCAGGAGCGTGCCGCGCGCCAGCACGGCCAGCACGGCGGCGGCCGCGACCACCACGGCGAGCGGATGCACCGGCCGCATGCCGGCACCCAGCAGCAGCACGGCCGCGACCGTGCCCAGCACGGCGGGGAGCACCACGGCCTGCCACGACCCCCGCCCGGACCGGCGGCGCGGGCCGCGGCACCAGCCGGCCGCGCCCACCACCGCGAGCCCCACGGGCCACAGGCCGTCGCCGAGGGACTCCGGTACGCCGTGCACGACGCCCGTCAGGGGCGCCACGTCCGCCAGCAGCAGGATCCCGGTGCCCGCCAGCAGCACCTGCGCGTCGCGCCCCGGCCGCCAGCCGGTGAGGGCGGCGGCGCCCAGGATGGTGGCGACGAGCGCCAGACCCCACATGGGGCGGGCGAGGTCCACGGCCGTCTCCCGGCCCCCGCCGCCGCCGGCCACCAGCGGCGGCACGAGCGCCGCCACGCCCACCGCGGTCACGGCCAGGACCGCCGCCAGCGCGTCGGCCAGCATCACGCCGGTGCGCGCCACGCGGCCGCGCATGAGCAACACCAGCCCAACGTGCATCACCGCGAGGCCCGCCAGGGACACGCCGTCGGCCGCCGACACACTCGGCTCGCCGAGCACCCGCCACAGCGCGTCGCCGGCCGCCAGCAGGGCGACCGACGTGCCGATGAGCCCCCACGCCCACCGCTCGCGTGCGATCAGCAACGGCCGGGCGAGCGCGGCCACCGCCGCCGCACCGGCCGCGACCTGACCGGACGCCGTCACCGCGGCCGCCGGAACGGCATCGCCCAGCGCGAGCAGGGGGAGGAATCCCGCGACGCCCGTCGCCACCGCCGCACCCACCACCAGCAGGAGCCGGCGTTCGGCGTGCGCGATCACGCCCAGCGGGCGCAACGACGCGGGGGAATCGCCGGGACGTCCCATGACATGCGTATCGACCGGAGCCCGACCCGACCTGACGTACCCGCCGCGCCCGCGGCACCGGCCGCGCGAGGGGCGATGATGACCGTGACCCGCGACCCCGGAGGGACCATGAGGGACGACCCCATCACCCCGCTCGACAGGGCGATCCTGGATGCGCTGCACGCGGCCGGCGGGCCCGTGCGGGAACGGGTGCTGTTCGAGCGCGCCGGCGGGAACGCCCAGCCGTCCACGTTCATCGCCGCCCTGGAGCGCCTCGCCGCCCTCGGGCACGCGCACGTCGCCTTCGACCGGGACGCGCCGGGCAGCGACCCGGAGCCCTTCGAGGCGCGGATGTGGCGAGCCGTGGGCTGACGACCGGGACCCGGCGGGAATCCCCGGCCCCCGGCGTCCGGCCGCCGGGACCGCACGGCCCATCTGACACTGCCGGAGTGGGTCATCCGTCAGTGCAACCGGTCAGAAAGCCCAGGGAGGAGTTCGCAGGCCTTCCGCCGAACCCCCCGGAAATGGGAGTGTGACCGGTCACATCCGGCCGTTCCCGCCGGACGACCCCCGGGGAGGACCCCACGCCCACCCATGCACCCATGAGCCCGGACGGACGGCGCTGACCACCGCGCCCGTCACCGGCGGCGAGGAGCCCATCGGCATTGAGCCGGCGACGGTGCCGGGCGTGCAGGCCCGGACCCCGTGGCAGCTGTTCCTCATGCGGTTCCGGCGCGACCGGCTGGCGATGGCGTCCCTGGTGTTCATCGGGCTGCTGGTCGTCCTGGCGTTCGCCGCCCCGCTGATCGCGGGCATCAGCGGCCACGACCCGAACCAGCTGTTCCGGCAGATGACCGACGACTTCGGGCTTCCCAAGGGCCCCAACGGCTCGTTCTGGTTCGGCGCCGACGCGTCCGGCCGGGACGTGCTGGTGCGGATCGCCTACGGCACCCGCGTCTCGCTGATCGTCGGCGTGGTGGCGACCAGCGTGGCCGTGGTGATCGGCGTGACGCTCGGCCTCATCGCCGGCTACCGGGGCGGGATCCTCGACACGCTCATCTCGCGGACCGCAGACATCGTGCTGTCGCTGCCGCTGCTGCTGTTCGCCATCGGCATCGTCACGGCGTGCGGCAGTTCCCGGGAGGGCTGCTTCGGCGGGGCGGTGAAACCGGGGCTCATGCTCGTGATCATCGTGATCGCGCTGTTCAGCTGGCCGTACGTCGCGAAGATCGTGCGGGGGGCGGTGCTGTCGCTGCGCGAGCGCGAGTTCGTGGAGGCGAGCCGGTCCGTGGGGGCGGGCGACCTCACGATCATGTTCCGCGAGATCCTGCCCAACCTGATCTCCGTGATCATCGTCTACGCGTCGCTGCTGGTTCCTCAGAACATCCTGTTCGAGGCATATCTGTCGTTCCTGGGGCTCGGCGTGCCGGACTCCACACCGTCGTGGGGCCGCATGATCAGCGACGCCTCCGGCATCTTCGACGTCGCATGGTGGCTGATGCTGTTCCCTGGCATCTTCCTCCTGCTGACCGTGCTTGCGTTCAACCTGCTGGGTGACGGGCTGCGTGATGCGCTCGATCCGAAGGCGGACCGGTGACCACCAAGGAGGACAAGACGTCATGAGACCCCGGAAGATGGGGACCTGGGCCCTGTTCGGGGCGCTGGTGCTGGCGGGCTCTCTGGGCCTCGCGGCGTGCGGAGGCGATGACTCCGGAGACAGCGACACGAACGGTGGCGACAATGGTGCCGCCGCAGCGAAGGGCGGCATCTACCGGGTCGGGACCACCGACTTCGGTTTCAACGGCGGGTTCGACCCGTCCGGCGAGTACCTGGGCTGGGCCTGGGACCTCTACTCGAACCTGCTCACCCGTCAGCTCACGGGATACCGGCACACCGAGGGCGCGGCGGGCGTCGAGCTCGTGCCGGACGTCGCGGAGTCCATCCCGGAGCCCACCGACAACGGCACCACCTGGACCTTCACGCTCAAGAAGGGCGTGATGTTCGGCCCGCCGGTGAACCGCGAGGTCACCAGCAAGGACTACGTGACCGCGTTCGAGCGCATCGGGACCGAGTCGGTGGTCGCCCAGTACGGCTTCTACTACTCCGACATCGTCGGGATGAAGGAGTTCAAGGAGGGCACGTCCAAGACGATCTCCGGCATCACCACGCCGGACGACCACACGATCGTCTTCAAGACCACCAAGCCCATCGGCGACTTCGGCTACCGGCTCGCGATGCCGGCCACCGGCCCCATGCCGGCGGAGGTCACCGACTGCTTCACCAAGGCCGGTGAGTACGGCCGGTACGTGATCTCCTCGGGCCCCTACATGATCAAGGGCTCCGACAAGCTCGACGCGACGAGCTGCAAGACCATGAAGCCCATCAGCGGCTTCAACCCCACCAAGCAGCTCAGCATGGTGCGGAACCCGAACTACGACGCCGCCACCGACAGCACCGAGCAGCGCGAGGCCCTGCCGGATGGGTTCGAGTTCATCATCAACACGAACCAGAAGGACATCTTCGACAAGATCGAGGCCGGGGAGTACGAGGACTCGGTCGACGCCGTCCCGCCGGACGTCGCGCGGCGCTACAGCACCGACGACGCCCTGAAGGACCGCCTCAAGTCGTTCACGGACGACTCGACGAACTACATCTACATGAACCTCGGCGAGGCGCCGTTCGACGACGTGAACGTCCGCAAGGCCGTGAACTTCGTCATGGACAAGGACGCCCTGCGGCGCGCCTGGGGCGGTCCGCTGTACGGCGAGATCGGCACGCACATCGCGCCGCCGACCCTGTACCCGGGCTCCACGGAGTTCGACGGGTACGACCCGTACGCGTCCGAGAACAACGCCGGTGACCTGGCGAAGGCCCAGGAGGCGATGAAGGCGTCGGCGTACGACACCGACAAGGACGGCAGCTGCGACGCCGGTTCCTGCAGCGGCGTGCTGTTCCTCAACCGCAGCATCGACCCGTTCGTGAAGATGAGCCCGGTCATCCGGGAGTCGCTCGCGAAGATCGGCATCAAGGTGCAGGTGCGCGAGCTGCCGACCGGCCCCGCCTACGAGACGAGCGGCAATGTCTCGAACCGCATCCAGATTGGCGCGAACGCCCGGTGGGGCAAGGACTACCCGGACGCCAGCACGTTCATGGTGCTGTTCGACGGGCGCAACATCCTCGCGACCGGGAACAGCAACTACGCCCTCACGGGGATGACCGCCGCGCAGGCCAAGGAGTTCAAGGTCCCGTACCCCAAGGGCGGCGTCCCGACGGTCGACGCGGACATCGACACGTGCGCCGCGGCCATCGGCGACGAGCGCGCGGCGTGCTGGGTGGCGCTCGACAAGAAGCTCATGGAAGAGGTCGTTCCGTGGGTGCCGTACATGTTCGGCAAGAACACGGACCTGCTGGGCCCGGCCGTGACCAAGTGGGACTTCGACCAGTTCAGCGGCGAGGCGGCATACGCCCACGTCGCGGTGGACCCGTCGAAGCAGAAGTGAGCTGAGCCGTTCGCGGCGGGGCGCCCCGGGCGCCCCGCCGCGGCCGGACGCACGTGAGGAGCGTGGATGGGCCGCTACATCGTCAGACGACTGCTCTGGACCGTCCTGGTCGTGGTGCTCGTCACGCTGCTCACGTTCGTCATCTTCTTCGTGCTGCCGAAGGGCGACCCGGCGACCCGCTTCGCCGGGAAGTCCCCCACCCCGGAGCTCATCCAGGAGGTCAAGGAGTCCCTCGGGCTCGACAAGAGCGTCCCGGAGCAGTACGGGCTGTTCCTGAAGCGCCTGGTCACCGGTGACGAGTACGGGTGGCCGGGGCTCGGGAAGTCGTTCCAGAACAAGCAGCCGGTCAGGCCGGAGCTCATCCAGCGCGCCCAGGTGACCATCACCCTCATCATCGGCGGGGCGTTGCTGTGGCTCGCGATCGGCATCCCGGTGGGCGTCATCTCGGCGTTGCGACGAGGAAGCGTCCTCGACCGGGTCTCGATGGGCACGGCCCTGTTCTTCGTGTCGGCACCGGTGTTCTGGCTGGGGCTGCTCTCCCTGTACGTGTTCTGGAAGCAGCTGGGCTGGCTGCCGGGCACCGGGTACGTGTCGTTCGGCGCCTCACCGGGGACGTGGTTCAGCCACATGCTCCTGCCGTGGATGGTCCTGGCGCTGCTGTTCGCCGCGATCTACGCGCGGGTGGTGCGCGGCAACATGATCGACGTGATGACCGAGGACTACATCCGCACGGCCCGCGCGAAGGGCCTGTCGGAGCGCCGCGTGGTGATGAAGCACGAGCTGCGCACCGGCATCACCCCGGTCATCACGCTGCTGGCCATCGACCTGGGGGTGCTGGTGGGCGGCACGATCGTCACCGAGACCGTGTTCAACCTGCAGGGCCTCGGGAACTGGCTGCTGATCGCCGCACAGAACAACGACCTGCCGGTGACCCTCGCGGTGACGGTGCTGGTGGCCGCGGCGGTGAGCATCCTGAGCCTGGTCGCCGACATCCTGTACGCGGTCCTCGACCCCCGGGTGCGGTACCAGTGAGCGAGGTGCTGCTGGAGGTCCGGGACCTCGTCGTCCACTTCCCCACCCCGGACGGCGTCGTGAAGGCCGTGGACGGCGTGAGCTTCACCATCGAGCGGGGCCGCACGCTGGGCGTGGTCGGGGAGTCCGGTTCGGGCAAGAGCATCACGTTCCTCACGGTGATGGGCCTCATCAACCGCAAGTCCGCCCGGGTGTCGGGCGAGGTGCTGTTCGAGGGCCGGAACCTGCTGGAGGCCACCACCGAGGAGCTGCGGCACATCCGCGGCGACCGCATCGGGATGATCTTCCAGGACCCCATGACGTCCATGCACCCCATGTACCGGGTGGGCGACCAGATCTCCGAGGCGATCCTCGCGCACCGCAACGTGGGCAAGCGGGAGGCCGGGGCCCGCGCCGTGGAGGCCCTGCGGCAGGTGGGCATCCCCGCCCCGGAGCAGCGGGCCCGCCAGTACCCGCACGAGTACTCGGGCGGCATGCGGCAGCGCGCCATGATCGCGATGGCGCTGGTCCTGGACCCCGACCTGCTCATCGCCGACGAGCCCACGACGGCCCTGGACGTGACGGTGCAGGCGCAGATCCTGGAGGTCATCGACGAGCTCAAGCAGCGGCTGAACATCGGCGTGGCGCTCATCAGCCACTCCCTGGCGACCGTCGCGGACGTGTCCCAGGACGTCATGGTCATGTACGCCGGGCGGCCGGTGGAGCGCGGCACCCGCGGCGAGGTGTTCGACGCCCCGCTGCACCCTTACACCCTCGGCCTGCTGAGCTCCGTCCCGCGCGTGGACGTCCGGGTGGAGCGGCTGGTGCCCATCGAGGGGTCGCCGCCGTCGCTCATCAACGTCCCGCCGGGCTGCGCGTTCCACCCGCGATGCCCGTACCGGTTCGACCCGTGCGACCGGGACGTCCCGGACCTGCGGGACCGCGGCGGCGGGCACGACGACGCCTGCCACCTCTCCGCGGAGGCGAAGGCCGCGAACCGCCGTGAGCGGCTGGACATGCAGGAGCCCGTGACATGAGCACCGACACCCGGGGCGGCGCCGCGGAGCCGCTGGTCGCCGTCCAGGATCTGGTCAAGCGCTTCCCCATCACCCGGGGCATCATCCTGCAGCGCCAGATCGGCGCGGTGCACGCCGTGGAGGACCTCACCCTCCACATCGCCCGCGGCGAGACGCTGGGCCTGGTGGGCGAGTCCGGGTGCGGCAAGTCCACCACGGCGCGGCTCATGGCCCGGCTGGTGGAGCCCACCGCCGGCAGCATCCGGTTCGACGGGGAGGACATCACGCACCTCAGCGGCCGCGCGATGCAGCACGTGCGGCGCAAGGTGCAGATCGTGTTCCAGGATCCGTACGCGTCCCTGAACCCGCGGCAGAGCGTCGGACAGATCATCGGGGCGCCGCTGCGCATCCACGGCATCGAGGGGGATCGCCGCCGGCAGGTCCAGGACCTGATGGAGCAGACGGGCCTCAACCCGGAGCACTACAACCGCTACCCGCACGAGTTCTCCGGCGGCCAGCGGCAGCGCATCGGGATCGCCCGGGCCCTGGCGCTGCGTCCCAGCCTCATCGTGTGCGACGAGCCGGTGTCCGCCCTGGACGTGTCGATCCAGGCGCAGATCGTGAGCCTCCTGACGGACCTGCAGAAGGAGCACGACCTCACGTACCTGTTCATCTCCCACGACCTCGGCGTGGTGCGCCACGTGTCGGACCGGGTCGCGGTGATGTACCTGGGGCGCCTGGTGGAGCTCGCCGACCGGGACGCGCTGTACGAGCGGCCGCGGCACCCGTACACGGCGGCGCTCATCTCCGCGGTGCCGCAGGGCACCGGCGCGAACCGCCGGCGCATCGTGCTGCAGGGGGATGTGCCGTCGCCGGCGAACCCGCCGTCGGGGTGCCCCTTCCACCCGCGCTGCCCGAAGGCCCGCATCATCAGCGGCGACCCGGCGGTCGTGCCGGAGAACTGCGCCACCGAGATGCCGTCCCTCACCGCCGTCGCCCCCGGTCACACCGCCGCATGCTGGTATCCGCTGGTGCCGGGCGACGACCTCATCGCCGCGGCGGAGGGCATGGCCCCCGAGGTGGTGGAGCAGGCGGAGGAGGCCGCGACGGCGTGACGCCGCAGCCGGCGGCCGCCCACCTCATCCTGTACGTCGCCGACCAGGCGGCCGCGGCCGCGTTCTTCGCGGCGGCGCTCGGCTTCGCGCCGCGCCTGGACGTCCCCGGCATGACCGAGTTCGCGCTGCCCGGGGGCGCGGTCCTGGGGCTCATGCCCGAGGACGGCGTGCGGCGGCTGCTGGGGGACGCGCTCCCGGACCCCGCGGGCGGCGCGGGGGTGCCGCGCGCCGAGCTGTACCTGATGGTGCCCGACCCCGCCGCGGCGCACGCCCGGGCGGTCGCCGCGGGCGCGCGGGAGCTGAGCCCCCTGCTGCCCCGGGGCTGGGGTCACCGGGCCGCGTACTGCCTCACCGCCGACGGCCACGTGGTGGCCTTCGCGAGCGCTTAGGCGGGGTCCCCCGCCGGCGCCTCGCGCCACACCTCCACGCGGTTCCGCCCCTCGGCCTTCGCCGCGTACAGGGCGAGGTCGGCGAGGCGGTAGAGGCCCAGGGCGTCGGCGCCGCACCGCAGGTCGGTGACGCCGGCGGAGATCGTGACCTCCCCCACCTCCGGGAACGGCTCGGCGGCCACCGCGGCGCGCGCCCGCTCGGCGGCGTGCAGCGCGGTGGCCGCGTCGGTGTCCGGCAGCAGCCACACGAACTCCTCGCCGCCCAGGCGCGCGACGGGCTCCTCCTCGCGGCACACCCTGGCCAGGCGGTGGGCGAGCTCGATGAGCACCATGTCCCCCACCTGGTGCCCGTGGGTGTCGTTCACGCGCTTGAAGTGGTCGATGTCGATGATCACCATCGCGAGGTTCGCGTCGTGCCGGTGGGCGTGGGCGACCCGCCGGGCGAGCTGCTCCTCGAAGGCGCGGCGGTTGTGCAGGCCGGTGAGTGGGTCCCGCAGCGCCATCTCGGCGATCTCGTGACGGGTCTGGGCGTTCGCGATGGCGAGGCTCACGAGCTCCGCGAAGCTGCCCAGGCGGGTCTCGGTGCCCGCCGGCAGGCCCTCGGGGCGGGTGCTCACGGCGCCGACGGTGCCCCACAGGCGGCCGGCGACGCGCACGGGGGCGGCCACCGAGGACCGCCGCACCCCGGCGCCGTGGTCGCCGTAGTCGTCCACCCGGGCGGGCGCCCCGGTGCGCAGGACGTCCGCGGTGACCCAGTGCTCCTTCAGGTTCAGGGGCATCCCCACCCAGCTCACGAACGACGCGTCGGAGGAGTGAGCCCCCACCAGCGTGGCGGTGCCGTCGGGTTCGAAGCGCGCGACGCCGCCCCCCTCGCAGCCCAGCAGGGCGGCGACCTCCCGGGCGACCAGGGAGAACACCTCCTCGGGGGTGCGGGCGGAGGCGACGGTGGCGGCCACGCGGCGCAGGGACGCCTGCTCCATCGCGATGACGCGGTACGCGGACTCGCCGGCGCGCAGTTCCATCAGGGCCGCCGCGCGTTCCCGTTCGAGGCGCACCACCCGCATCGCGGCGTTCACGCGGGCCACCAGCTCCTGCGGCACGAACGGCTTGGCGACGTGGTCGTCGGCGCCGGCCTCCAGGGCGGCCACGACCGTCTCGGTCTCGCGGTTCGCGGTGAGCACGATCACCGGGAGCGCCGCGAGCGCCGGCTCCGCCCGGATGAGGCGGCACAGGCCGCCCGCGTCCGCGATGCCGGGCAGCCGCCACGCGGTGAGCAGGACGTCGGGGGGCTCGGCGCGCAGCGCCTGCAGCGCGGCGCCCGCATCGCCGACGACCGTGACGTCGTAGCCGGCCTCCCGCAGCACGCGGTGCACGACCGCGGCCGCGAGCTGGCCGGGGTCGGCCACGAGCACGCGGCCGGTTGACGCGTCGGGGGAGCTCATGCGTGCTGGAACCGCGGCGGTCTCGAGAACGGACGAACTGCACCGCCACGTTGTGGGTCGGCAGCGGGCGCCGCCCCCTTGAGCGAGTCAGCCCAGGTCGGCCTCCTGCGCACCGGACGCGAGCGCCTCCACGATCGACCGGGCGATGTCCGCGGGGTCGCGGCCGGCGGGGAGGCGCGGGGCCTCGCCCGCCAGGGGCCCTTGGGCGGGCCGGGTGTCGGTGTGCGGCGGGCGCACGTCCAGCACGCGCACGCCGGCGTGGCGCGCCTCGCGCCGCAGGGCGGCGTCGAACGCGGTGAGCGCCGCCTTGCTCGCCGAGTACGCCGCCATCCCGGCGGCGGGTGCGTCCGCCGCGCTCGCCGAGACGTTCACGATCGCCCCGCCGTCGCCCAGGACGCCGAGGGCCGCGCGGCTCAGCCGGATGGGGGCGAGCGCGTTCACGGTGAACAGCTGCGCGAGGACCCGGTCGTCCAGCTCGGCGACCGGCCCGAACGCCACCACGCCGGCGGCGCAGATCACGGCGTCCAGGCCGCCGAGGGCCGCGGCGGCCTCGGCGACCAGCTGCTCGGGGCCCGTGGGCTCGGTGAGGTCGCGGGCCAGCGGCACCCCGCCCGTCGCGGCCGCGACCGCCGCCAGGCGCTGCCGGTCGCGGCCGCTCACCGCCAGCCGGGCGCCTCGGGCCGCCAGGTCACCGGCGATGGCGCCGCCCAGGCCGCCGCTCGCCCCCGCCACCAGCACACGTGCCCCCGCGATCTCCACGCCGGGATCGTACGTCCCGGGGCGGCTTCGGGGGGCGGGGACCCACCGCGCCCGCGTAGGCTGGGACGCATGGACGCCCCCACCATCATCATCGACGCCTTCGGCGACCCCGCCTGCCCGTGGGACTTCTCCTCCGAGCCGTACCGCCTGCGCCTGATGTGGCGGTACGGCGCGCACCTGGAGATCCACCACCGCATGATCGGGCTGTCGTCGAGCCCGGACGAGTACGCATCGCGGGGCATCACCACGGCCGACATCGCGGCGGCGCGGGAGATGATCCGCGCCCGGTACGGCATGCCGTTGCACACGGCGGAGACGTCGCGGCACATCGCCACGGTCTTCGCGTGCCGGGCGGTGGTGGGCGCGCGCCTCCACGACCCGGACGGCGCGGCCCGGCTGCTGCGGCGGCTGCGGATCCTGGGGCTCAGCGAGGCCATGCTCATCGACGAGGCGGAGACCATCGCGCAGGCCGCGGAGGAGGCCGGCCTGTCCGCGAAGGACGTGGCGTCGTGGGCGGAGGAGGACGCGACGGCGCGGGCCCTGGCCGTGGACATGGCGGAGGCCCGCAGCCCCGCCCCACCGGCCCTGGCGATGCCGGAGCGGCTGGCGCGCACCCCGGAGGGCGGCTGGCGGTACACGGCCCCCAGCTACGCGATCACCTGCGGCGACGTGCGGCTCGACTCCCCCGGCTTCCAGCCCGCCCGTGTGTACGAGGTGCTGGTCGCGAACGTCGCCCCGCACGTCGCGCCGCGGCCCGGCCCGGAGGACGTCGCCGAGGTGCTCGGGTGGGCGCCGTACCCCCTGGCAACCGCCGAGGTCGCGGGCGTGATGGAAATCCCGGTGGACACGGCGCGGCGGCTGCTGGCCGAGGCGGGCGCGGAGGCGCACCCGTCGGCCGGCGACGCCTACTGGTCGGCGGGCTGAACCGGCGCCGCGCCGTCCCACGGGGCGGGCGGCGGCAGCGCCGACGCGGCGTAGCTGTACATCGCGATGGCCGACGCGCTTCCCACGTTGATGCTGCGGGTGGAGCCGTACTGCGGGATGTAGACGGCGTCGTCCGCCAGCGCCAGTGACTCCGGTGAGACGCCGATCGACTCCTGGCCGAACACCATCACGCTCGCCGGGTGCCATGCGTACCCCACCAGGCTGCGGGCACCCTCGATGTTGTCCACCGCGACGATGCGCATGCCCTCGCCCCTCAGGCGCGTGAGCAGCTCCGCCTGGTCGGGCGCGTGGTGGACGTGCTGGTACCGGTGCGTGCCCATCGCCCCGCGCCGGTCGTAGCGGCGACGCCCCACGATCCACACCTCACGGGCGAGGAACGCGTTGGCGTTGCGGATGGCCGTGGAGATGTTGAAGTCGTGCGCGAAGTTCTCGAGCACCACCACGAACGGGTGCCGGCGGGCGTCGAGGGCCGCGCGGATGGCGTCGTGCCGCCAGTACTTGAAGTGGTCGATGACGTTGCGCGGGTCGCCGAACGCCTCCGGGGCGGGCCACGCGGGGTTCGAGAAGCGCGTCACGGCCGCAGGGTAGCGCCCACCGCGGGCCCGGGGCGCGGGTCACGCGCCTCCGGGCCCGCGAGGCGGACTACCCGGCGCGCAGGGTGCCCCTGAGCGTGGCGATCCTGCCGGTGGCGGTGAACCGCACGGTCACCCGGTAGGCGCCGGCGACGACCTTCCGGCTGCGCAGCACCACGGTGGTCGCGCCGTTGCGCAGCCTCACGGTCCTGGCGAGCAGGATCCTGCGTCGCTGCACGAGCCGCACCACCGCCCGGCCGGACCGGTTGGAGCGCACCGTGACCCGCACGCCCTTCGTGCGGGCCGCCAGGAACGTGAGCCGCCCCGGCAGGCTCCCGGACAGCCGCAGCGCGGCCACGGCGGTGGGCGGCGTCACCGGAGCGGGCGCGACGACCAGCGTGCCCGTGCGCACGCGGGTCTGGGCGAGGTATCCGGCGCCGAGCCTGGCCGTGAGCGTGACGTCGTAGTTCCCCGGGGCGGTGCCGGCCGGGACCGCGACCGCGACGGAGACCGGGTTGGTGCTGTCGGCCGCGGGGATGAGGCTGCCCGGGGTGACGGTGACGGTCCCACCGGGAACGGTGGTGGCCGCCGAGAGCGCGAAGTTCAGCGTCGGGTCCGCGGCACCCGAGTACGGCGCGGTGAACGGCACCGTGACGGTGGTGCCCGCCTGGCCGGTTCCGGACGCCCCCGTGAGGATGCCCAGGTCGCGGGTGCCCAGGATCATGTCCGGACCGTTCACCGCGGCGAGCTGCGGCGAGTCCAGGCACACCGTGACGCCGGGTCCGGTGGTGTTCACGTCCGCACCGCACACCACGGGCCGGTCGGCGGGGTACGTGCCGTCCACGCTCCGGGTGCCGATGCTCGCCCGGTACCTGAGGGGGCCGGGAAACGGCGACCCGTCGGCCCCCTGACCGAGGGTGAACCCTCCGGTCAGCGTGATGTTCTTGTCCGCGGCAGCGATGTCGATCGGGGAGCTGATGTAGCCGACCCATTGCCGGCCCGGTCCGGCGGGGCTCAGGCGCTCCAGCTCGGCGGCGTACGTGGGGCTGGCGGCGAAGGTGACCGCGGGGGTGTCACCCCTCACCGTGGCCGCGGGCGTCACCGACGACGGGATGCGGTATGCGACCAGGAGCTGCCCGGTGCCGGTCGAGCCGGCGAGGTCGGCGTTCACCACGTCGTTGTTGAGGCAGCCCGTGCTGCCCGACTGACAGGCGTTGCCCGCGATGAGCACCGTCCCCACGCCGTCGAGCTGGGCCCCGCCGACGCTGTCCAGCGAGACGCAGCCCGACATCGCCAGGGCCGCACCTCCCACCGCGGCGACGGCCAGCACCCGTGCCGGGGCCCTCAGGTTCCTCACGACCGCTCCCCTCGCTCCCGGCCCCGCCCTCGCGGCCTGCCGGCTGTTTGGCCGAGCTTCCGTCAGCCCGAGGGGCCGCGTCACGCGACCACGGTCCGGTTTCAGCGCGCCAGGAGCGCCTGACGGCGGAACACGACGTAGGAAGGCTTGCGTTTTCCGGCGACGTCGAGCACGCCGGACGCCCAGTCCGGGTGGTCCTGCAGCAGGTACCACACGAACACCCTCACCCTCGGCGTCGCCCGCATGCGGCGGAACGCGTCGGCCATGTACCGGGCCTGCTCGGCGGGCGTCACGAAGAACGGGTACTGGCTGGTGCGCCGCGTCGCGAACCCGAACTCGGTGAGCCACACGGGCTTCCCGCGCAGGTACGTGGCGTCCAGGGCGCCGAACAGGGTGTCGAGGTTGTAGAGATCCACGTACGCACGGTTCGGGGGAGTGCGGTCCGCGGGCCGGCGCAGCGGGTACGGGTGGTGGCTCCAGGCGTCCATGGGGGGCCGCAGGCCCTTCGCGTTCAGCAGCCGCACGAAGTCCTGGGGGCGCACGCGGCAGTCGGGCTGCACGGGGCAGCCCTGCGGGTCAAGGTCGCCGGTGGGGGCGGTCACGCCTCCCGCCACCCTGGCCCGCGGGGACACCGATTTGATGCCGCGGTACACGGACGTCGCGATGGCCGAGTACGTGCGGGGGCTCACCGCCACCCACCGGCCGCCGCGCCGCGCGTACTGCGGGCGCAGGAACAGGGGGATGTTCGGCTCGTTCCACGACTCCCAGTCCATGACCCCGCGCGGGGCGTAGCGCCGGGCCGCGGCCGTGGCGAAGTCCCCGACGTCGGCGGGACGGCGCGGCCGGACGCTGTACGCGGGGAACGACGAGACCGGCGCCGAGGTGTCGGCGGCCCAGGCCGGGGTGCCCCAGATCACCATCAGCGGCCGCATGCCGCGGGCGCGGGCCGCGGCGACCACGGCGTCGTAGTGCGCCCAGTCGTACGCCGGGTCGGCGGGGTCCGTCGGCGTCGCCGGACGCCGGTGGGCGACCTGGTCCCAGCGCAGGTCCACGCGGATCATCCGGGCGCCGGTGGCGGCCGCCGCAGCCACGCGCGGCGCCGGGTCCAGCTGCGGCTGGGCGATGCGGTCGTCCTGGATGCCCACCGTCAGCCCCGCGGCGGGCACGGCCCCCAGCAGGAGGGCGCTCAGGGCCGCGCAGGCGGCGACGGCACGGCGGAGGATCGGGCGCATCGCGGCGCACCGTACCCCATGGGTGTGACGCCGCCGTGAGCGTTCGTCAGCAACCTGTGAGGCCGGGTGCCTCAGGCGGTGAGCTGGTCCACGGTGCAGCTCGCGGGGTCGCGGTCGTCCCGGGTGCGCAGGAGCTTCGCGCCGTGGCGGATGCGGCCGTCGCTCACCTGGTCGGCGCGCACCTCCACCACCAGCTCCGGGCGCAGCCCCACCCACTCCAGCTCCCGGTCGGCGCTCCAGCGGCTGGGGTCGGCGCTGCCGCGCTCCCCCGTCTCGTACGGGCGCACCAGCTCCCGCAGCTCGCGTTTCTGGGCGGCCCGGAAGCCGGCGGCGTGCCCCACCACCCGCAGCGTCCCGCCGTCGTACATGCCCAGGATGAGCGACCCCACGGTGTCCTCCCCGGCCTTCCCGGGACGCCAGCCCACCACCACGCAGTCGAACGTGCGGACCCGCTTGACCTTCACCATCCCGGTGCGCTCGCCCGGCCGGTACGGGGCGTCGGTGCGCTTGGCGACGACCCCTTCCCCCGCCCCCGCCAGCCACCCGGCCGCCTCGGCGCGGTCCGCGGTGCCCGGGGTGAGGCGCATGCCGCGCTCCGCGAGGCCCGCGAGCAGCGCCAGGCGCTCGGCGTGGGACCGCTCCATGAGCACCTCGTCGCCGGAGGCCAGCAGGTCGAACGCCACGAACTCCGCAGGCATCTCCCGGGAGAGGCGCTCGATCCGCGACGCCGCCGGGTGGATGCGCTGCTGCAGCGCGCCGAACTCCTGGCCGCCGTCGGCATTGGGGATCACGATCTCCCCGTCCACCACGTACCGGCCCTCGGGGAAGCCCAGTTCCGGGAAGTACCGCTCCAGCGGCCGGCCGTTGCGGCTCTGCAGGGCGACCAGCGCCCCGTCCACGAAGGCGATCGCCCGGAAGCCGTCCCACTTGGGCTCGTACCACCAGCCGTCGCCCTCCGGCAGCTCCGGGGACGGGCGGGCGAGCTGCGGCGGCAGCGGCGGTTCCAGCGGCAGGGCCACGGGCCCAGCGTAGTGGGTCTAGTGGCGGGGCCGCAGGGACGACCCGGCGGCCGGCGGCGTGCGCCGCCGGCCGCTCGAGGCGCCGGCCCGGTGTGAGCGTGCCTGCCAGCGGTGACCCGCCAGTGCTCCCGCGCCGCTTCCCGCGACGATCGCGAGCACCTCGAACATGCGCACGCCGCTCATGGACGTGATGCCGAGGATCTGTGTCAGGAGGTTCACCGTGTGCCCCTGGGAGGCGATATGTACCGGGCGGGATCAATCAGACCGGCTCGCGCCGGCCCGCCCCAGCCACCCAAGGGGTGACGGGAGCTGACCCCCTGTCGTCCTTCGTTCCCCGATCCGCCGCGGATCACCCACGCGTCACATCGGCTTGCGCCGGGGCGTCCCGGTGGAGGACATTCCGGGGGAAATCGATCCGCACAGGGGGACACCCGATGGACCTGAAGGGCAACTCCGTCACCTGGTTCGGCCACGGCACCTGGCTGTGGACGACCTCCGAGGGCAAGCGGGTGATCGTCGACCCGTTCCTCGAGAACAACCCGTCGTGCCCCGAGTCGCTGCGGGATCCCTCACCGGTCCACGCCATCCTGGTGACGCACGGGCACATCGACCACATCGCCGACCTGCCCGGCCTCGCCGCGAAGAACCCCGATGCGCCCGTGATCGCCTCCTGGGAGGTGGGCGCGTACCTGCAGGGCCAGGGCGTCGGGAACGTGGTGCAGATGGGCGTGGGCGGCACCGTGGACGCCGCCGGGGTGGCCGCGACGATGGTGACCGCCGTCCACGGCAGCGGGATCGGCGCCCCGGACGACACCATGCTGCAGGGCGGCGTGGCCGCCGGCTTCATGCTCGAGTTCCCCGACGGGCTGGTCGTCTACCAGGCCGGTGACACCGACGTGTTCGGCGACATGGCGCTCCTGGCCGAGATCCACCGGCCGGACGTCGCGGTGCTCCCGATGGGCGGGCACTTCACGATGGGCCCGTCCCGCGGCGTCCACGCGGTACGCCTGCTGGGCGTCAACCGGGTGCTGTGCGGGCACTTCGGGACGTGGCCGCCGCTGGCCGGGCGCCCGTCGGAGCTGCGCGCCCTGGTGCCGCAGGACGTCGAGGTGCCGGACCTGGAGCCCGGCGACAGCTTCTGAGGGGGATCACTCCCGGGGCGGCGGCCACCCGCCCCGGGAGCCGTGGGTGCGAGGATGGCCGCGTGGCCGCCCCGTCCGTGCAGCTCGCCCAGGTGAACGTCGCGCGCCTGCGGGCGCCGCTGGACAGCGCCGAGCTGGCGGACTTCATCGCGGCGCTGGCACCGCTGAACGCCCTCGCCGACGCGGCGCACGGGTTCGTGTGGCGGCTGCAGGACGAGGCCGGCGACGCCACCGGCGTGCCCGTGCTGGGCGATCCGGCGCTCATCGTGAACCTGTCGGTGTGGGAGTCGCTCGACGTGCTGCGGGCGTTCGTCTACAACGGCCGTCACCTGGACGTGATGCGCCGCCGCCGCGACTGGTTCGCCCGCATGGCCGAGGCGTACCAGGCCCTGTGGTGGATCCCGGCCGGGCACCGGCCATCCGTCGGGGAGGCGGAGGAACGCCTGCGGGCGCTCCGTGAGCGGGGTTCCACGCCCCACGCGTTCACGTTCGCGCGGCCGTTCGGTCCCGACGGAATGGACCGGTCGGTGCCGGAGCAGGAGACCCGCCGGGGCCACGCTCCCGGGCGGGCCTGACCACCTCCGGCACCCCGGGAGCGTCCCGGACGCGGCTGCTAACCTACGCGCACCCCGATCGGGTAGCTCAGTTGGGAGAGCACTTCCCTGACACGGAAGAGGTCGCTGGTTCGAGCCCAGTCCCGATCACCTCGCGCGGCCCCTTCCCGAGGGGCCGTCGTCGCGCGGGGGGCCGCCGGGTTCGCCGGCGCCGGGCCTTGGTAGCGTCCCGGCCGTGACGACCTCAGGCACCGACGCCGCCCCGTATGACGTCGGCATCGCCGGCGCCGGGCAGCTCGCCCGCATGACCTGCCTGGCCGCATGGCCCCTGGGCATCCGCGTGGCGGTGCTGGGCGATCCCGCGGAGCCCGCGGGCCCGGTGGCCGCCGGCGTGGTACCCGGCGACTGGAAGGACCCCGTCGCGGTGGCCGCCCTCGGGCGCGCGTGCGGCGTGGTGACGCTGGAGAACGAGTTCGTGGACGCCCGCGCCCTGGCCGCGGTGGAGGCGGCCGGCACCCCGGTGCGGCCGCGGGCGGCGTCGGTCGCGGTGGTGCAGGACAAGGCCACTCAGAAGGAGCGGCTCGTGGCGGCGGGCCTGCCGGTGGCCCGGTTCGTGGTCGCCGACCGGCCGTCGGACATGGCCGCCGCCGGGCGCGACCTGGGGTGGCCGCTGGTGCTGAAGTCCCGCACCCTGGGGTACGACGGCTACGGGAACGCCACCTGCACCACCCCCGCCGAGGCGGAGGCCGCGATGCCCGGCCTGGACCGCGGGGAGGGCGTGCTCGTGGAGTCGTGGGTGCCGTTCGAACGGGAGCTCGCGGCGATGGTCGCGCGCAGCACCACCGGTGAGGAGGCCTGTTACCCCGTCGTCGACACCGTGCAGCGCGACCACGTGTGCCACGAGGTGGTGGCGCCCGCCGAGGTCGGCGCACCCGTCCGGACCCGCGCGCAGGAGGTCGCCCGGGCGGCGGCGGCCGCCGCCGACGGGCTCGGCGTGACCGGGGTCGAGATGTTCCTGCTGCCCGACGGCGGCGTGCTGGTGAACGAGCTCGCCCCGCGGCCGCACAACAGCGGCCACTACACCATCGAGTGCTGCGAGACCTCGCAGTTCGAGAACCACCTGCGGGGCGTGCTGGGCCTGCCGCTCGGCCCCGTGCACCTGCGCGCCCCCGCGGGCGCGATGGTGAACATCCTGGGCACCGGCAACGGGCCCGGCAGGCCCGACATCGCCGCGGCCCTGGGGGTGCGCGGCGCCCACCTGCACCTGTACGACAAGGCGGAGGTCCGCGTGCGCAGGAAGATGGGCCATGTGACGGCGATGGGCGCGACGCCCGCGGAGGCCCTGGACGCCGCCCGGCGCGGCGCGCGGGCGGTGGCGCTGTGACCGCGGCGCCCGTGGTGGGCGTGGTGATGGGCAGCGACTCGGACCTGCCGGTCATGCGCGCCGCCGCCGACGCCCTCACCGAGCTCGGCGTACCGCACGAGGTGCGGGTGGTGTCCGCGCACCGCACCCCGCACGACATGATCGCCTACGGCACGGAGGCCGCCGGCCGCGGCCTGCGGGTGATCATCGCCGGCGCCGGGGGCGCCGCCCACCTGCCGGGAATGCTCGCCAGCGTCACGCACCTGCCGGTCATCGGGGTGCCGGTGCGCACCACGGCCCTCGACGGCATGGACTCACTGCTGTCCATCGTGCAGATGCCACGCGGCGTGCCGGTCGCGACGGTGGCGATCGACAACGGCCGCAACGCCGGGCTGCTGGCCGCCCGCATCCTGTGCGTCGCCGACCCGGAGCTCGCCGCCCGGGTCGTCGCGCTGCAGGCCGAGCAGGCCGGGATGGCGCGCGCCGCGGACGCCCGCGTGCGCTCCGGCACCGAGTAGCCCCCCGGGCATGTGCGCGCGGCGCTCCACTCCCGGGGCGCGCTGCCGATGGCAGAGGCAGCCGCCCGGGAACGGGACGGCCCGTGCACATGGACGACCCCCACCACACCACCTCCGCCCGGCCCGGCGCGCCGCCCGACGCGACGTGGGCGGCCGCCGCCCTGCGGCTGCGACGGCTGCACCGCGTGCAGCTGGTGGTGCTCGGCGTGTTCTGCGTGTTCATGGTGGCGGTGGTCGCCGGTTCGCTGGGCTTCACCCGGGCGCAGGAGCAACGGCACGTGAACCTCGACGAGGCGTACTCGGAGGTCGCGGACTCCTTCGACCGCCTCCGCGCGGTGCACACCGCGGTGCTGGAACGGGCCGGGTCGATCACCGCCGCGGACGTCGCGGCGGTGATCACCGCCCGCGAGCGCCTGCAGGCCGTGCAGTCCGCGCAGGGCCGCGACTTCCGCACCAACACCGAGATGGACGCGGGGGCCGAGGCGACGATCGCGCAGATCGACGTGATCGTGGGACTCAGCCGCAGTCCGGCCAACCTCCTGAGCCAGCCCGACATCGCCACGCCCCTGGGTGAGCTGGACGCCGCCTCGACGCGCTGGACCGCGGCGATGCGCACCGCACGGCAGGCCGACGCGCGGGACGCGGCGGCCGCCCGTGGACGGCTCCTGACCCTCACCCTCCTCATGGTGGGGCTGCTGGGCGCCGCCGCGCTGCTGGTGTGGCGCGGCCTCGGCCGGGCGCGGGAGCGGCTGGTCGGCGAGCTGCGGCGCAACGGCGCCGAGCAGACGGCGATGACCCGCATCGCGATGGCCGCCGCGTCCGGGGCCGACGTGGAGGAGCTGCGCCGCATCGCGCAGGAGGCCGTCGCGGAGCCGCTGGAGGGCGCCCGGGTGACGCTGGTGCACGGCGACGAGGCCGACGCGACGCGCGAGCTGGCGGCCGCCGGCACCCCGGCCGCCGGCGTCCTGCGGCGTGACGTGCTCATCGGCGACGGCGCCTGGGGGCTGCTCATCGCGGACTGGGACGGCGCCGACCCGCCTGCCTGCGCGGCCGCCCGCATGGACCGCCTGGCGGGTGCCATCGCCACCGCCGTGGAGGGCTCGGTCACGCGCCGCCTGCTGGAGGCCCGGGCCGTCACGGACGCGCTCACCGGGCTGCCGAACCACGGTGCGTTCCACGACGCTCTGGCGATCGCCGTCGCCGCGGCCGACCACGACGCGCAGCCCATGGCCGTCGCGGTGGTCGACATCGACGGGCTCGCCGATGTGAACGCCGAATGGGGTCACGCCGCCGGCGACGGGGTCATCGCGGAGGTCGGCCGGCGCCTGGCGCTGTGCGCGGAGCCCGATGAGACCCTTGCCCGGGTCTCCGGGAAGGCGTTCGCCTGGATCATGCCCGGCCACGACGCGCTGGGTGCGGCGGACCGCGCCCACGCCGCCCGGTTCGCGGTGCTCCGGGAGGCCGTGCCCCCCGCGGGCCGGGTGACGGTCTCCGCCGGCGTCGCGGACCTCGAGGACGCCGCCACCGGCGGCGGGCTCATGGACGCCGCCGGCCGGGCCCTGCAGTCCGCGAAGGCCGCGGGCCGCGACGCGGTGCGCACCCACGCCGACACCCGTGACGAGGCCCACGACGTCCACCAGCGGGAGTTCGCCGCCCTGCGGGCCCTCGCCCGCGCCGTCGACCTGCGCGACGAGAACACGTGGCGGCACTCCGAGCGCGTCGCCGAGGTCTCCCACCGCCTCGCGCTGGAGCTGGGCTGGGATCCGGCACGCGCCGCCCGGCTGCGGCAGGCCGCCCTCGTGCACGACGTCGGGAAGGTGGGCGTGCCCGACTCGGTGCTGCTGAAGCCCGGGCACCTCACCGCCGAGGAGCGCCGCGTGGTGGAGACCCACGTCACCCTCGGGGCCCAGATCGTGTCGGAGGTCCTCGACGCCGAGCAGGTCGGCTGGGTGCGCGGCCACCACGAGCGCATCGACGGGGTCGGGTACCCCGACCGCATCCCCGGTCACGAGATCCCCGACGGCGCCAGGATCATGGCGGTCGCCGACACGTGGGACGCGATGACCGCCGACCGCGTCTACCGGCCGGGCATGCCCGCCGACGCCGCGCTGCGGATCTGCCGTGAGGTGGCCGGCACCCAGCTGTGCCAGCACTGCGTGAACGGCCTGGTGGTGCTGTTCGAGCGGGGCCTCCTGGACGACCCGGGCACCGGGGCCTGAAACCACCCGGGGCCCGCCTGACGGCGGGCCCCGGGGTCCTTCCGCGCTCCCGAGCCGGTGTGGCTCAGGCCACCGGCTTGCCGATGGCGACGCCCTTGCGGGCGCTGAACGCGTCGAGCATCGCCGCGGCGTCGCTGTCCGGCGTCCGCTCGAGCAGCGCGTCGTACTTGTCGCCGAGGGTCGGCCGCAGCTCGCGGTACAGGATCCCGAGCTTGAAGCCGCCCTTCAGGGCGAGGTCGAACGCGGCCACCTTGTCGGCGGAGTCGTGGTCAGGGGCGACGTCGGTGACGAGCTCCTTCCACTCCTCCTGGTGGTTGTTGAACATCACGCAGGGCGACATCGCGTCGATGTAGCTGAAGCCCTTGTGCTCCACGGCCTGCACGATGAGCTCGGTGAGCGTCTTCGTGTTGAACGACGCGCCGCGCGCCACGAACGTGGCGCCCGAGGCGATCGCGAAGCCCAGGGTGTTCAGCGGCGTCTCCAGGTTCCCCCACGGGGTGGACGGCGCCTTCTGATCGGTGAGGGACGTCGGGGAGACCTGGCCCTTGGTGAGGCCGTAGATCTCGTTGTCCATCACCAGGTACGTGATGTCGACGTTGCGGCGGGCGGCGTGCGGGAAGTGGCCCGCGCCGATCGCAAAGCCGTCGCCGTCGCCGCCCACGGCCACGACCGTGAGCTCCGGGTTCGCGAGCTTCACGCCCATCGCCACCGGCAGCGCCCGGCCGTGCAGGGTGTGCACGCCGTAGGTGCTGACGAAGCCGGGGAGCCGGCTGGAGCAGCCGATGCCGGACACGACCACGGTGTTCACCGGGTCGAGGTTCATCTGCGCGAACGCCCGGTACAGGGACGCCAGGACGCCGAAGTCACCGCAGCCCGGACACCAGATCGGCTTGAGGTCCGACTTGTAGTCGTTCGGCTTGCGGGTCGCCGGTGCGGTGCTCATCGGGCGGCCTCCGTGATCATGTCGTGGATGTCCTCGGCGGTGAACGGCAGGCCGTCGCACTTCGCCTTGCTCTCGAGGTCGATACCCGTCGTCTCCGCCTTGATGAGACGCGCCAGCTGGCCCGTGAAGTTGACCTCCGGGACCAGCACGTGCTTCGCCTTCGCCGTGAACTCCGCGACCTTCCCGGCCGGGAACGGGCCGAGGACCCGCGGGTAGAAGGCGCCCACCGACAGGCCGTCGGCCTGCGCGCGCTCGACGGCCTCGCGCACCGCGCCGAACGTGGACCCGAAGCCCACGATGGCGATCTCGGGCTGTGCGTCGCCGATCTGCACGTGGCGGGCCGCGCCGTTCTTCAGCGGCTCGAGCTTGTTCCAGCGCTTGTTCTGCATCAGGACGTGGTTGTGCGGCGTGTACGCCGGGTGGCCGAGCTCGTCGTGCTCGATGCCGGTGGCGACGTACTGGCCGCCCTCCTCGCCGGGGATGCCCATCGGGGAGATGTCGTCCCCGCCGAGCTCGTAGCGCTTGTACTCGCCGTTCGCGTCCTTGGCGGTCTTGCGCGGCCACTGCTCGACCTTCGACAGGTCGGGCTTGGCGATGACCTCCATGCGGGTCGCCAGGCCCTGGTCGGTGAGCACGATCACCGGTACCTGGAACCGCTCCGCGTAGTTGAACGCATCGACGGTCGCCCAGAAGCAGTCCTCCACCGAGGTGGGCGCGATGACCACCCGCGGCGCCTCGCCGTGCCCGCCGTACAGGGCGTGGTTGAGGTCCGACTGCTCGGTCTTGGTGGGCAGGCCCGTCGAGGGGCCGCCGCGCTGCGCGTCGATGATCACGCAGGGGATCTCGGCGGTGCCGGCGTAGCCCAGCAGCTCGCTCATGAGCGACAGGCCGGGGCCGGAGGTCGCCGTCGCGGACTTCTTGCCGGCGTAGGAGGCGCCGATGACCGACGCCAGCGAGGCGATCTCGTCCTCGCACTGCACCGTGATGCCGCCCGTCGCGGGCAGCTTCGCCGACAGCCACTCCAGGATGTCGGACGCCGGGGTGATGGGGTAGCCGCCGAAGTACTCGAGGCCGGCGGCGATGGCGCCCAGGGCGATCGCCTGGTTGCCGGACATCAGGACCCGGTCCTCCTCGGACTCCACCGGGTGGGTGATCTCGAGGGAGCCCTTCAGGTCGGCCGATTCGTCCTTGCCGGCCTGAAGCGCGGCGATGTTCGCGTCGGCGACGCCCTCCTTGTGGGCGTACCGGCGGAGCACCAGCTCCTCGATGGGCGTGGTGTCGAACGCGATGACACCGCACACGGAGCCCACCGCGACCATGTTCTTCGCGCGCGAGCTGCCGCCGATCTCCTTCGCGAGCTGCTCCATGCGCACCGGGCGGGCGCGGCTCTGGAAGTCCGCGGGGATCTCCACGGAGGTCGCGTCGTAGAGGATCACGCCGTCGTCGGCCAGGGAGTCCCAGTGGAGGTCCCAGCCCTCCTGGTTGAACACCACGAGCAGGTCGACGTCCTTGCCGTGGGAGTGGATGCGCTCCTGCCCCATGCGCACCTGGTACATGCAGGGCCCGCCCTTGATCTCGGCGGGATACGTCCGGAAGGTCTGGGTCCAGTACCCGCCGCGGGCAGCGGCCTGGGTGAGGATGTCCCCGGAGGAGATGACCCCCTCACCGGACTCACCGGCAAGCCGGATCACCACGCTCTGTCGTGCCAAAGTCCCCCCTTGCGCGCCGTTGTCGGTCGCTCCCCTGGCCAGGGCGATCACCGCGGCGACGGGCGTCGTCAATTTTTCGCAGGTTCCGGTGCGTTCCCGAACCGGGCACCGGCGATCACGCGCCCCTTCGGGGCGGCGATCAAGGGATGGTAGCGAGCCCGCTTCACCGTGGGCAAGTCGGGTTTCCCGCGGGTTTTCCCCGATTTCGCCTGGGGGCCGTCAGGGACGTCTGATGGGGGGAATCTCCGCACCGCGCAGGTACTCCCGACGGGTCACCATGATCGTCCGGGTGAAGCTGATGACCACGGTGCCGTCCTGGTTGAAGCCCTCCGTGCGCACCCGCACGATGCCCTGCCGGGGGCGTGACCGCGACGCCCGGGCCTCGAGGATCTCGCTCTGGGCGTAGATCGTGTCCCCCTCGAACACGGGGGCCGGCAACCTCACCTCGTCCCAGCCCAGGTTCACGCCGTTGCGGGACAGGTCCGCGACGGTGAGCCCGGTCACCAGGGCCAGGGTGAACGTGGAGTCCACCAGCGGCCGCCCCCACTCGGTCCGCGCGGCCAGGTGACGGTCGAAGTGGATGGGGTTGGGGTTCACCGTGAGCAGCGTGAACCACACGTTGTCGGCGTCCAGGACGGTGCGGCCGGTGGCGTGCCGGATGACGTCACCCACCCGGAAGTCCTCGAACGCCCTCCCCAGGTCCATCGGCAGTTCCGCCATCTCGTGTCCCCCACGCGTTCCGGATCGGCGGCCGCCAGGATAGTCTCGCGCCAGGCATGACCCCCGAACCCCGCGCCCCGGAGCCGTCCCCACCTCCCGGCAGCACCCTGTCCTCCATCGCCCGGATGGTGCGGGGGCGGATCGGCGACGACCGCGAACGGCGGCTGGTGGTGCGCGTCGCGGAGCTCGGCCGGCGCCTGGAGCTGCTGGAGGGCGAGGCCGAGGCCGCCCGGGCCCGCGCGCGGCGGGCGGAGGCCGGGCTGGCGCGGGTGGCGGCGCACGTGGGGCGCCTGGACTGGCTCGCCGCCCCGGGGCTGGAGGACCTCATGGTCCCGGAGGGCGGCCGCACCGGCCTCACGGGGTCGGGCAGCGCCAGCCGGGTGGTGTGCTCGGCCGGCACCGGCCCCGACCGGGAGCTGCTGTCGGTGACGGGCGCCGCGATGGCGGAGTACGCGTACCGGTGGGGCTGGGACGTGGTGCTGTGCGGTGAGGACGGGCACGCCGACCCGGTGGTGCGCAAGCTGCGGCTGGTCCGGGAGCTGTGCGACCGGTACGCCTGGGTGCTGTGGCTCGACCCGGACGCCAGCGTGGTGGACACCACCGCGGACGTGCTCACCGAGACGCGTCCCGACCGGGACCTGTACGTGAACGCCCCCGTCGCCGGCGAGCCGGTGGCGGCCCGCGCGGTGATGCTGGTGCGCGCCGGCGACCTGTCGCGCCGCCTGCTGGACCACCTCGCCGAGCACCCGGACGCCGAGGTGGGGCCGCCCCGCCACGCGGTGCTGGACGCCGGGTGGGCGTGGGCCCCGGGCGAGCCGGTGGACCGCGGGCCGTTCGTGATGCGCGGGACGGCGGGCGGTCCCGGCGAGCGGCGCCTCGCCGCCCTCGACCGCCTCGCGGCGCTGCGGCGCGGCATGGCCGCCGCCCCCGGGGCCCTGGGCGACGGGCCGATGGTCGCGTTCGGCCCGTCCACCGCGGTCGAGGTGCCGGACGTCCTGCACGTGCTGGGCCTCACCGGCACCGCGGTGGTGGTGGGCACCGCCCCGGAGGGCTTCTGCGACCGCCTCGCCGCGACCTGGCGGGGGGAGCGGGTGGTGCACGTGGGCGGCGGTGGCGGTGGCGCGGCCGGCGGGCGGATCGAGCCGTTCACCGGCACCGCGGAGGCAGCCGCGGCCCGGTTCACCGAGCACCCCCCGGACGTCGTGTGGCTCCTGGGCGGCGGCAGGGAACTGGCGTTCACCCAGCAGCTCATGACGTGGTGGCCGCTGGTGCGGCCCGGCGGCCTCATGCTGGGCCACCCCTACACCGGGGTGCCCCCCTCGGAGTCGGCCGACGCCACGGCGGGGTCCGTGGACTGGTTCTTCGGGGAGCTCGGCCTGCCCGTGCACGTCACGGCCGCCGACGCCCCGGGGGCCACGTGGATGGTGCGCAAGCCGGGGGACTGACGCAGCTCGGATGGGCGACGCACGACGTCCTGGGGCGAGGGGCCGTTCGGACACGCCAGGAGATCCTGCGGATCGCCGGAAGCTCGCCGAGCTCCGGCTCCTGCCCTCGGGCTCCGCTGAGCCACAAGCCGCATCGCCCGCTCACGCAACGCCTGCGGGTACTTCCTGGGTGCTGGCCTGACCCCACGCTCCTGGGTGGATCACACCCTCCACAGGACCCGGGACGCTCCCGCCGGCAGCTCACGCACCTCGATCGGCGACCCGAGATCGAACAACGGCTCCACCTGCCCACCCGACAGAAGAAGCATCACCCCTCCAAATCACCCGATTTGCAGGGATGCCGATGACACGCACCCCGGACGCCCCCGCTCCCACCGACTCGACGATCTCCGGGGCAAGTGACTAGTCTCCGCGGGACCCCTGACGGAGCGAGGACGGATGGCGGACTTCCACGCGGCGATGGCCGAGGGCTACGGCTTCGACGGCCCGACGATCGGCCTGGGACGGCCCCTCGTGGACCCGGCGGCGCCGGTGACCGACGTCGAGGTGCGGATCCCGGTGGGCCTGCTCAACCGGCACGGCCTCATCGCGGGGGCCACCGGCACCGGCAAGACCAAGACCCTGCAGCTGCTCGCCGAGCAGATCGCCGCCGCCGGCACCCCGGTGTTCGCCGCCGACATGAAGGGCGACCTGGCCGGCATCGCCGCCCCCGGGGAGGCGAACGACCGGGTCACCGCGCGCAACACCGAGCTCGCCCACCCGTGGACCCCGGGCGCGGCGGCGGTGGAGCTCATGTCGCTGAGCGGCCAGAACGGCGTCCCGCTGCGCGCCACGGTCGCGTCCTTCGGGCCCATCCTGCTGTCGAAGGTGCTGACCCTGAACGACACGCAGGAGTCCACCCTGTCGCTGGTGTTCCGGTACTGCGACGACAAGAAGCTGCCGCTGCTGGAGCTCGAGGACCTGCGCACCGTGCTGGCCTACCTCGCGGGGCCGGGCAAGGACGAGCTGGAGATGCTCGGCGGCATCAGCAAGGCCACGGTCGGCGTGATCCAGCGGAAGGTCACCGAGCTGGAGGGCGACGGCGGCGATGTGTTCTTCGGTGAGCCGGAGCTCGACCTGCGGGACCTGCTGCGCACCGCCCCGGACGGCCGCGGGGTCATCTCCGTGCTGCACCTCGCCGACGTGCAGGCCCGCCCCGCCCTGTTCTCCACGTTCCTCATGTGGGTGCTGGCGGAGCTGTTCGAGATGCTCCCGGAGGTCGGCGACCCGGAGAAGCCCACGCTGGTGTTCTTCCTCGACGAGGCGCACCTGCTGTTCGCCGACGCCACCAAGGCGTTCCGGAACGCCGTGTCCCAGACCGTGCGCCTCATCCGCAGCAAGGGCGTCGGGGTCTTCTTCGTGACCCAGCTGCCCACCGACCTGCCCGACGAGGTGCTCGCCCAGCTCGGCCACCGCGTGCAGCACGCGGTGCGGGCGTTCACGCCGAAGGACGCGAAGGCCCTGCGGGAGGTGGTGCAGACCTACCCGGAGACCGACTTCTACGAGCTGGACGAGACCCTGCAGTCCCTGGGCGTGGGCGAGGCGGTCGTGACCGCCCTCAACCCGCGGGGCGTCCCCACCCCCGTGTGCGCCGCCCGCCTGTACCCGCCGGCCTCCCGCATGGGGCCGCTCACCCCGGAGGAACGCGCGGCGATCACGGCCCTCTCCCCCCTGCACGCCAAGTACGCCACCCCGGTGGACCGCGAGAGCGCCATGGAGATCCTCACGGCGAAGCTCAACGACGACCGGGACGCCGCGGAGGCCGCCCGGGAACGCGCGAAGCCCGCGCCGCCGCGGGCGCCGGACCGCCGCCCCAAGGACGACGACGGCCTGCTGGGCGGCATCGGCGACCTCATGGGGTCGCGCGTGGCCAAGCAGGTCACGCGGGAGGTGGTGCGGGGCATCGTCGGGATGCTCAAGCGCCGCCGGTGAGGTGCCGCCGCGTCCCGGGGCGGTTCCCCGGGACGCACCGGACCTCGCGCGGGGTGCTCAGCCTCAGTACCACTTGCCGCGGGTGAACCCGCCGAAGGCGATGAGGCCCACCAGCGCCACGATGATCCCCAGCCACAGGCTCCAGAAGATCGCGATGAGGATGCCCGCGATCACCAGGATGCCGCCCAGGCTGATACCCCCGATGAGACTGCCGTCCCTGCTCGCCATCGTTTCTCCGTTCTCGTTTGCGACGACGCCCGGTCAATACCCCGTCGCGGGTCCCTCCACACGGACGCCCGGACGCCACCCGGCGGGTGTTTGGCGGTCTGCGGCGGAGGGTAGTGTGGGCTCGTGGTCAGCCCGGAGACGTCAACGGTGACCGGGGCGCCCCGCCTCGACCCCGAGCGCCGTGAGGCGCTCATCCTCGAGCACCTGTCCCTCGTCACCGCCCTCGCCCGCAGGTACGCGAACCGCGGCGAGCCCGTGGAGGACCTGGAGCAGGCCGGCACCATCGGCCTCATCAAGGCGGTCGACCGCTTCGACCCGTCGGTGGGCCGGGAGTTCCGGTCGTTCGCGACGCCCACGATCCTCGGTGAGATCCGCCGCCACTTCCGCGACAAGACCTGGGCGGTGCGCGTCCCCCGGGGCCTGAAGGACGACTACGCCCGCGTGGTGGGCGTGATGTCGACCCTCACCGGCGAGCTGGGCCGCAGCCCCACGATCGCGGACATCGGCAGGGAGGCGGGGCTCAGCGAGGAGCAGGTGCTGGACGCCCTCGCCGCGCACGGCGCGTACCGGCCCGTGTCGATGTCGCAGCCCGGCCCCCAGCGAGACGACGAGGAGCTGAGCCTCGAGATCCCCGTGGAGGAGGAGGGCTATGCGACCGCGGAGGGCATGGGCGCGGTGGAGAAGGGCCTGCAGACCCTCCCGGCGCGGGAGCGCGTGATCATCCACCTGCGGTTCACCGAGGGCATGATGCAGTCCGACATCGCCCGGATCATGGGGATCTCCCAGATGCACGTGTCGCGCCTCATCGCCCGGGCCCTCGTGCGGATGCGCCAGGCGGCCGGGGAGGCCGGGGAATGACCGGCGCCGTGGCCGCCCGCCGCACCGACGCCCCGGCGGTGTCGATCATGCTGCCCGCCGAGGCGGAGAGCCTCATGATCGTGCGGCAGGCCGTGACGGGCGTGGCGGAGGCCCTGGGCGTCGGCGACCAGCGGCGCGACGACATGCGCATCGCGGTGAGCGAGGCGTGCACGAACGTGGTGGTCCACGCCTACCCGGACCTGCCCGGCAGCCTGTGCGTGGGCATGTGGGCCGATGACGACGGCCTGGTGATCCGCGTGACGGACGCCGGGCGCGGCATCATCCCGGACCCGCTGCGCCAGAGCCCCGGCCTGGGCATCGGGCTGCAGCTCATGGCGACGCTGGCCGACGACATGCACCTCAGCACACCGGCGGGCGGCGGCACCGAGGTGGTGCTCACGTTCCTCGCCGGGGGCTGACGGCGCGCGTTTATGCGCGACGGACCGCAGGGTACCCAGCCCGGGCACGCCCACACCGCAGGAGCGTCTGCCGTACCATCCCATGACGATGTCCCAGCCTCCCGCATGCGACCGGTGATCAGCGAGTCCGCGATCCTCGACCTCGCGATGGGCCCGTCCCTCGCACCGGTCCTGCGGAGGGTCGTCAGCGCGGTCGCCGCGCAGGGCGGCCTGTCGGTGGACCGCATCAGCGACCTGCTCATCATCGTGGACGCGGTGGCGGCGGGCGCCCGGCACGAGATGCCCGACGGCAGGCTGCGTGTCGCGGTGACCCCGTCCCCGGGGCGCGTGGCGATCCGGCTGGGCCCGCTGCCCGCCGGCGGCGCCGCCGCCCTGGCGGAGGCCTGCCGCGTGCCGGAGCTGGGTTCGGTGCTGGAGGCCCTGGCGGACCGCGTGCAGGCGGAGGCCGGCGGTGCCGGCGACTTCCTCACGGTCAGCATCGGCGCGGAGGACCCCGCCGGCACCTGACCGGGCCGGGCTCAGGCTCCGGCGGGCGGGCCGCCGGTGTCGGACCCCGCGGGGGGCTCCGGCGTGTCGCGGTCACCGCGGGTGTCCGGCGGCGGCGGGGCGGGGCGGTCGCTCGGGATGTCACGCGTGTACCGGTGCGGCGGGGCGTAGAGCCCCACGTCCTCGGTGCCCTCCTCGGGCGGCGTCTCGGGTTCGTCCATGCCGTCCGGTACCCGAATCGGTGCACGCGGTAACGGGGCCACCCGCCTGGGGGTCCCGGCCCGCCGCGGTTTTCCGGATACTGCGAGGTTTTCCTTCGGCACGGCCGCTCAAGTCGCGCGGCGTCCTGCCGATGGGCCGGTACCCCCGCGATCCCCGGTCCCGAGCAACGACGGCGGAGCAACGGATGCGCACCCTGTCACCGCACCACCCCCCGGCGAACACCGAGATCACCCGCGACCCCGCGGCCGCCCTGCTGGCCGCCATCCCCGACCCGTTCCTGGCGCTCGACCCCGACGGGGTGGTCACCTACGCGAACCCGGCGGCCCGGACCGCCCTGGGCGGGGACCTCCTCGGGTGCCCCCTGTGGGAGGCCTCGCACGATCCCGGCCTGCTGGCCCTGCGCGGAATGGTGACCCGGGCACTGCACACGGGGGCCGCGGGCACCCTGGAGGTGCAGGCGGGGACCGTGGGCCGCTGGTACCAGGTGCAGGCGTTCCGCTACGACGACGGCGCGGCCCTGCGGTTCGCGGACGTCACGGGGCGGCGCAGCAGCGAGCTGCGGTCGCGCCGCGACCGGAACCGCACGTCGGCGCTCATGGACCAGATGAGCGCGGGCCTGGTGGTGACCTCCCTGGACGGCGTGGTGCTGGAGGCCAACGCCAGGTTCCTGGAGATGACGGGCCTCACCCGCGGGGAGGTCATCGGGTCCCGCCGCCCGCACCCGTGGTGGTCGCCGGCGGACAGCGACGCGTACGAGCGGCGCCTTGACCTCCGGGCGTGGCGCACGAAGGCCAGCCACGTGGAGACCGTGTTCCGCACCAAGGACGGACGGGAGTTCCCCGCACGCGTCGGGGTGAGCGCCCTGGTGGACCGTGACGGGACGCCCGAGGCGGTCATCAAGACGATCGTGGACATCGGCGAGGAGCACCGGGCGCGGCAGATGCTGGGGCGCTCGGAGGCCGAGTTCCGGCTGCTGGCCGAGCAGACGGCGGACCTCATCTGCCGCCACGACCGCGACGGGCGCATGCTGTACGTGAGCCCCGCGAGCCGCACCGTGCTGGGCACCGCGCCCTTCGCGGCGCGGGGCAGGCGGCTCGAGGACTTCGCGCACGGCCCGGACCGCCCGGTGATGGCCACCGCGTTCGCGGACGTCATCGCCGACGGCCGTGACCGCACCGTGGTGGTGCGGGGCCGGCGCAGCGCCGGGGAGCGGGCCTGGCTGGAGACCACCGTGCGGCGCGTCGCGGACGCCCCCGGTGGCGAGCAGCTCATCTCCGCGACCCGGGACGTCACGTCCCGGCACCTCACCCAGCTCATCGCGTCCGCCGCGACCCGCGTCACCGATGCCGCGGCGACGGGCCGCGGCGTGGCGGAGGTGGTGGAGGCCATCACCGTGGAGGCCCGGCGGCTGCTGGACGTGGAGGCCGCGGTGGTGTGGCACTTCGCCGGCGACCACGCGGTCGCGGTGGCCGCGTCCGGCTCGGACGCGCCGGCGCCCGGCACCCGCGTCGCCCTGCGCGGCGGGTCGGGGGCGGGGTTCTCCCGGCGGGCGGAGGCGGCCGCCGCGGCGCTGCGCGACTGCGGCGCGCGCACCACGCTCGCGGCCCCCGTCACGGTTCAGGGCCGTGTGTGGGGCGCCCTCGTGGTGGGCATGCGGGAGCGCACGGAGGTCTCCGAGCAGCTGGAGCGCCTGCTGGCGCGCATGTCGGAGCTGGCGTCCACGGGCGTGGCCCGCGCCGAGGCGAGCGCGGAGCTCACGTTCCGGGCCGAGCGGGACCCCCTCACCGGCATCGCGAACCGCGCGGTGTTCGACGACCGCATCGCGGATGCCGCCGCCCGCGGGCAGCGCGTCGCCCTGTGCCTGGTGGACATCGACCACTTCAAGGCGGTGAACGACACGCACGGCCACGATGCGGGCGACGAGGTCCTGCGCCGCGTCGCGGGCCGCCTGCAGGAGGCCGCCCGCCGCGGCGACCTGGTGGCGCGGGTGGGCGGCGAGGAGTTCGCATGGCTCATGCCCGCCACCTCCCTGGACGACGCGGTGCGCGCCGCGGACCGCGCGCGCATGCTCATCGCGGGCACGACCATCGACCCGGTGGGAAGCGTCACGGTGTCCGCCGGCCTCGCCGCCGCGGAGGCGGGGCACTGGTCGCCGTCGGAGCTGTTCCGCACCAGCGACCGTGCCCTGTACGCCGCCAAGCGCTCCGGGCGCGACCGCGTGGTGGGCCTCCCGGGCTGACCCCGGCGCGGGGTGCCAGCCCCACCGGATCGCGGTTGCACGCCCCCACCGATGCCGCGCGGCACCGGCTGCGACAACGTGGGAGCCGACCACCCGGCGGCCAGGGGGACCCGCGATGACCGACCCGTCAATGAGCACACCTCCCCCGGAGGCGGACGCTCCGCAGCCGGGACCCCCCGAGGGGTGGACCGCGGCGGACCTCGCGCTGGAGAACCGCCTGGAGGCGAACGAGGCCCGCATGGCCCGCGACGAAGGCCGCATCGCCCAGGAGGAGCGCTGGCTGCGGCGCAGCTGGCGGCTGGAGACCGCCATGCTCGCGATGCTGGCCCTCACCGGCGGCGCCCTGTTCATGTCGTGGTTCGCGCTGAACCGTGACGTGGAGGCCGTGGCGCGGGCCGCGCCGAAGCAGGACAGCGTCGGCACGGGCGCCATCAGGTCCGGCGCCGTGACCGGCGACAAGCTCGCCGACGGCGCGGTGACGGCGTCCAAGCTCACCCGCGGGGCCGTGACCGCCGGCGCGCTCGCCCCGAGGGCGGTGGGTGCCGCGGCACTGGCCCCGAAGGCGGTGGGCGCGGCGGCGCTGGCCCCCGCCTCCGTGGGGCGGCTCGCGCTCGCCACCGGGGCGGTGGGGCCCAACAAGCTGGCGGACGCGGCGGTGACCGGACGGGCGATCGCCGACGGCAGCATCACCGGCGTCGACGTCGCCGAGCACACGCTCACGGTGGGCAGCGCCACGCGGGCGACGAGCGCCGTCCAGGCCCGCAACGCGGCGTCGCTGGGCGGCGTGGCCGCCGGACGCTACGTGTCGCGGGTCACGCTGGTCCGGCAGGCCAGCACGACGAGCACGCTCCGCGCCAGGGGGCCCATCACCGCGACGTGCCCGGCGGGCACCCGCGTGATCGCCGGCGGCGCGGCCGTCGACGGGAGCGCCCGTGGCGTGGCCCTGGTGTCGAGCGCGCCGGAGGGGGACGCGGCCTGGACGGCGGAGGCCGCGGCGGCCGAGCGGCCCGCCGCCCCGTGGCGGCTGGTGGTGACCGCGATCTGCGCCGATGGCGGCTGACGCGGCGGGCGGCCGGGACCGCCGCGCCGGTCCCGGCTCCCGCCCGCCGCGGTCGAGCGACGGGCCGTCAACATGCGCAGGCTAGGGTCCCGGCCGTGTTCCCGGCCATCGCAGCCCGCACCCTCCGGACGCTGGACCTCGCGTCCCCGCTCGATGACGGCCGCGCATACGTGGCGGCCGCGAGCGGCCTGGCCCTCGCCGGCGGGCGCCTGGTGGTGGTGGGCGACGACCTCGCCCACATCGTGAGCTTCACCGAGGACCCCGCGGCCCCCGGCACCGCCCATCGGGTGCTCCCGGACGTCCTGCCCGCGGGGCATGCGGAGCGCAAGCGCCGCAAGCCCGACCTGGAGGCCCTCACGGCCCTGCCCGCATCCCCGGCGTTCCCCCACGGGGCGCTGCTGGCGGTGGGCTCCGGTTCGACGCCCGCGCGTGAGCGGGCCGTCCTGGTGCCGCTGGACGCCGCGGGCGCGCCCGCGGACGGGGCGCTCGTGCGGGACCTGGCGGGGATGCTGGCTCCGCTGCGGGAGCACCGGGACGAGGTGAACGTGGAGGCCGCGCTGGTGCTGGGCGATGAGCTGGTGCTGGTGTCCCGCGCCCATTCGGCGATGCCGGAGAACCTGGTGGCGCGGTTCGCGCTCGCCGCCGTCGCGGCGTGGGCGGACGGCGCGGCGGCGGCGCCCGCTCCCCGGTCGGTCGCGCCGTGGCGGGTCGGGGAGATCGGCGGCGTGCCGCTCGGCGTCACCGACGCCGCCGCCCACCCCGGCGGCGGCTGGGTGTTCAGTGCCGCCGCGGAGGACACCGCCGACGCGTACGACGACGGCGCGGTGGCGGGGGCGGTGGTGGGCCGCGTCGATGCCGCCGGCGCCGTGGTCGCCATCGCCCGCCTCACCCCCACCGTCAAGGTGGAGGGCATCCTCGCCCGGCGCACGCCCGGCGGCACGGAGCTGCTGATGGTGACCGACGCCGATGATCCGGACGCGCCCGCGTCGCTGCTCGCCGCGGTGCTCCCCGGCTGATCCGCCCGCGGTGCCCGGCTCCGCCGCGGCTATGGTTCCCGGGCCGCCACGTTGGCCCACCTCTTCGTGACGCGATCCACCGTGTTCGAAGAGGAGCCCCGCATGAAGGCCGTGGTGTTGGTTGGACCGGGTGACGTGCAGGTCCAGGAGGTGCCCGACCCGGTGATCCGGGATCCGGGCGACGCGATCGTCGAGATCACCGCGACCGCCATCTGCGGCGCCGACCTGTTCCCATACCATGGGTACACGCCGGGCTTCGAGAGCGGCACGATCCTCGGTCACGAGTTCACCGGCGTGGTGCGCGAGGTGGGGCCCGCCGTGCGGAACTTCCGGCCGGGGCAGCGCGTGGTGAACGGCAGCATGATCCGCTGCGCCGCGTGCGCGTCGTGCCGCGCGGGCCGGCCCACCCAGTGCGACGAGCGGGCCCTGTTCGGGTACTCGGGCGTGTACCCGCGACTGGACGGCGGGCAGGCGGAGCTGGTGCGGATCCCCGCCGCGGACCTGTCGCTGGGCGCCATCCCGGACGGCGTGTCCGACGAGTCCGCGGTGTTCGTGGCGGACATCCTCCCCACCGGCTACGGCGCCGTGACCCGCGGCGGCGTGACGGCCGGCGATGTGGTCGCCGTGGTGGGCTGCGGCCCGGTGGGCCTCATGGCCGTGATGTGCGCGGTGCATGCCGGCGCCACCGTCATCGCCGTCGACGGCATCGAGGAGCGTCGCGGCCTGGCCGCGTCCCTGGGCGCCACGTCGGTGGGCCCGGACGCCGCGCGGGAGACGGTGAACGCCGCCAGCGGTGGCATCGGCGCGGACGTGGTGATCGAGGCGGCGGGCGCCCCCCAGGCCCTCGACGCGAGCCTCCACCTCGCGCGCGGCCGCGGGATCGTCTCCGTCGTCGGCGCGCACTTCGAGCCGGACTTCCCGCTGAACAACCTCCACATGTTCGAGCGGGAGCTCACGCTGCGGTTCACGATCGGCGATCCCACCAACGACCGGGAGGCGCTGCTCGGGTTCATCGGCGACGGTGCCTTCGACCCGGCCGCCGTGGTGACCCACCGCATCCCGCTGGCGGACGCCGCGGAGGCGTACCGCATGTTCGACGCCCGCGAGGCGACGAAGGTGATGCTCACCCCGTAGGCGCCGGCGCGGTGCGCGGGCCCGCCCCGCGCCCCGCGCGCCGGGCCTACGCGGCCCGCACCTCGAGGGTCCGCTCGACCGGGGTGGGGTTGGCGACGATGTCGAGCACCGGGCAGTGCTCGTCCACCGCGGCCATCAGCTCGCGGTATCGCTCCTCGGTCTCCGGGCCGATGAGCACCACGCGGTGGCGGATGGCCCCGAAGCCGGGGCGCACGCCCTCGCGCAGGCCCAGCAGGCCGGCGATGTCCAGGTCGCCCTCGGTCTCGAACCGCACGTCGTCCAGTTTGATGTCCATCAGCGCCGCCCAGATGCGGTACGTGATGGCCTGGCAGGTGCCGAGCGCGGCGAGCACCAGCTCCACGGGGTTCGGGCCGGTGTCGGTGCCGCCCAGACCGGCGGGCTCGTCGACGACGAGCTCGTGCTGACGCACGTTGGCCGTGCACCGCACGCCCTCGTGGATGGCGCCCGTGGTGCCGAGCGTGAGCCGCCCGGCGGCGGCGTCCGCGACGACGGAGGCGATCACGTCGGGCAGCGGACGCGGGGTGATGGAGGTGCTCATGGGACTCCCCTCGCTGGGTTGGGCGGACACCTCAAGGCTCGTCCCGGCCCGGTGGGTCCCGCATCGTCCGGGAGCGCGGCCCGGCTGCCCGACTCCCGCAACCGCGCTCAGGGGTTTCCGGGGGTCCCGGCGCGTCCCGCACGGTGCGCGACCGCGAGCGCCATCAGGATGAGCGCCGCGGCGACCGCGAAGGTCACGTGCGTCCCGGTGGCGACCGCCCGGGCGGACGCCGTCCGGGTGTCGTCGGTGCCCGAGGCGAGCGCGAACACCGCCCCCATCCCCGAGGCGCCGGTGATGAGGCCGAGGTTGCGTGACAGCGTGAGCACACCCGAGACCACGCCCCTGCCGGCGGCCCCGGCGGCGGCCATCACCGCGGCGTTGTTGGCGGTCTGGAACAGCGCGTACCCCACGGTCACCACCACGATGGGCCCCAGGTACCCGGGCACCCCCAGGCGGAGCGGCGCGACGGCGAGCAGGACCGTCCCGGCGGCCATCGCGGCGAGCCCGGCGAACGTGACGCGGCGGACCCCGTGCCGGTCCACCAGCCGCCCGACCGGGATGCCGGACACCGCGACGACGACCGGTCCCAGCGACATCGCCAGGCCGACGGCGAGCGGTCCCAGCGCCAGCGCGCGGGAGAGGTGGAACGGCCCGACCACGAGCGTGGCCATCATCACGGTCGAGACGATCCCGGAGGTGGCGAACCCCGGGGCCAGCACCCGGTCGCGCAGCACCACCGGGTCGACGAGCGGGGCCGCCACCCGGCGTTCGACGGCCACCAGCAGCGCGGTGCCCGCCGCGGCGACCCCCAGCAGGGCCAGGCCGGCGGGTCCGCCGGGTCCGCCGGACAGGGTCATGGACAGCGCGTAGGCGACGAGCACCACGATCAGCAGGAGGGTCCCGGGGGGATCCAGGCCGTGCCGGGCACGGGCGGGCCGGGGACGGTCGGCGGGGACGTGCCCGCGCACCAGCTGGAGGGCCGCGAGTCCGAGCGGCACGTTCACGAGGAAGATCGCCCGCCAGCCGGGGCCGGCGATGAGCAGTCCGCCCAGGGAGGGTCCCAGGGCCGTGCCCATCGCGGAGGTGCTGCCCAGCAGGCCCATGGCGGTGCCGGTCCGCGACTCGGGGACCGCTTCGGCGACCAGCGCCAGGCTCAGCGCCATCATCGCCGCGGCGCCGGCGCCCTGCAGCCCGCGGGCGGCGATGAGCATCCACATGCCGGGCGCCGCCGCGGACAGCGCCGACGCCAGCGTGAACACCGCGATGCCCCCGGTCAGCAGGCGCCGTCTGCCGAGGACGTCCCCCAGGCGGCCGGCGCCCACCACGAGCGTCGTGACGGTGAGCAGATAGGCGAGCACGACCCAGCGCACCTGCCCGAAGGTCGCGCCGAACGCGTCCTCCAGCGCGGGCAGCGCCACGTTGGCGACGCTCGTGCCGAGGGACGAGAGGAGCATCACCAGCGACAGCCCGGCGAGGGCGTACGGGCGATCTCCCCGTGCGCCGGCGGGGCGAGCGGTGCGCGGTGCGGTGAGGCGGGTCACGCCACGGACCGTAGGCGGGTCCCCATCATGGCGGAAGACGCACGAGTTGCACTCCACCGTTGCGTGTGACGCCATGCTCGTGGCACGCTGGCCGCGTGGCGCACGCCGACCTGAACCTGCTGGTCACGCTGGACGCGGTCCTCGCGGAGGGCAGCGTCACGGGTGCGGCCCGCCGGCTCGGGCTGAGCCCCTCGGCCATGAGCCGCTCCCTCGCCCGCCTGCGCCGGACCACGGGGGATCCCCTGCTCGTTCGTGCCGGGCGGGGCCTGGTGCCCACCCCGCACGCGATCGAGCTGCGGGAGCGCGTCGCACAGCTCGTCCAGGATGCCGACGCGGTGCTGCGGCCGGCCCGGGCGCCCGATCTGTCCGCGCTCGACCGGACGTTCACCCTGCGCACGAGCGAGGGATTCGTCGAGAACTTCGGTCCGGAGCTCATCGCCCGCGTGGCGGCGGAGGCACCGGGTGTGCGCCTGCGATTCGTGCAGAAGCCGGACAAGGATGCCGCGCCGTTGCGGGAGGGCGGGGTCGACCTGGAGACGGGTGTGGTGGAGCCCACGACCGGGCCGGAACTGCGAGCCCAGGCCCTCTTTCGCGACCGGATGGTCGGGGTGGTGCGGGCCGGGCACCCCCTGGCCCGCGGCAGGGTCACGCGCGCCCGGTACCTTCGCGCCCGTCACGTCTCGGTGGCCCGCGACGGAATGGCGCAGTGGCCCATTGAGGACGCTCTGGAGACGCTGGGCCTCGCGCGGGGCGTCTCGGCGGTGGTCGCCGGCTTCGCCACGGCGGTGGGACTGGCCCGCGGGTCGGATCTGGTGGCGAGCGTCCCGGAGCGGCACACCGCGAATGTGCGGGAGGGCATGCACGCCTTCGACCTGCCGTTCGCGACGCCGGGGTTCACGGTGTCGCTGCTGTGGCATCCTCGCCTCGACGCCGACCCCGCGCACCGGTGGCTGCGGGGCCTGGTGCGGGCCGTCTGCGCCGCCGGCTGATCGCCGCCCTCCCGGGCCGCGGGGCGCGGCCCGGGAGGGCGCGGGCGGTCAGGCCGCCGCGAGCGGCGCGCCCTGTGCGGGGGCGGTACGGCCGCGCACGGAGGACCGCAGGCCGGTCACGGTGAGGTACACGCCCAGCGACAGCTCCCACACGAATTCGGGGGCGGTGGCCAGGGACTGCACGACGCCGCCCGCGGGGACGATGTCGAACAGGACGGCGAGCCCGGTGGCCGTCAGGAGCGGGCCGCCGGCGATGCCGACCAGCGCCAGCCGCCGGGGCACGAGGCCGGACCGGTACATGAGGATCCCGAGGATGAGGCCGTTGCCGAGGGGGCACACGAACCCGGGGCCCAGCAGGAAGGTCCAGTCCTTCATCGCGGCCAGGGACGTCGCCAGCGACGCCGCGCCGGGGTCGTCGTGACGCAGCGTGACGATGCCCAGCACGAACAGGATCCCCGCTGAAATGAACGTGCACTCGATGATCCGCGCGGTCAGGAACCCCACGGAGAGGACCTGGTCGCCGCCGCGACGGAAGATCGGCACCAGCACCACCGCGGTCCCGATGTTCGCGAGGACGAGGATCATCTCGAGGGCCACCCCCAGCAGCACCCGCGTGTCCGCCCCCGGCCCCGCGATGTAGCCGGCCGGGTCGTCGAGCACCGGCTGGAGCAGCGCCAGCGCCGGAATCGACGTGATGAATGTGATCAGGAACAGCACCCCGCACGCGAGCGTGAGCCGGCGTGTCCGTGTCTCGTTGCTCATTGCAGCCTCCACCCCTGGTGTCTGTGTGAGCGGGTCCGATCGGACCCAGGGCGAGGCTAGGCCGGGCCTGCGTTCATGCACCAGACGCACAGGATGCAATGAGTCGTTGCGTTGGACGCAATCCGCGCCGCGGCCCCTACCCCGCGGTACGCTGCGCCGCATGCCGCCGCGTCGTCGCCGGTTCGTCCTGCTCGCGGTGGCGGTGTCCGCCGCTTTGGCGGCGTGCGGCCAGGCGGGCGCGCTGCCCGGGGATCCCGCCGTCACGCCCATCGGCCCGAGCGACGGGGCGCGGGTGCCGACCGATCCGCGGGGGATCGAGGTGCGCTACGCGTGCCCCGCCTACGGGCGCTACGTGGACGGGCTCACCGGCATCACGGTGGAGGGCTCCTTCAGCGACTACCGGGTGGGGGTGGCCGCCGACGCGGCGACGGGCACCGACGGGCGCCTGGCCGCCCCGTTCTTCGTGGGAGGGGTCTACGGGGTGGGCGAGGGCCCCACCACGTGTGCCGCGCGGCTGGGTTCGACCACGGACTTCACGGAGGACCGGCCGCACCGGCGGCCAGGCACGTACTTCTGGCAGGTCTGGCGGCGATGCGACGACTGCGCCGGCGGCTACGAGGTGGGACCGGTACGGCGCCTCACCGTCGCGCTCGGCGCCACGCTCGCGCTCGCCGCGCCGAAGGTCGCGTACGGCGGGTACCCGGTGCTCACCCGCGTGCGCCTCACGGGCGCCTCCACCTCGGATCCGGTGGTCGTGCAGCGGCGCGTCGGTCGCTCGTGGCGGACGATCGCCACCACGATCGACCGCGGCGACCTCGGGGATGGCGAGGTGAGCGCCGTGCTGCTGCTGCCGCGCGGGACCCAGCGCCTGCGCGCCGCCCTCACCAGGGGTGCCGACACGGTGACCAGCCCGGAGGTCGCGATCACCGTCCGTCCCGGCGCCCGGCGCGTGCGCCCCGGCGCCGACGGGGCGTACCGCGACCGCCGGCACGACGCGCTGCGCGTGAGCATCGCGGGCGGCGGCTCCGTGCTCCGCACGTTCCGGGCCGCGGTCACCATGACCTGCCCGAGGCCCGGTCAGCCGCTGGCGCCGCCCGATGTCCGGCCCGGCCTCATCTCCGCGCCGCCCGTCAGGATCGCCCCCGACGGCCGGTTCGTCGCACGGCGCAACGCGGCGTCGGGTGTCACGTACTGGCTCGAGGGCCGCCTCACGGGCACCGTCGTCACCGGCTACGCCAGCCTGCGCGTGGGCTCATGCAGCGGCGACCTCCGCTTCACCGCCCGCCGCCGCTGATCGCCGCGTCCGGGCCACCGACGCCACCAACCGCGTCCGCGACGCTCGCGATCCGCGGAGGTCGGCTTCGGCCCAGAATCGGCGTTCGGGGTTGAGCGGATGCCGGATCTGGGCCCCAGGTCGGCGTTCGGGGCCGCGTAGTGCCGATTTCGGTGCTAAGTCGGCGTTGTTGTCCGATTAGTGCCGACTTATGCGCTAAATCGTCACGCGACCGGCCTGCAACGCCGAGATGGGCGATAAAATCGCGAGAGCGTGGCCGGCACGGCCGCGATGGGGTCCGGCCCGATCCCCAGACCGACGTTCCACCGGGCGCTCCGCGTCCAGGCGAAATCGAGAAGAGGGGCCAGACATTCGCGGTCAGCTCGTATCCCTGATCTGGCAATCCGACCCGACCATCTACGCCCCGCCCCGCTTCAGGCGGGCATGTGCCTACGACGCCTTCGTGCCCGACACGATTGCCGACGCGGCGATCCTCCTCCCCGGGGAGATCGCCGCTGCGGTGTCCGATGCCGAATCGGCGATCGCGAACCTCAACCGAGCGGCTGGCCCCGAGCTGCTGCCGCTGGCCCGTCTGTTGCTGCGCACCGAGTCGATCGCCTCATCCAAAGTCGAGGGGATGCAGGTTGATGCGCGAAGTCTCGCGCGAGCGGAGGCGAACCAGGAGACCGGCCGACGCGTCAGTTCCAGCGCCGCGGAGATCCTGGCCAACATCGATGCCATGCAGCTGGCGATCGAGCGGGCCGCGGATCTTGAGGCCGTTCAGGTGACGGACTTCCAGGACATCCACCGAGTCCTCATGGAACGCGCCGAGAACGCGAGGATCGCCGGCCGGATCCGGACGACGCAGAACTGGATCGGCGGCAACGACTACAACCCCTGCGGAGCGGCGTTCGTGCCGCCCCCACCCGACGATGTTGAGCGCCTGCTCGATGACCTGTGCGCGTTCATCAATGACGACAGGCTGTCGCCGCTGGTGCAGGCGGCAATCGCCCACGCCCAGTTCGAAACCATCCATCCGTTCGCCGACGGCAACGGCAGGACGGGTCGGGCCCTGGTGCAGGTCGTGTTCCGCCGACGCGGTCTCGCGCCGTCGTTCGTTCCGCCGATCAGCGTCGTCCTTGCCCGAGACAGGCGTCGCTACATCAACGGCCTCACGATGTTCCGCGAGGACCGCGTCGCGGAGTGGGTGGAGATGTTCGCCGCGGCAGCTGCGGAGGCGGCGTGGCTCGCATCGAGCTACGCGGGGCGGGTGGCCGAGCTGCAGGAGCGGTGGCGCGAACGGGTGCGCCTGCACGCAAATCCTCGTGCCGACGCGGCGGTTTGGGAGGTGATTCGCGTCCTCCCCGCAAGCCCGGTCATCACCGTCCCGGTCGCGGTTGCGGCCACTCGGCGCTCAAGGTCGTCGGTACAGAGCGCCATCGGACTGATGGAGGGCGCCGGAATCCTTGCGCGCCTGTCGGAGCGCCCTCGCAACCAGGCCTGGGAAGCCGAGGGTCTGCTGGACCTGATCGTCGGCTTGGAAGCCGGCGAGGCCGCGTAGTCCTCCTCCGACACGGCCGAAGACCCAGGGGGACGGTCCGCACCCTCCTGGCGATCTGGAGCGGACCTCGCCGGACAGGCGATGGACCGGCACCCTTGCCGAGATCCCCGTCCAGATCGGGGATCTCCCAGGTCTCAGCGTGAGAGGCGACGGCGGGATTTGAACCCGCGAATAACGGTTTTGCAGACCGCTGCGTTAGCCACTTCGCCACGTCGCCGTGACGAGTCGAGCGTACCAAAGCCAGACCGAGGGCCCCCACTGCGGCTGACGCGGCCCGCGACGTATGCCGGCCTCGCCGCGCGGCGCATCGGATGGGACCACCTCACCGAGGAGACCGGCGGGCCTTGGGGGGAGGGGTGCCGCTCCCGAACTTCTTGCCACGGCCTTGGAGCTGACGCGTCTCGCTCCAAGGAAGACCGACCGTGTCGATCGATCCCCCCGACGTCCCCGGCTCGCGCTGGCGCAGACCGCCGCGGGCCTGGACGATACCGCCGACCAGATCGTCGGGAACATCGCCGCCATGCAGCGGGCGGTCACGACCGCGAGCGCCCTCGCGTTCGCCGCGGACGCCCGGACCCACGTGAAGGGCCTCACCGCGTACCGCTCCGGCGGGTTTGGAGGACTGGCTCGAGGTGTTCGCAAACGTCCTGGGACGGGCCGCGGAGCACTCCCGGGCCTTCGCCACCGATGTCGTCAACCTCCAGCACCAATAATTGGAGCAGGCCGGCCGGCCGCGCCGCAAGGCAACCGCCCGGCGGCTCATCGAGGCACTGCCCGGCCGCCCGGTGCTTCACCACCGGCGTCGCGGCGCAGATGCTCGGCGTGTCGAACGAGGCGGCGCGACTGGCGATGAACACCCTCGAGACGGCCGGGGTCGTCCAGAACCGAGCGGCCGGAGGTGGACGGCGCATCTGGGAGGCGATCGGACTGTTCGACCTCCTGGACCGCTTCGAACGTGGTCTCGGCGACGTCACCCGGACGCCCCGGCCGACGCGCTGACCGACGGCGGCCGCGGGGGATGGCCGCCGGTGACACGGCGGGCCGCGTGTGCGGCATGCGAGCATGAGCGGCGATGGCGGTGCTCAACCACCACGCGTGGGGCCCGGAGGACGGGCCCCCGGTGCTCATCATCCACGGGGGTGCAGAACACCGGCGCCCGGTACCGCCGGCTGGCGCAGGAGGGCCTGCCGGAGTGCCGCGTGATCGCGGTGGACCTGCGCGGCCACGCGGGGTCGACGTGGGATCCGCCGTGGGGCGCCGACACGCACGTCGCCGATCTGCTGGACACGATGGACGATTTGGGCCTGGGCCGGGCGTCGGTGGTGGGCCACTCGTTCGGCGGGATGCTCACCACGCACCTGGTGGCCGCGGCGCCGGGGCGGGTGGAGCGGGCGGCGCTGCTGGACCCCGCCGTGGCCATCGCGCCGTCCACCGCGGCGCAGAACGCGGAGGACACGCGCCGGGACGACGGGTGGGAGACCGCCGAGGAGGCCCGCGCGGCCCGCGCCGCGATGCGCCCCCCGCACGCGGTGGGCACGGTGGAGGAGGACCTCCGTGTGTTCATGCGGCGCGACGAGGACGGCCGCTACCGGTTCGCGTTCTCACGCCCCGCGGCGATCACCGCATGGGGTGAGATGGCCCGGCCGCCGGTGACGCTCGACGGGTTCGGCGGGGACCTGCTGCTGGTCACCGCGCTGCGGGCGGACCTGGTGAACGACCGTCTGCGGAACCGCCTGCGCCTGGACCTCGGCGACCGGTTCCGCGAGGTCGGCATCGACGCCGGCCACATGCTGTTCTGGGACGCGTTCGAAGAGCTGGTGGCGTACCTGCGCCCGTTTCTCGGGTTGCCCCCGCTCCCCGTCTGACGCCCCGGCACGCGGCCGGCGCGGTGCCGGTGGACTCAGTCCAGGTCGGCGTGGATCTGCTCGGCGAGGCCCGACCCGCAGCCGGCCTCCACGACCCGGGCGCCGCGGCCCGGGTGGTACCAGCGCAGGTCCTCCGGGTTCACGAGGGCCCGCCACTCACCGGTTCTGAGACCGAGTTCGCGGGCGGTCTCCTCGGCGTGCAGGAGCGTGTCGGTTGCGATGAACACCGTGTTCGGATCCACCTCCGGGATCACCGGGACCGGGTCACCCATCCGCACCATCCCGCGCGGTTTGCGGACGACGCCCGCCGGGTGGGGCTTCTTGCGGCGGGGGTCGGTGAGGAGAACCTCGATCGGGTTCACGAACTTCATTGGCCGCACACCTTCCGTGTCGTGGGGCTCTGATCCCCGGCCGGAGCGGCCCACGGCTCGCCGGTCCGTGGCGGGCGCCGGTGTGGGTGCGGGAGGCTCGGGGAGGACGCCAGGAATCTGGTCACGCCGTGTATCGGCGGACCCCGGAAGATCCATGACGGTCGTATGGAGGAAGTTGCGGGTCCGGGATGCGGGCAACCCGCAAACGGCGGTCACCGGCGCGCGGCGCGATCCTCCACATCACCGACGTCGAAGAACCGCCGCAGGTTCGCGCGCTGCCCGTCGAACGCCAGGCCGTCGACGTGCCTGCGCGCCACCACCACCACGCCGTCCGTGCGCTTCAGGACCGGCCGCACGTCGATGGTGCAGAAGATGCGGAACCCGAACCGGCGGTACAGCACGGCCCGCACCCCATCCGACGGCGCGGCCCCGAACGGGTAGACGTAGACGTCGGTGGGCCCCGTGAGCGGCTCCACCTGCGTCCGCCAGCGCTCAGCGTCGGCCTCGATGCGCGCCGCCGACGCCGTGGCGTGGTCCAGATGGCCCCAGGAGTGGCTCGCGAACCGCCATCCGGTGGCCCGCATCCGCGCCACCACGCGCCGCACACGCGCCCGGCGCGCAGCGATGTCCGGGGCCGAGGCATCCTGGGTGCGCTCGCCGAGCAGCCCCTCGTAGCCCGTCACGGCGATGACGCCCTTCGCGCCGTCGATCGCGAAGTCCTGGTGGGCGGCCACGAAGTCGTCCAGCACGGGCACCACGTCGTTGCGCACGTCGCGGCCGTGGTCCCGGACGGCGACGCGGCCGTCCGGGGCGATCTCCAGTCGCTCGCCGAACCCGGACGCCCGCATGTAGCCGTAGTAGTTGAGGTCGTCAACGCTCAGGATCACCGGCCGGCGGCCGCGCGGAACGGTGAGCCGCCCGGACGCCGCCCGCTCGATGTCCGCCAGCACCCAGCCCCGCGAGTACATCTGCGCGAGCATCCGCCGGAACTCCCCGGTGGTGATGAAGTAGTCGCGGAACCCCCGGCCCTGCGCCCCGTGGAACGCGATGGACGGACGCGTGACCAGGGGATGCACGAACAGGTGCTCCACCGGGCCGTGCCAGCGCACACGCGGACCGGCGGGCCGGGCCGGCGGCGGCGCGGGCGGCACCTCGGCCGCGGAGCGGGTGGGCACCGGTTGCGGCGCGTCGTGGCCCCCGCCGCACCCGGCGGCCAGCAGCGCCGCCGCGGTGCACGCGGCGCACGCGATGCGGCGTCGGTGTTGCGGATCGCTCACGGGATGCACCCTGAGATCATGCGAGACATCACACTCCGATCCGCCACCGAATCCAGTGACGCGGACCTCCTGCGGGCCGGCCGGGACGACCCCGCCGCGTTCGGACGGTTCTACCGCCGGAACGCGCAGCGCCTGTATCTGTGGTGCCTGCGCCAGACCGGGGACCCGCAGGCGGCGACCGACATTACGGCGGAGGCGTTCGCCGCCGCGCTTGAGGGCCTGGGCCGCTTCCGCGGCACCGAACCGGGCAGCGGCCCCGCCTGGCTGTTCGGCATCGCCCGCAACCTGGTGCGCGGCTGGCACCGGCGCCGCCGCGTGGACACCGCCGCCCGTGTGCGCCTCGGCATGAGCACCCCCTCGTGGGTGCCGGACGAGATCGCCGAGGCCGACGCCCGCATGGACGCCGAGCGGCTCGCCGAGCGCCTGCGCGAGGCGATGGCCGACCTGCCGCCGGGCCTGCGCGACGCCCTCACGCTGCACGTGCTGGAGGGCCGTTCGCACGGCGAGGTCGCCGACGCCCTCGGCATCAGCGAGCCCAACGCCCGCCTGCGCGTGTCCCGCGCGGTGCGCCGTGTCCGTGACCGCCTCGGGATGGAGGACGACCGATGACCGAGCAGCTGCCGCCCCACCTGGAGCGCATCGGGCAGGAGCTCATGGCCGCCGCGCACCTCCGTGCCGCGGAGCCCGCGCCGCGCCGCCGGCGCCCCCGCCGCCTCGCCCTGATCGTCGCGTTCGCGGTGCTGGGCACCACGGGCGCCGCCCTGGCGGCGACCTCCACGAACCCCATCGACTGGCTCCGCGGCGGCGACCCCGCCAGGGAGCTGCGCGTGGGCGTCGACACCACCGCCCGCGTGGGCGGGGACTTCCCCGACGAGATCACCTGCGACCCCGGCATCGACGCCGCGCGGGCGGACTGCCGGGTGATCCCCGGCCTGGTCTGCCATGACCTCACGACCCCCGGCGGCACCGGCGGCCGGGGGTGCGCCGAACCGGCGCAGACCGTCGGCGCCGACGGGCGTACCCCGCGGGACACGCGGCGGTTCCACCTGATGACGCGCGTCGCCGCGCCCCCGCACATCGACGCGTCCGTGGTGCGGGCGGCCCTCGCCGGGCGTGCGGCGGACGAGCAGCTGATCCCGGAGGAGGTCATGGGCCCGGACGTGCCCGCGCGGTACCGGGTCACGGTGGGGCGGGTTCTGGAGATCGCCGACGGTGAGCCGGAGGACTTCTGGCGCGGCCTGGAGACGATGCTGAGCGTGCAGGGCGGCACGACCTCCAGCTCCGACCCGGCGAACCCGGACAACGAGCTGGTGCCACCCGCCGGCATCGCCAGGTTCGTCACGTGCCGCGATGACGGCGGCCTGAGCTGCCGGCCGCTCGGCAACGGCGAGCTGCTACCGGTGGGCGCGCCGCTCTACATGCGCGATCCGGAGGCCGGTTGGCGGTCGGTCCCGCGGCCGGCCCAGAACAGCGCGGCGTACCTGGAGCTCCAGCGCCAGGCCTTCGGACGGGACCTCACCGCGCCGGAGCAGATGCTCCTGGTGGCCCTGCTGTCGCCGGTCGCGGTGGAGGGCTCCGGCGGGAGCGCCACGGTCACCGCCACCCCCGCGCCCTAGCCAGCCCGGAAACGCGAACGGCCCCCGGAGTCCGGGGGCCGTTCGGAGGAGCGGATGAGGGGACGATCGCGCCGCACGCTACCGGCTGAAGGGCCCCTAGCCCTCCGCGGAGAAGTCAACGACCAGGTTCGAGCCATCGCGAAGCGCATAGCGAATGGTCTTCACACCTCTTCCGTTCTTGAGAACGGCCGCAACGTTGCCGGACGCCACCGCCTCCTGCCCTTCGACCGCAGCCGACCGCACGTCGTCGGGAACGACCGCGAAGACGACGGTCTGGTCGCCTTGGGTCTCGGCGCTGACGAGGGTCGAAATGACAGCCCAGCCTTCCGACACGCTCTTGCGATCCATGCAAAGGACGGCGAACGTGGCGCCCACCGTCGCGAAACAGATCCGTGTCGGGCTGGCCTTGGATGCCAGTCCGTAGAGCCGAGCCCCCGCTCGAGAGGCCATGAGCGTCAAGGATTCGGGGTTGGGCTCCTTGAAGTACTCCAGAGCCTTCATCTGACCGGGGAGCAGATCGCCGGCGGCAGCACCATCGAGGCTGTCGAGGGCGGCGATGTTGGCCCCGAGGCTCACCGCTTCTGCCTCATTGCCGGTCGACGCGCCAGCGGTCGCGGTGATGAGAACGGCGGCAACGCCAACCCCGGCCATCGCAAGTACGGCGGCGCCACGGACCCTCGGTGTCATCTGGCACTCCATTCTCGCGCGCTGTTCTGTGACCGCGTATCGGCCCGATGGGCGGCATCATGAGGTCTCTGACGCGAGTCGGGCGCGGCATCGGCCGCCAAACATGCCGCAAGCGCCATCGCACGGCCCGTGCAGCTGTCGGATGATCTGGCTCCCCGTTCCGAGGCGGCCACATGGGCGGCCCGGTTTCAGCGTGGCGAGCGGCTTCGGATGAACGGTGGTAGCGGCCGGAGGCGCGGATCTTGCCGGCGGCGCGTGCCGCACGATTCCCCGAGCCGACGTTCCACGACCTGCGCCATGCCGGCGCCTCGCTGATGGTCGCGGCCGACTGCCACGTCGAGGTGATCGCCGAGCAGATGGGTTGCTCCGGCGACGGCGCCTCGGGGCTCCGAGGTCCGCCCCGATGCGGAAACCAGGTCGGGCTGGACCGTGCCGACGCCGAGAACGAGAAAAGGCCCCGACCGGGGCCTTCCTGAGGAGCGGATGAAGGGACTCGAACCCTCGACCTTCTGCATGGCAAGAGGGTTC
>JADLHW010000025.1 GCA_020848615.1 Thermoleophilia bacterium
GATGCGCAGGACCCTGTTGATCAGGTCGGTGGACATGGGGCCTCAGCTGGTTGGGCGGAATACGGGCACGCTGCTCAGGATCGTAGCAACGGCCTGTCCATCGGCTCCCGGTCGCCAGGTCTGAGGTCCCCGGCGTGGCCGGCATGGCGGCTCAGGTGACGAGGTCCGAGGCACGCCACCGGTTCCACGCGACCGGGCGCATCCGCAGCACGCCCACGGTGGACGGCCGGCCTCCCACCCGGACCGAGAGGGTGCAGCCCCGCGGCGCGGTGCCGAGCAGCGGGCCGCGGTCGCCGAGGACGCCGAAGCAGCCCCGGATCCGCAGCGAGCGCCGCGTCGCGGGGGTCGTGGCGGCCAGGATGGTGCCGAGGGCACGCGGGCTCGCCCATCGGCGCGCCGTCCCCATCGCCCCGCGCCGGAGCGCCGCCACGAGTGCCTCGGCGGCGCCCCGCTCATCGAAGAACCGCCGTGAGACGACCCGCACCGCGCCGCGTTCCCGGTCGTAGACCAGCCGGAGCGTCGCGGAGCGGGTGCCGCAGCACCCCGGATCGTCGGGCCGGCCGATGTTGACGACCTGGATCTCCGCGATACGGCCGATGAGCCGGAGCCGGCGGACGTGCTCCCTCCCGCCGTGCGTCACCGCGAGCAGGTCGAGGCTCCCGAGCAGCCGCAGGTCGCGGTCGTAGACGACGATGACCTGCGGCCAGCCGACGCCCCCGCGGTTGCAGGTGAGGGCGGCGACCGCACCGGTTCCCCGCCCGGGGACCACCGCACCGAGCGCGACGTGGGAGGTGTCGAGCACCACCTCGCCCTCGCCGTCCGGGATGCCGGGGAGCTCCCCGTCGACCAGGGTTCCCGCGGGGTGCTCGCACGCCGACGGCACCGGGGCGTTCAGCAGTTCGTCCGGGGAGTCGATCGCCGCGGCGGCGCCCGCGAAGCCCGCGCAGGCGACCGCCACGGCCAGGCCGCAGCGGCGGACGGTGGTGATCTGACGCATCTGGGAACCCCCTCGGTTTCACGCTCCATCGGCATGGATGCCGCCGCATGTCCGACGCCGCGAGCGGGCGGATCGTTACAGGGCATCGCACGCACGCCGGGGATCGCGCCCCGCAGCCGGAGTTCCCTCCCGTCGGCTCCGGATGTTGACGGCCAACGCCGTCGCTCACGGGCCGGGCGATGGGGACTACGTTGAGTGTGAAAGGAGGCGATCATGCTCGACGAGATCACGATGGACCTGCTGGGCTTCCAGGTGCGCGACGCGGAGGCCCGTCCGATCGGTGAGGTGGAGGGCATCCGGGCGGACGGCTTCCGCCTGCACCGCCTGCACGGCCGCGGAATCGGGCACGCGTTCCTGCCCGCCGCCGCCATCGCGGGCGTCGACCGTGCCACGAACACGATCCACCTCGTCCCGGGGATCGGGCTGGACACGGTGCTCGACGCTCCGCAGCCGCCGGACGGGGCCGCGGACGCGTGGCGCAAGAGCCCCCACTGGTGGGCGGACCTGCTGGGCCACTACGGGCTGTTCGAGACGGAGGGACGGGGCAATGAGCCCGTCCTCCACCCCGACCAGAGCTGAGCCGCTGCCCGCGCCCGGCCGGGCGCGGGGTGCCGCGACGGCCGCCCGCCTGCCGCTGGGTGACGTGGAGATGCTGCGTCACCTCGACCGGCGGGAGGTCGTCCAGCTCGAGCGCCTCGTCCCACGGGTCCCGTGGCCCGTGGGCACGTCGCTCCCCGATCGCCTCGGCCTGCGCGACCACGTCTTCGTCGTGCGGGAGGGGCGGATCGCCCTCCTCGGCACGGCGCCGGGCGGTCACCGCATGATGGTGGCCCTGCTCGAGCGCGGCGGGGTCTTCTCGAGCCTCGGCGATGCGCCGGTGCCGGAGGCGATGGCCCTCGAGGACGCGGTGGTCTCACCCCTGTCCGGCCGGACCCTGCGCGCCCTGGCGGCACGCCGGCCGCAGCTCGGCATCGACCTCGCCGAGGCCCTCACCGACCGGCTGGCGCTCCTGCGCGAGGTGGTCGCCGGCGTGGGGCAGATGCACGTCGAGGACCGCCTGTGGGCGCGGATCCTGGCCCTCGCGAAACGCGCGGGGATCGCGACCGCCGACGGCGTGGAGCTGCGGCTGCGGCTCACCCACCGGCAGTGGGCGATGCTGGCGGGAGGCTCCCGCGAGTCGGTGACCCTCGCATTCGGCAGGCTCCGCCGGGCCGCAATGCTGGAGGTCCGCGGATCCACGATCGTCATCCCCTGGGCCCACATGGACCGCTCCTAGCGTTGGGCCGCATCGCCCGCCGGGTCCGAGGTCCCGCCCGTCACGCGGGCGCGGGACCGGCGACCCACCGCCGTGGCGGCCGCGTGGCGATACGGTTCCGGCACGCCGTGCGCGGCGACGCCGTCACCCGGCCCGCCGGGCGCGTGCCCCGCGGAGGATCCCCGGTCACATGCCGGGCGCACGGGCCACGAGGCCCGTCATGCCCGGGTGCAGGAGGCGCGCTTGCCAGAGGTGTCGGTGTTGCTCACGTGTTCCGGCCAGCGGGTGGACATCGTGCGCGCGTTCCGGGCCGCCCTGGACGCCGGGCCGCACACCGGGCGCGTCCTGGTGTCCGACGCCGATGAGCTGAGCCCCAGCCGGTACGCCGCCGACGCCGTGGTCGCGCTCCCGCTGGTGGACGACCCCTCCTACGGCGCGGCCGTCGCCGAGGCGTGCCGCAGGGAGGGCGTCCGCGCCGTGGTGCCGCTCACCGACCTCGACCCGGTGGTCCTCGCGCGGTCCAAGGACCTGGTGCGGGCCGCCGGCGCGCAGGCGTTCGTGCCGGACCCGGAGGTCGCCCGCGGCTGCCAGGACAAGTGGCGCTGCCACCTCATGCTCGTGGAGCACGGCCTGCCCTCGCCGGCCACATGGCGTGGCTCGGAGGTGGACCCGGCGGACCTCCCGTACCCGGTGCGCACCAAGGCGGTGCTCGGGTACGCGGGCCGGCACATCCACCGATGCGACGACGCAGCGCAGCTCGCCTTCTTCCTGGGCTACATCGGTGAGCCGGTGGTGGTGCAGGCCGACCTGTCGCACGCCGCCGAGTTCAGCATCGACTGCCTGGGGGACCTCCGCGGCCGGCCGCTGGGGGCGGTGCCCCGCTCCATGATCCAGGGCAACGGCCGGGAGCAGGTGAAGGGCGAGACGCTCGGCGATCCGCGGCTGGTGGAGCTCGGCGCGGCCGTGGTGGAGCGCCTGGGCATCGTGGGGCCCTGCACCGTCCAGGGGTTCCGGGACGACGACGGCCGGGTCCTCGGCATCACCGACATCAACACGCGCTTCGGCGGCGGGTTCCCGCTGCCGCAGGCGGCGGGCGCGGACTACCCCGCCAAGATCATCGCGATGGCCGCGGGCGAGGAGGTGCGCCCCGCCCTGGGGGAGCACCGGGCCGGCGTGGTGATGACCCGGTTCCTCGACCAGACGTTCCTGGTGCGCGCCCCCGGGGGGCTCACGCCGATGTGAGCCCCCCGGGGGGGCGGTGCGGTCAGCCCTCCGGGACGATGAGCCCGAAGTCGCCGTCGGTGCGGCGGTACACGACGTTCACCTCACCGGTCTCCGCGTCGCGGAACACGTAGAAGTCGTGGTGGAGCATGTCCATGTGGAGGGCGGCGTCCTCCGCCGTCATGGGCTTGAGCTCGTGGCGCTTGGTCTTCACCAGCTTCGGCGCGTCGGCCTCGGCCTCGTGCTGCAGCTCGGGAACGACGAGCTCCACGGGCTCCGGGGCCTGCTCGTGCGCAGGGCGGTGCCGGCGGCGGCGCTCGCGGTAGCGGGCGGCCTGGCGCTCCAGCTTCCGCGCGGCGCGGTCGATCGCGATGTACATGTCCTCGGCGCTCTCGCGCACGCGCAGGACGGTGCCCTTCGCGCGCACCGTGACCTCCGCGGTCTGCGGGCGGTCGATCTTCGGGTTGCGCTCGATGGACAGCTCCAGCTCCACCACGGGCGCCTCGTCCCACGGGGGCAGGATCCTGGTGAGCCGCTCCAGCTTCTTCTCGGCGTGCTCGAACAGGGCGTCCGTGACCGGCATGTTCTTGCCCTTCACCTGCAGCTGCATCGCGTCCCCCTCAAGCCAACAACCGTGTCCTGATCCTATCGGTGCGGGGCCCGCCCACGGAGGTCAGGGCCGCATGGCCCGGGCCACCGCGACGGCGCACACCCGGCGGACGCCCGCCCTGCGCAGGGCCGCGGCGCACGCCCCCAGCGTGGCGCCCGTCGTGATGACGTCATCGACCAGCCAGACCTCCTCCGGGAGGTTCCCGCGCCAGGTGGTGGCGAACGCCCCGGACGCCTGCCGGGCCCGCGCCGTGCGGCCGGCGCCCCGCTGCGGCGGCTCCTCCCGCACCCGGGCGAGCATGCCGGCGGCCGTCACCGCGCCCCACCGGCCGGCGAGCTCCCGCGCGAGCAGGTCGCTCTGGTTGTACCCGCGCTCCCGCAGCCGCCGGGGCCCCAGGGGCACCGGGACCAGCGCCGCGCCCGGCGGCGGGGGCGGGCAGCGCGCCACCACCAGCCGCGCCAGGGGTACGGCCAGGTCACGGCGCCCGCGGTCCTTGAGGCCGCGCATCACGGCGGCCGCCACCGCCTCGTAGGCCGCGGCCTGCCGTGCGCGCGCCAGCGAGGGACGGCACTCCGGGCAGCGTCCCACCGGCAGGGGCTGCGGGCAGCCGCAGCCGTCGCAACGCGGCCAGCCGGGAGCGGCGAGGGCCGCCAGGCAGCGGGGGCACAGCGGGGTGCCCGGCACCCCGCAGGCCGCGCAGGTGACGGGCGCCAGGACCTCGGCGATCGATGTAACCCAGCGGCACCGCATCCGGTCCAGGTTGATGGCGCACCACGCGCCCGTGGCGCACGGACCGCGCCGCACCAGTGCCCCCTCCCGCACGACTTCATCGTTTGCTTACAAATGGCCCGGCATGGAACCGGTCCCGGCGACGTTCTGGAGGGTGAGCGCACCGAACAGGAGCCCCCAGCAGTGACCGCCCTCACCGCCCGCCGCAGGTCCCCCGCCGCCCGCCGAGCCGCCGTGATCGCCGTCACGGCCCTGCTCGCCGCCGCCGCCCACGCCTCCGCCGTCACCGTGGTGCCCGCCCCCGGCGGCATCGCCGTCACCGACCCGCGCGGCGCGGCCGACGACCTGGTGATCGGCTTCCCCGCGCCCGAGACCGTCCGCGTGCACAGCGCCGCCGGGCCCCTGGCGCTGGACCCGCGCATCGAGGCGGGCTTCCACGGCGTGGTGTGCAACCGCGTCGACCCCGCCACGGCGGTGTGCCGCCCCGACGACGCCATGGCCGGCATGCGCCTGCAGGTGCGGACCGGCGCGGGCGACGACCGCGTGCGGTTCACCCGGCCGTCCAGCGCCCCCGGGGGTGTGCTCGCCCCCCGCGTGACCGCCGGCGCCGGCGACGACACCGTGATCGCCGACGGACTCATCGAGGGCGGCGACGGCGACGACACCCTGCGCGTGGTCGCGGGGGCCACACCCGCGGCCCTGCTGGGCGGCGCCGGCGACGACATCCTGGTGGGCGGCGCCGGCGGGGACGTGCTGATGGGCGGCGCCGGGCGCGACCGCCTGGTGGACCGCTCCGCCGGGAACCGGTTCGTCGGCGGCCCCGGCCGGGACGTCGCGGTGATCGGAAAGGTCGTCCGGGCCAGCAGCGCGAGCCTCGCCGCCGGCGGTGCCGAGGAGCCCCCGGGCCCGGTCGCCGACGTGATCATCGGCGTGGAGGCCGTGCGCTCCTGACGGGCCGCGGCCCCGGGATCACTCCCCGGTGCCGGCGGCCGCCACGGCGGCGGCCAGGGTGCGGTCGTACGGCGGGCGGTGCACGCCCCGCTCGGTCACGATGGCCGCCACCAGGCGCGCCGGGGTGCGGTCGAACGCCGGGTTCGCCACGGGCGCGTCGTGCGCCGCGGCGGGACGGCCGAACAGCCCCACGCCGCGCACCTCGTCGGCGTGGCGCTCCTCCACGGGCACGTCGGCGCCGGCGGGGGTGGACAGGTCGACGGTGGTGGTGGGCGCCGCCACGATGACCGGGATGCCGTGCTCACGGGCCAGCACCGCCAGGCCGTAGGTGCCGATCTTGTTCACCACGTCGCCGTTCGCGGCGACGCGGTCGGCCCCCACCACCACGTGCGTCACCCGGCCCTCCGCCATGAGCGCCGCGGCCATGTTGTCGGCGATGAGCGTGAACGGGATGCCGTCGCGGTCCAGCTCCCACGCGGTGAGGCGGGCGCCCTGCAGCAGCGGACGGGTCTCGTCCACCACCACGCGCACGGTGGGGTCCTGCGCGTGCGCGGCCCGGATGACCCCGAGTGCGGTCCCGTAGCCGCCGGTCGCGAGCGCCCCGGCGTTGCAGTGGGTGAGGATGCGGGCGCCGCGGTGGATGATCGTGCGGCCGTGCGCGCCGATGGCGCGGCAGCGCAGCACCTCGTCGCGGTGCAGGTGCAGGGCGAACAGCCGCAGCGCGGCGGTGAGGGCCTCGGGGGGCCCGGGGTGGTCCGCTGCGATGCGCAGCTGGCGGTCGACCGCCCACATGAGGTTCACGGCGGTGGGGCGGGCGTCGCGGATGACGGCCGCCGCGCGGCGGATCTCCGCCAGGTGCGCCGCGGGATCGTCGTGGTCGCCGTGCTGGGCGGCCAGCGCGACGCCCATGGCGCCCGCGATGCCGATGGCCGGAGCACCGCGCACCACCATCGTGCGGATGGCGTCCACCACGTCCTCCCAGTGGACGCAGCGACGATGCACCACCTCGCCGGGCAGCTGGGTCTGGTCCAGCATGAGGACCTCCCCGTCGCCCAGGTGGATGATGTCCCGCGGCTCCAGCCCCGCGCCGGACGGCGCGTCCATGGTCACGTGCCCTGGTCCCAGGAGGCCAGGTAGTCGCGCTGCTCCGGGGTGAGCTCGTCGATCCCGATGCCCAGGGTCGACAGCTTCAGGCGGGCGATCTCCCGGTCGATGTGCGGCGGCACCCGGTGCACCCGCACGTCCAGGGCGTCGCCCTCCCGGATGATGTGCTCCACCACCAGGGCCTGGTTGGCGAAGCTCATGTCCATCACCGCGGCCGGGTGTCCCTCGGCGGCCGACAGGTTCACCAGCCGGCCCTGGGCGAGCAGGAACACCGACCGGCCGTCGCGCAGCCGGTACTCCTCCACCGAGGGCCGCACCTCCCGCACGCCGTCCGCCAGGTCGGCGAGCGCCGGCAGGTCGATCTCGACGTTGAAGTGCCCGGCGTTCGCGATGATCGCGCCGTCCTTCATCACCTCGATGTGCTCCCGCCGGATGACGTTGACATCGCCGGTGGCGGTCACGAACAGGTCCCCCACCCGCGCCGCCGCCGCGAACGGCATGACCTCGAAGCCGTCCATCACGGCCTCCAGCGCGCGCAACGGGTCGACCTCGGTCACCACCACCGCGGCGCCCATGCCGCGCAGGCGGGACGCCACGCCGCGGCCGCACCAGCCGTAGCCGCCCACCACGGCCCGCTTGCCGGCCACCAGCATGTTCGTGGCGCGCAGCAGGCCGTCCACGGTGGACTGGCCGGTGCCGTAGCGGTTGTCGAACATGTGCTTGGTGTCCGCGTCGTTCACCGACACCACGGGGAACGCCAGTCCGCCGTCGCGCTCCAGGGCCCGCAGGCGCACGACCCCGGTGGTGGTCTCCTCCGTGCCGCCCACCACGCCGTCCAGCATCTCCCGTCGCTCGCCGTGCATCACGCCGATGAGGTCGGCCCCGTCGTCGAGGGTCACGTGCGGGGCGTGGTCGATGGCCGCGCCGATGTGGCCGTAGTAGGTGGCGGTGTCCTCGCCGCGGCGCGCCAGGACCGTCACGCCGTGGTCGGCCACCAGGGACGCGGCGACGTCGTCCTGGGTGGACAGCGGGTTGCTGGCCACCAGCACCACGTCCGCCCCGCCGGCCCGGAGCGTGCGCATGAGGTTCGCGGTCTCCGCGGTCACGTGCAGGGACGCCGCCACCCGGATGCCCGCCAGGGGCCGCTCCGCCGCGAACCGCTCCCGGATCGCGGCCAGGACCCGCATGTCGCGGTCGGCCCACTCGATGCGCCGCCGGCCCGACGGGGCCAGGGCGAGGTCGGCGACGTCGTGTGCGACCCCGGGAGCCACGGCTAGGCCGGGCCCTGCGCCCGCCCGTAGCCGGTGTCCGCCAGGCGGCCCTTGAGCTTGCCGATCATCTCCACCGGGCCCGGGTCCACGCCGCGCAGCAGGCCGAGGTACAGGGACGCGTAGTCGCCGAGCATCACCAGGTCCATCACGCGGCCCAGGGCGGTGTCGCCCTCCGCGGCGAGCTCGATGACCCCGCCGGTGTGCCCGGCCACCAGGTCCCGCGTGAGGTCGAAGCGGCGCTCCACCTGCCGGTGGTGCCGCGGATCGCGCAGCAGCACCAGCCGGGACATCGGCCCGAACGCCCCCATGCCCTCGAAGCCGCAGATCTCGTTGTGGTCGATCTCGGGCAGCACGCCCCAGTACGCGGGGGCCTTCGCGTTCTCGTTGACCTGGCCCTTCCACCGCTGCGCGACGGCGGCGGTGGCCTCCGCGCCCCAGAACACCGGGACGGTGTCCTTCAGCATCGTCGCGACCTGCTTGGCCAGGTTGTCCCCGTACGGCACCGCGGGGTTGAACGCGTCCATGGCCCGCCCGATCGCCCCGCGGGCGTCGTCGAGGTCCGCGGAGGCGTCGGGGATCACCCCGAACCGGCTCAGCACCACCACCAGCGGCACCAGCAGCCGCAGGATCGCGGCGCGGGGCTGCAGCCCCGGGGGCAGGTCGACGACCGGGATGCCCTCGTCGCGGTAGAAGCCGCCGAGCTTGCCGCCGCTGGTGATCGCCACGCACAGGGCGTTGCGCTCCAGCGCCTGCATCGCGGCGGTGAGCGTCTCCTCGGTCTCGCCCGAGTAGGAGGACAGGATCACCAGGGTGTCCTCGCCCAGCCAGCCGGGCACGTAGTAGTCGCGCAGCACGCTCACCGGGCGGCGCAGCCGCTCCCGCCACGCCCCGGCGACGATGTCGGCGGCGATCGCGGAACCGCCCATGCCGCAGATCGCGACGTTGCGGATCGCGTCGGCGGGCCACACCAGGTCCACCGCCTCCGCCCCGGCGCGGGCCGCGTCGAACGCGTCGCCCGACCCGGCCATGCCGGCGATGAGCCCCAGGCTGTCCAGGTCGTACGCCTCCGCCCCGTCCAGGATCTCCGCGCTCATGACGCCACCTCCGCGGTCTCGGCGACGTGCTCGCCGGTGTCGATGCTCGCCGGTCCGGTCACGCGCACGCCGGGGGCGATGCTGGCGCCGTCGCCGACCACCACCAGCCCCTCCAGCACCGCGCCCTCGCCCACCGTGACGCCGGCGCCCAGGACGCATCCCGACAGGCGCGCCCCGGAGCCGATGACGGCGCCGTCGCCCGCCACGGCCCCGTCCACCACGGCGCCCGCCGCGATGCTGCTGCCCGCGCCGACGCTGGCGGCGCCGGTCACGCTGGCGCCGGCGGCCACCGCGCTGCCCTCCCCCACGTACACCGGGCCCGTCGGGCTGTCGGTGCGCACGCGGCCGGCCAGCACGTCGGCGTGGGCCTCCAGGTACGACGCCGGGGTCCCGATGTCGCGCCAGTAGCAGCGGCTGGGAAAGCCGAACAGCCCGCCGCCGGCGGCCACGTCGGGGAACACCTCACGCTCGATCGACACCGACCGCCCCGTGGGGATGGACGCCACCACCGCGCGGCTCAGCAGGTAGGTGCCGGCGTTGATGAGGAACGGCTCGCCGGGCATGAGCTGGTCCCGGGACGGCTTCTCCAGGAACTCCAGCACCGAGCGGTCCGGGTTGAGGCGCACCAGGCCGTACGCGGAGGGGTCCTCCACCGGGGTGAGGGCGATCGACGCCCGGGCCCGCACCTCACGGTGCGCGGCGATGAACGCGTCCAGGTCGAGGTCGGTGAGGATGTCGCCGTTGAACACCAGGACGTCCCCGTCGCCCAGCAGGCCGATGGCGTTCGCCACGGCGCCGGCGGTGCCCAGCGGCATGGGGTCGACCACGTAGCTCAGGCCCACGCCGATGGACGCGCCGTCGCCGAAGTGCGCCTCCAGGGCGTCCGGCCGGTACCCGCAGCTGAACACGATGTCCGTGATGCCGTGCCGCCGCAGGTGGTCGAGCTGGTGCTCCACGAAGGGGCGGTCCACCAGCGGCATCATGGGCTTGGGCCGGGTCGCGGTGAGGGGCCGCAGGCGGGTTCCCTCACCGCCCACGAGGATCACGGCCTGCATCCTCAGCCCTGGTCCTGCTCGCCGCCGATGCCCAGGCCCGGCAGGCGCCCGATGCCCTCGTAGGTGTAGCCGGCGACCGCCATGAGCTCGGGGTCCAGCGCGTTGCGGCCGTCGATGACCACGGCGCGGTTCATCGCCCCGCTGAGCCGCGTCCACTCCAGGGCCGACACCTCGGGCCACTCGGTCACCACCACCGCCGCGTCGGCGCCCTGAAGGGCCTGCTCGGCGGTCGCGGCGATCTGCACCCCCGACACGCCGTCCAGGGACTTGACCACCGGGTCCCACCCCACCACCTGGGCGCCCTCGGCGATCAGCCGCCCCGCCAGCACCAGGCTCGCGGCCTCGCGCATGTCGTCGGTGCCCGGCTTGAACGCCAGGCCCAGAAGCGCGATCCGCGCCCCGCGCAGGTCACCCAGGTGCTTCTTGAGCTTCCCGATGACCCGGCGCTTCTGCAGCTCGTTGACCTCGATGACGCTGGTGAGCAGCTGGAAGTGGTACCCGGAGTTGCCCGCCAGCTGCTTCAGGGCGGTGACGTCCTTGGGGAAGCACGACCCGCCGAACCCGATGCCGGCCTTCAGGAACGCCCGCCCGATGCGGGAGTCCATCCCCATCCCGTCGGCCACCACCGCCACGTCCGCGCCGACCTCCTCGCACACGTTGGCGATCTCGTTGATGAAGCTGATCTTGGTGGCCAGGAACGCGTTGGAGGCGTACTTGACCATCTCCGCGGTCGGGACGCTGGTGCGCAGGATCTTCGCCTGCAGCGGCTCGTACAGGCCGGCCACCCGGTCGGCGTGCTCGGGGTCCGACGCCCCGATCACCACCCGGTCGGGGTTCATGAAGTCGGCGATCGCATCACCCTCCTTCAGGAACTCCGGGTTGCTCACATACCCCACCCCGTGCAGGCCCCGGGCCTCCAGCATCTGCCGCACCCGCCGGCCGGTGCCCACCGGCACCGTGCTCTTCATCACCAGGATCTGCCGGGCCTCGGGCCCCAGGTTCGCCAGCTCCTCCACGAACCCCATCACCCGCGACAGATCCGCATCACCCGAATAGCTGGGCGGGGTGTCCACCGCGATGAACACGATGTCGCTGCGATCCAGCAGCCGCTCCAGCGACAGGGTGTAGGTGAGCCGCTGCGCGTGCTCGGCCATCAGGTCATCGAGACCCGGCTCGTAGATCGGCACCTGCCCGTCGTTCAGCGCCGCGACCTTCCGGGCGTCGATGTCACGCAGGGTCACCTGATGCCCCAGCGCCGCCATGCACACGCCGGTCACCAGACCCACGTACCCCGCGCCGATCACCCCGACGCGCGCGGGCGTGAACGAGGGCGGGGCCTCGACGGCGGCCACCGCCTCGGCGGTCGCCGAGGTCTCGTCGTCGGGCATGGCGTGGGGTTCGGTCATGGGATCGGTCTCTGGGGGCTCGGGGGACGGGCGGTGCGGCGGATCAGGGCGTTGCGGCGTCGTACTCCACGGACAGGCCGGCGTCGGTGGCGCCCTTCGGGAGCTTCGCGGTGGCCGCCGGGCGGAACGAACGTGCGATGTCGTGCATGGTCTCGGCGGAGATGACTCGGTTCGTCTCGACGTGGTTGGAGATCCAGTAGTTCACGCCTCGGAAGGAGAACGCCTCGCGCATGAGGATCTTGCCGTTGTAGTACGTCCGCAGCGGCACCAGACCGGTGCCCTTCTTCAGGGTGCCCGTTTCACCCTCGAGGATCGGCGGGTCCTTCATCTGGGTGGCCATGATCCCCCAGTACTGGTTGCCGCCGCCGACGTATCGGTGGAACACGATCTTCACCGCCCAGGGCTTCTTCCCGCCCGGCGCGTCGATTTGGTACACCTTGATCTGGCGCACCTCGGAACCGCGGGCGACCTTCAGCGGCGCCATGAGCTTCATGCCGGTCTGGCTCTGGATGTTCCGGAAGATCGTGACCAGGCGGGCGGTGCTCACGGTGTCCGGCGGCGCGGGCTTCTGCGCCTTCGGCGGGGTGTAGAGCGACCCGGCGAAGTCCGTGCCCACGATCACCACCGCGTCGGCGCCGGCCAGGCGGCTCTTCGGCGCCGGGGTGAGGGCGGTGCTGGGCCCCACCAGGGTGCGCAGGGCGCGTGCGGCGGCGAGGCTCTTCTGGGACCTCTCGTCGAACAGGACGGCGCTGCTGGTGTACCCGAAGCTGTCGGCGTTGCCGCCGGACCGTGCCCGGTAGCCCTTGCCGCGCAGCAGGCCGGCGAGGTCCTCACCCACCAGCGACCGGCCGGAGCCGTTCAGCACGGTGACGCCGGTGGTCGCCGGCACCACCTTGGGGCCGCTGTCGGCGCTGCCCGGGAACTCGGGGTTGAGCCAGGCCTGGATGGCGTCCTGCAGCTCGGTCTGGCTGAGCTGGTTGATCGACGCGCCGTCGCTGGTCATCGTGGGCGAGCCGTTCACCTGCACGCGGAACACCCGGTCGTCGGGCGTGTCGATCGCGCGGCGGATGATGTTGAGCAGCTGGCCGGAGTCGCGGATGCTCGTCTCCGCGTTGTCGGCGATGAGCCGCACGAACCGCGGCCCCTGGGTGAGCTGGCCCCTGGTGCGACGCTTGAGCTCCGACAGGAACATCTGCTGACGCGGGATGCGCGCGAAGTCCGAGTCGGTGTGGCGGTAGCGCACGTAGTCCAGCGCGTCGTCACCGTTCAGCTTCCGGTACCCGGGCTGCAGATCGATCATGTCGTACTTCTCGCCGGCCTGGGTGTTGTCGTTGAAGTACTTCCGGTCCACGTCGATGTAGACGCCGCCGATGTCGTCGACCATGTCGGCGAAGCCCTTGAAGTCGACGTTCACATACGCCTGGACCTGCTGTCCGGTGAGTTGCTTCACGGTTTCCATGACCTTGGCAGGCCCGCCGTTGCCGCTCTGCTCACCGTAGGTCTAGGCCGCGTTGATCTTGTCCCTGCCGACGCCCGGGATGTCCACGTACAGGTCGCGCGCGAAGGACAGCATCGAGATGAACCCGAGCTGGCTGTCCATGTGCACCAGGATGATCGAGTCGCTGCGGCCCGGGTCGCCCTGCTCCCGCCCGCGACTGTCGGAGCCGATGAGCAGGATGTTGATGGGCTTGCCCGGCTCGACGGGGTCCGCCACCTTGCGCGCCTCGTTCACCCGGCGGGTGTTGGGGCTGATGGTGGCGATCGTCTCCTCGACGAACTCGTAACCCGACCAGAACGCGCCGGCGGCGACCCCGACGCCGATCCAGAGGGTCCAGAGGCCGATGGTGAGCCAGCGCGGGGTCCGGCGCGGCATGCGGTAGTAGCGGGCCCGCCGGTGCAGGTCGGGGGCGCGCCGTCCGGCCCGTCCGCCCGGCGGCACGATGGGCTCCCGGCCGCTCACGCGCCCGCCACGGTGCGTTCGACGCCGGTCGCCGCGACGGCGCCGACGAACTCCACCAGCGCCCGGCGGTAGCGGCCCAGGCTCTCGATCTCCACGTACTCGTGGGGGCCGTGATGGCCCGCGCCGATGGGGCCGAACTCGACGGCCGGCACGCCGACCTCCAGGAAGGGGATCGCGTCCGAGGAGCCATCGCGCCCCACCGCCCGGGCGGCCGGTTCCAGGGACCGCACCGCGCCGAGCAGCGCGTCCACCATGGGATGGTCCGCGGGGACGTCGGCGGCGGCCTTGTCGAGCAGCACCTTCACCTCGACCTGAGGGTCAAGGTGACGGATCTGGTCGAGCACCTCGGCGGTGTCCTGCCCCGGGAGGGTCCGCACGTCGATGTACATCCGGCACTCGTCCGGGACCTTGTTCAGCGCGTCACCGCCGGCGATGCGGCCCAGGTTCAGGGACGGGGCGCCGAACAGCTCCGTGGAGGCCGTCATGAACGGCAGCAGCCCGATGTCGCGGTACAGGTCCGTGGCGCGCAGGACGGCGTTCTCCCCCAGCCACGGCGTGGAGCCGTGGGCCGCCAGCCCCGGGACGTCGAGCTCGAGCAGCAGCACGCCCTTCGCCTGCACCCCCACGTGCAGGTCGGTGGGCTCGCCGCAGATCACGAAGTCGGCCCGCAGGCCATCGCGTACAAGCATCTCTGAGCAATTCGCCCCCGGGTCGGCACGTTCCTCGTCGGGAACCACCACCATCTCGAGTTCCGCGCCCTCGAGCCCCCGCGCGCCGAGCTCGGCGGTGGCCATCATCATCGCCCCGAGGGCGGCCTTCATGTCGTATGCGCCGCGGCCGTACAGGCGGCCGTTCTCCCGGACCGGCACGAACTGGTCCGGGTGGCCGGGAACCACGTCCAGATGCCCGTTGAAGAGCACCCTGACGGGTCCCGCGCCGACGGTCGCGAGCAGGCAGCGACGGCCGTCGAGCCTGACCTCCCGCACCTGCACGCCGCGGCCGTCGAACCACCCGGCCACGAAATCGATGGCACGGTCCAGACCCTCATGCTGCGACGTGTCGAGCGAGATCAGCTCTTCGGCCAGATGGGCCTCGTCCACCCGCCAAGTCTAGCCCAGGCGTTCCCGCGCCGACGGCATGCGGCGGGTCCGCCGGCGGGCGTCACGCGGAGGGACGGCCGCCCAGGCCGCCCTCGGCGACGTACCGGGCGAGCTCGACCCGGGACCGCACGCCCACCTTGCGGTAGGCGTTCGAGAGGTGGAACTCGACGGTCTTCGTGGACAGGTAGAGGCGCGCCGCGACCTCCTTGTTGCTGAGCCCCTCCGCCACCGCGAGCGTCACCTGCAGCTCCTGATGGGTGAGCGGCAGCCCGTGCTCGGCGGCCGGCGTCGCCACGCGGACCCCGGAGGCGGCGAGCAGCGCCTCCGCACGGGCCGTCCAGGGCGCGGCGCCGAGCCGCCGGAAGTCCGCGATCGCGGCCTCCAGCGGTTCCCGGGCCGCCATCCCCCGCCGCTGCTGCAGGCGTCGCTCCCCCAGGCACAGGCGCGTGCGGGCCAGCTCGAACGGGTACGGCAGGCCGCCGAACCGCGCCCACCCCTCCTCGAAGACACCCTCCAGGCCGTCGTCGGCGACGAGCTTCACCCGGCACCGGTGGGTGAGCAGGCCGGCCAGGCCGGAGCCCACGCGCGCCGCCTGGCCGAGCAGCAGCGACGCCTCCCGCATGGCCCGGTGGCGATCGCCGGTGAGCACGAGCGCCTCCACCAGATCGGCCTGGTACGGCACCACGCCGGGGTTCCGCACCCCCGCCGACAGCAGCTGGCGGCGGGTGGCGTCCAGCTGGCCGAGCGCCGCCTCCGGGTCGCCGCGCGACAGCTCCATGAGCCCGAGGGCCGCGGAGGCCAGGGCCGGGGCGACCACCATCGCCAGCGCGCCGCCGCCGCGGATCGCCTCGGACGCCGCCTCGCGGCAGGTGTCCTCGTCCCCGCGGGCCGCCGAGATGCGCGCGATGGCGGCCAGCGCGCGGACGCGGACGGTGCGGTGGCCCGTGAGGGCCGCCAGGCGCGCGGACTCGTGGGCGTCGGCGAGCGCGCCGTTCCAGTCGCCCAGGTGGATGCGCACGCGCGCACGGTCGGTGAGCGCGACCACCCGGGCGCCCGCGGGCACGACCGCGGCGGCGGGGTCCAGCACCCGGTCCAGCGCGCGCAGCGCCCGCTGGAACTCGCCGAGCCAGAGGTTCGCGTCGACCGCCTGCGACAGGTCCTCGTCGGGGACGTCGGCGGTGGGGTCCCCCGCGGCCATGACCTCGCGCCACGCCGGGTCACCGGTGAGCAGCCGGCATGTGAGCAGCATCGTGCGGGCGGACGCGGCCACGCGGGTGTCGCGCGGCGGTGCGAGCGCGACCGCGCGGGAGGCGAACCGCACGCCGTGCTCGGCGGTGTCGCCCAGCACCATCGCGTGGGCGGCGGCCGTCAGCGCCACCGCCCCGCCGGCGGGGTCGGTGGGCGCCAGCAGGTCCGCGGCCTGGGTGAACGCGCCCGCGGCGGACGCGATGGGGCCGCGGCTCAGCAGGGCCTGCCCGCGCAGGTGCAGGATCCTGCCGCGCGCCGGGTGCGGGAGGTCCCCCTCCAGCAGCCGCTCGGTGAGGGCCAGGGCCCGGTCCAGATCTCCGCCCAGCACGGCGCTGCGGGCGGCGATCTCCAGGCGGCGGGCGGCCTCGGCGGGATCCTCGCTGAGGGTGCCGGCCCGGGTCGCGGCCTCCGCGGCGGCCAGGTAGGCGGCGCGCTCGGCCATGCCGGCGGCCACCCGCTCCAGCTCGGCCGCGATCGCCTCGTCGGGCCCGGCGGCGGCCTGCGCGGCGTGCCAGGCCCGGCGGTCCGCATCGGCGGGATGGGCGGTGGCCGCGTACGCCAGGTGCGCCGCCCGGCGGTCCGCGTCGGACGGCCCGTGGTACGCGGCGGAGCGCAGCAGGGGGTGCGCGAACCGGATCGTGGACGGCTCGATAACGACGAGCCCGCGCCGCTCCGCCTCCTCGAGCGCCGCCGTGTCCAGGCCCAGGTGCGCGAGGGCCGCGGTCACGTGCTCCAGCGTGCCGCTCTCCCCCGCGGCCGCCACCAGCAGGGCCCGCCGGGTGGGCGCATCCAGGTCCGCCAGCCGCATCGCCAGTCGCTCCGCGAGCGTCACCGCCGCGGGGAGCGGGTCGGTGAGCGGCTCGGTGCCGCGCAGCTGGCCGGGGGTGAGCGACCGGGCGATCTCGGTGAGCGCCAGGGGATTGCCGCCGGTGCCCTCCACCAGCCGCACGAGCACCTGCCGGCTCACCTCGGCGGGGGCCAGCAGGCGGGCGACCTCGTCGGGCGCGAGGCCGGCGAGGGTGAGCGACGGCAGCCCTTCGGCGGGGAACGTGCCGTCCTCGCCGGTGAGCGCGGTGAACAGCAGCGCCACCCCCTCGGCGTCCACGCGGCGGGCGGCGAACAGGAGGGCCTCGGCGGACCCGGCGTCCAGCCAGTGCGCGTCGTCGACCGCCACCAGCACGGGGCCGCGCTCGCCGAGGACCCCGAGCAGTCCCAGCGCCCCCGCGTAGACGGCGAAGCGGTCGGCGGCCCGCTGGGCGCGGTCGCGGCCCAGGGCGACCCGGAGCGCGGCGGCCTGGGGGCCGGGGAGGCCGTCCAGCAGCCCGAGGTGCGGGCGCAGCAGCTCGCCCAAGGCCGTGAACGGGATGTTGGCGGCGGGCTGCAGTCCCGAGACCCGCAGGACCGTCATCCCGTTCGCCGAGGCGACCGCGTCGTCGAGCAGCGACGACTTGCCGATGCCCGCGTCGCCCCGCAGCACCAGGGCACCGCTGCGCCCCTCCTGCGCGCCGGCGAGCAGTCGTTCGATGCGTGCCCGTTCCGGCACGCGTCCGACTATGCGGCCCATGGTACGCACCGTATGAGAAGCGTATGCCGCCCGGCACCACCCCCAAGGGTGAAAGCGGCGACACCCGCCACTCCGTTCGCCACCGGAGGGCAAACCTGGGGAAACCCCCGGTGCAACTCACGGGACGGGCCGTCACCATCCCGTGGCCAGGTGCGGCGGCGCTGTCGATGGGCGACACCCTGGGTGGATGGATCCACCCTCCCCGGTGGGTGGAGACCGCAGGCACACGCCGCACCGGGCGTCCATCCCGCCTCCCCGCCGGTGGCTCAGCCCGGGCGTCGCGACGCGGGTGCGCCGACCGGGTCGGGAGCCGGGCCCGCGTCGATCTCCGGCACCGGGTTCAGCAGCCCCCAGGCGCCGGCCGCCACCAGCACGGCGGCGCAGGCCGCGAGGCTCGCCCGGATGCCGACCAGGTCGGCCAGGATGCCCGCGCCGAGCGATCCCAGTGCGATGGGACCGATCACGGCGAGCTGGTACAGCCCGAGCATGCGCCCCACCATGGACGGGGGCGCGCGGAGCTGGACGGCGGTGTTCGTGGCGATGAACAGCCAGATCCAGAAGGCCCCGCAGAACGCCATCGCCGCGACGCCGGCCGCCAGCACCGGGGCGGCGGCGAGCCCCGCCATCCCGATCCCGAACACCATCGTCGCGAGGGGGAGGGCGGTGCCGCGGCGCAGTCCCCGCGCGTGCAGGCGCTCCAGCAGCCATGCCCCGGCGAGGGCCCCGCCCCCCATGGCGCCCAGCAGGATCCCGAGGCCGCCGGGCCCGGCGCCCAGCCGGTGCGCCACCACGGGGGCGAGTTCCTGGATGGGCGACGCGAACGCCGCGAACCCGGTCATGCCGAGCAGCAGGCGCCGGATGCCCGGGTCGTGCCGCGCGACCGACAGGGCGGACCGCATCGCGACGCCGCCCCCGCGGGTGCCGTGCTCCCGCAGGCCGGCGCGGCTCAGCACGCCGATGAGGGCCAGGAAGGAGGTGGCGTTCACGGCGAAGCACCATGTGGCGCCGAGCCAGGCGAACAGGCCCCCGCCGATCGCGGGGCCGGCGAACCGGGCGACGTTGATGCCCGCCGCGTTCAGCGCAACCGCCTGGGAGAGGCGCTCGGCGGGGACCAGCGCCGGCACGATCGCCAGCACGGCCGGCAGGCCGAGGGCGAACCCGACGCCCAGGGCGAACGACAGGACGTAGATCACCCAGACGCCGAGCACGCCCAGGGCGGACATGACGGCCATCGCGGCGGCCGCGACGCCCTGCAGCGCGAACGTCCAGATGCCGATGGCCCGGCGGTCGCAGCGGTCGGCGAGCTGGCCGCCGAACGTGGAGAGCAGGAACGCGGGGCCGCGGGCCACCAGGGCGAGCGCACCCACGGCCGCCGGCGACCCGGTGAGCTTCAGGATGAGCCAGCCGGACGCGACGATCTGCAGCCAGCTCCCGCAGTTCGACGCGAGCGACGCCAGCCAGAACCGCCGGAACCCCGGGATCCGCAGGACGCTGGGGATCGGTGCCATCCCCGCATCATGCCCTGCACGGGTGAGAGGATCACCGCCATGCGATCCCGTTATGACGCGGTCGTCGTCGGCGGCGGCCACAACGGACTGGTCGCGGCCGCCCTCCTGGCGCGCGCGGGCCGGTCGGTGCTGGTGTGCGAACGGCGGCCGGTGATGGGCGGCGCGGCGGTGAGCGAGCGCGTGTTCCCGGGGGTGGACGCCCGGCTGTCGCGGTACGCGTACCTGGTGAGCCTCATGCCGCGCCGCATCATGGCCGAGCTGGGCGTCCGGGTGCGGCTCATGCCGCGGCGGATCGCCTCGTACAGTCCCTTCGAGCGCGACGGACGCCACGGCGGGCTGCTGGTGGACCACTCCGGCCCGGCGGCCACGCGCGCCGGGTTCCGTGCCCTCACCGGCTCCGACGCCGAGCACGACGCGTGGCTGCGGTTCGGCGCCGCCACGGAGCGGCTCGCCCGGGCGGTGTTCCCCACGTTGCTCGAGCCGCTGCCCACCCGGGCGCAGCTGCGGGCCCGGGTGGGCGATGACGCGGTGTGGGACGCGTTCGTGGAGCGGCCCATCGGGGAGGCCGTGGAGGACGTGTTCGCCGACGACCTGGTGCGTGGCGTCGTGCTCACGGACGCCCTCATCGGCACCGTGCGGGACGCGCACGACCCGGGGCTCGCCCAGAACCGCTGCTTCCTCTACCACGTCATCGGCGACGGCACGGGGTTGTGGCGGGTGCCGGAGGGCGGGATGGGCGCGCTCACCGGTGCGCTGGAGGACGCGGCGCGGGCGGCGGGCGCGGAGCTCGTCACGCGCGCGGAGGTGGTGGCGGTGCGGGCGGAGGGCGCCGACCGCGAGGTGGTGGTTCGCACCGGTGACCGGGAGGTCGCGGTCGGCGCGAGGCACGTGGTGGCGAACGTCGCGCCGCACGTGCTGGACCGCCTGCTGAGCGCCGACCCGGGGCCGGTGCCCCGCGGCGGCCAGCTGAAGGTGAACATGCTGCTGCGCCGCCTGCCGCGGCTGCGGTCCGGGGTCGTCCCGGAGGACGCGTTCGCGGGCACGCTGCACGTCGACGAGGGGTACGCCGCGCTCGCGGAGGCGCACCGCGAGGCGTCGGAGGGGCGCATGCCGGCGCGGCCGCCGTTCGAGGTGTACTGCCACAGCCTCACGGACCCCGGCATCCTCGCCCCGCCGCTGGCGGCCTCGGGGGCGCACACCCTCACGCTGTTCGGCCTGCACATGCCCCCCGAGTGCTTCGCGGGCGACCACGACGCGGCGCGCGACGCGGCCGTCGCCCGGTGCCTCGCCGGGCTGGACCGGCACCTGGAGGAGCCCATCGCCGACTGCCTCGCGGCCGACGCCGAGGGCCGCCCGTGCCTCGAGGCCCACACACCGCAGGACCTGGAGCGGGAGCTGGGGATGCCCGGCGGCCACATCTTCCACCGCGACCTGTCGTGGCCGTTCGCCGACGACCCGGAGCGGGCCGGCACGTGGGGCGTGGAGACCGACCGGCCGGGGGTGGTGGTGTGCGGGGCGGGCGCCGTGCGCGGCGGCGGGGTGAGCGGCGTGCCGGGGCGGAACGCGGCGATGTGCATACTGGGGTCCACCTGAGGGTAATCCCGCCTTCACAGCCGCCGGTGAACGGCGGATGATCGGTGCCCCCTACGCGGAGTCGACGGTGGATCTCGACACGTGGGCGAGCCTGGTGGAGGCGGCGTTCGCGTCGCGGCGGCCGGAGAACGTCGCCGCGCTCTATGCCGAGGACGGCTGGCGCATCGAGCACGCCCGTCCCGGCGTGGAGCTGATGGGGCGCCCGGCCGTCGCCGCCCGCATCGAGGGCTGGTTCGCGGCGGTGCCGGATTGCGTCATCCGTGTGACCGGCGTCTACGGCGATGACGACGTGCGGATCCTGGAGTGGGTCTTCGGGGGGACGCATGCCGCGACCCCCGCGGAGAGCGAGATCCGCCTGGGTGCGCTCCCCGCCCGCGGCGAACGCGTCCACCTGCCCGGCGTGAGCGTCTGCCAGATGAGCGGGGATCTCATCGCCCTGGAGCGCTGCTACTTCGATGCGGCGACGCTGATGGCCGGGGCCGGCGTCATCCCCTGACCGGCGGTGCGGGACGTCATCCGGTCCGGACGGCCCACCCACGCACCGACCGCAGGATTTGACGGAGCTCGCGGTGAGCCCCAGATTTGGGTGACCCACTCGAGGAGACCCCGTTGGCCATCTCGCGCTCACGTGCCCTGCGGGCACTCCCGCTCGCCGTCGCCGCGCCCCTCGCCGCCCTCCCGGCGATCGCCCAGGCCGCCCCCGCGCGACCGCACACGATCCTGAAGGGGGTCCGCTCGATCGAGGCCCCCGTCGCCATCGTCGCGGACGGCCGCTCCGTCGCCGCGTGGGCCGGTGGCCTGCACGACGGCGACATCCTGTCCGCGGAGCACCGTCCCGGCTCCGCCGTGTGGCCGGCCGCCGTCCCGGTCCGCGCGGGCGCCGCCGGCTCCGTCTGGGGCCCGCAACTGGCGACGAACACCGCGGGCGACGCCATCGCCGCCTGGATGGTCATCGACGGCACCACCATCACCGTCGAAGCGGCGCGTCGCACGGGCGCGGGGACGTGGAGCGCGCTCCCCCGCCTGGCGACGGTGGCGAACGCCGCGTCGATGGCCCGCCCGGACCTGCCCCGGACGCCGCTGGCGATGGACGTCACCCCGGACGGCACGGCCCTCGTGGCGTACGGAACCCCCGACGGCGTGGTCACCGCGCTGCGCCTCGCACCCGGCGCGGTTGCATGGGATGCGCCGGTCACCGTGGCGCCCGCGGTCGCCGGACGCCTCGCCCCCGACCCGGCCGACCTGGCCCTCGCGGCCGGCCCGGACGGCACCGCCACGCTCCTGTGGAAGCATGAGGCGGCGGACGGCACCGACTCCATCAGCCAGGCCACGTGGAACGGCGTGAGCTGGTCGCTCCCGTCGTCCCTCCCGCCCGCTGCCGGCGGCTACTACCCCGACGTGGACGTCACCCCCGCGGGCGAGGTCATCGCCGCGTGGACCACCCCGGACGGCAACTTCGCCGCCACGCACGCCCCCGGCGCCCCGTGGAGCGCCGCGACCCGCGTGGGCGGCGGCCACTCACCCGAGATCGCCGTCGGCACCGGCCGGGTCGCGGTGACCTGGGGAACCTCCGGGAAGGGCGTCGCCCTGCGCGACGCGCCCGGGGCCGCGTGGACGTCGTCCACCGCCCCCGTCGCACCCATGGCCGCCGCCTTCGGGCGGGGTGACCGCCTGCTCGTCGCCGGCCTGCTCAAGAGCCGGGTGCTCGCGTGGGCACGGCAGACCGACGCCGGTGCGTGGGGCGTCGCCCGGGTCGCCTCCAACCAGGCGGACCTCATCGGCGTGACGGGCGCGGCCGTCGCTCCCGCGGCCGGCGGACCGCTCGCGACGCTCCACTGGTCCGGGAACGTCCGGGAGAGGCGGCTCGGACTTCCCAGAGGCGGGGCCGCGCTGCAGGCGCTCGACGTCTCGGCCAGCACCGGTGACGCGGTCGGCTCGACCAGCGTGCTGCGACTCACCGCGAGGCCGGAGTCCGTGAACGCGTACGCCGTCTACGCGGTGTGGCCGCGGATCACGCGCTACTCCGGCGCGCTCCCGGCGCGCGTCCAGACCCGCCGCCGCGGCGGCTGGCACACCGTCGCGGCCGGTATCGTCGACATCGACCGGCCCGTCTACATCCGCGTGGGCGGTCCGGGCCGGATCCAGGTGCGGCTCGCCTACGGGCCCGGCTTCCGGAGGGTCACGAACGCCCGCACGGTCCGCGTGCGGGCCACCGCGTTGCGCCGGGTGATCGCGGGGTGGTACCCGCAGCAGATCGCGGCAAGGGGCAACGACCTCTGGGTGCTCAGCGCGAACCGCGCGAACACCGGCATCGAGGTCCGGCTCCTCGACGGCGCCACGGGCCGCCGCCGCCGCGGCCCCGTCGCGCTTCCCGACGAACCGAGCGGCGCGACGCTCATCCACACCGGCGGGCGGGTGCTGCTGCGCAACGGCGCGAGCAACCGCCTCCGGGTCCTCGACGCCGCGCTCCCGCGGCTCGTCGGGCCGGATGCGGTCGTCACCCTCGGGGCGTGCACCGCGGTCTGCACCGCGACCCGCGTCACCGCCGCCGGAGCGGACACCAGTCCCGACCGCACCGGTGTGGGCGGCACCTTCGGCGGCCCGGACGGCACGGTGTGGGGCCTCGCCCCCGGCCCGGCACCGCCCGACGGTGACACCCCGGCGATCCTGGTCAACGCGGCGGCGGGCGCCGCCCCCGTCCAGCGCGGCGAGGTGGGGCCCATGAGCGCCCACGGCGGCCGCTCGGGGACGGCCATCGCCGCGAGCGGCGGCGCCTGGGTGCGGAACGCCGCCAACGGCCTCACGTGGACCCCGGCGGCCGGAGTGCCGTTCACCGAGGGCACCGCCACCGTGATGGACGGCACCGGCGCCTGCCTGTGGGCGGCCAATGCCCGTGGCGACCGGCTCACGCGCATCCGGCCCGGTGCCGCGGCGAACGCCCCGGCGGTGCGCCTGGGGTCGGGCCTGCTGAGCTTCGAATCGCAGCTCGCCGTGGCGCCACGCGCCGCATGGACGGTCGCCACCTTCGAGCAGACGCTCGTGAAGATCCCCCTCCCCGCCTGCTGAGGACGGGGGGTGCGAACCCGGCGCGGGCCCTCCCGGGGCCCGCGCCGGTCGCGGAGTGCTACCTGCGGCGCTCGATCACCCGGAGGCGGTTCTCGGCCCGGCGCCTGGCGCTCGTGGCGGCCACGACGGCGGCCTCGTCGTCGCCCGCGGCGGCGAGGGCCTCGTCGGCCCGCCGCAGCGCCTCCTGTGCACGGTGGGCGTCGATCTCGCCGGCCTTCTCGGCCTGCTCGACCAGGATGAGCACCCGGTCCTCCTCCACCGCCATGTAGCCGTCGGTGGTGGCGAACACCTCTTCGGTGTCGTCCAGCATCTTCAGCCGGGTCTCCCCCGGGCGGAGGAACGCGACGATGGGCTGGTGCCGGGGGAGGATGCCCACCTCACCGGCGATGCTCGGCGCGACGATCATCGCGGCCTGCCCCGAGAACACCGTGCCCTCGGGGGTCAGGACGCGGATCGCGAGACGCTTGCGGTCTGCGGCCTGGGTGCTCATGTCAGGCCTTCATCGAGGCGGCCTTCTCCACCGCCTCGTCGATCGACCCCACCAGGAAGAACGCCTGCTCCGGCAGGTCGTCGTGCTGGCCCTCCACGATCTCCTTGAAGCCGCGGATCGTCTCGGACAGCGTGACGTACTTGCCCGGGGTGCCGGTGAACGCCTCGGCCACGAAGAACGGCTGCGACAGGAAGCGCTCGATGCGGCGGGCGCGGCCCACGGCGAGCTTCTGCTCGTCGGTGAGCTCGTCCACGCCGAGGATCGCGATGATGTCCTGGAGGTCCTTGTAGGTCTGCAGGATCTCCTGCACCCGCGTCGCCGTCTCGTAGTGCTCGTCGCCCACGATGTCGCGCTGCAGCACGCGGCTGGTCGAGTCGAGCGGGTCCACGGCCGGGTAGATGCCCTTCTCGGCGCTGGCCCGGGAGAGCACGGTCGTCGCGTCGAGGTGGGCGAACGACGCGGCCGGGGCCGGGTCGGTGAGGTCGTCGGCGGGCACGTAGATGGCCTGCACCGAGGTGA
>JADLHW010000026.1 GCA_020848615.1 Thermoleophilia bacterium
GACGCGCCGGGACATCGTGTCGGTGGTGATGGCCTCGGAGCGCTCGGTGTCCGAGCTCGCGGAGCGCTATCCCATGAGCTTCGCGGCGGTGCAGAAGCACGTCGCGGTGCTGGAGCGCGCCGGCCTGGTCACCAAGCGTCGCAGCGGACGGGAGCAACGGGTGAGCGGCAACATCGACGCGATCCACGCCGTCCAGTACGCCATGAACCACCTGGAGGCGATCTGGCGGGGCCGGCTGGAGCGGGCCGGCGACATCCTGCGCGAGCACGAGGAGGGAGCGACCCCATGAGCGTGACCGGCGTCGAGAAGGACCCCGCCCGGCGGACCATGACCGTGACGGCCGAGTACCCGTCACCGGTCGAGCGGGTGTGGCGGCTGTGGTCGGACCCGCGGCTGCTGGAGCGCTGGTGGGGGCCGCCCACGTATCCGGCGACCTTCGAGGAGCACGACCTCGTGCCGGGCGGGTCGGTCACCTACTACATGACCGGTCCCGGGGGCGACCGCCACCGCGGGTGGTGGCGGATCACGTCGGTGGAGCCCCCGCACCGCCTGGAGTTCGAGGACGGGTTCGCGGACGGCGACGGCGTCCCCGCGGCGAACATGCCCGTCAGCTTCGCCAGCGTGGCCCTCACCGCGCTCCCGGACGGCGGGACCCGCATGACGATCACCTTCACGTTCCCGTCCGCCGAGGGGATGGAGAAGATGCTCGGAATGGGGATGGAGGAGGGGCTGGTCGGGGCGATCGGGCAGATCGACGCCCTGCTGGCCGAGGGCGCGACCGGCTGACCGCCGGCGGGTCAGGTGGGCGGCGGCCAGCGCTCCTCGTCGAGGAGCTCGCCGCCGCGCACCACCCGCACGCCCTGGGATCCCACCGCCAGGTACGGCGCGACCGCCGGCCGGCGCCACCGCTCGTACTCGGCCAGGGCGGCGTCGGGGTCCTCCGGGCTCCGGGCGATCGCGATGCCGAGGGCCTGCGCGTCGCCCATCCCGAGGCCGCTGCCGATACCGGCCTCCGGGTTCATGGCGTGCAGCGCCTCCCCGATGAGCGTGACCCCGGGCCGCCACCACACCTCGCAGCGCACCTCGGTGACCTCGCGGTAGAACACGTCCGTGACGGGCGCGAGGGCGTCCGCCGCCCCGGGCATGAGGCGCAGGTAGGCGGCCTTGAACGCCGCGGCGCCGGGGGCGAGGGCCTCCTGGGCGCCGCCCGCCGGCCGCTCGATCTGCCAGCCGCCGGCGCTCCCGCCGGGCCAGTCCAGCAGCGTGAGCTGCCGGCCGTCGGAGGTGAAGTGGATGAGGAACGCCTCCTCGCAACGCGCCGGGCTCCGGAAGCTCACGAACGCGGTGTCCGACACGCGCGTCTCGGCCGGGAAGCCGGCCAGCTCGCGCACCCGCGAGTGGGTGCCGTCCGCGCCCACGACGATGTCGGCGGGCACGTCCCGCTCACCCTCCGGCCCGCGGACCCGGACGCCGGTGACGCGGTCGCCGTTTCGCAGCAGGTCGACGACCTCCTGATCCCACAGGATCTCCAGGCCCTCCCGCAGCCGCTCCAGCACCAGCTGCCGGCCCACGCCGATCGCCACGGGCCGGCCGTCGCGGAACGGCGGCACGTCGCGGCCGGCCGCGCGGATGTCCACCAGCAGGCCGAGCTCCTCCAGCGCGTCGTACGCCTGGAACGGCAGCATGATCGGGCCCTCGACCACCACGCCCGCCGGTGACCGCTCCACCACCACGGGGGTCACGCCGCGCAGCACCAGCCCCCGGGCCAGCACCAGCCCGGCCATGCCCCCACCCACGATCACCACTCGCATCACACGCTCCTCGGCCGTGGCGGCGCGGATACCCGCTTCCGCCCGGGCGCATTCTGCCGCGGGGCGTCGGCGCTCGTTCAGGCGGTCATGCTCCCGCCGGCGCCGGGCGGCCCGTCCAGCACCGTCGGCACGTACTCGAGCATCTGCAGCCTGCCGTCGAGCAGGCGGTGGTCGACCAGCTCGAGGACGACGTCGGGGTACCCGTCGAAGATCCGGTCGTGGCCGGTCGCGCCGGTGATCACGGGGAACACCACGACCCGGTAGCGGTCCACCAGGCCGGCCCGCAGCAGGGACCGGCTGAGCGCGAGGCTGCCCAGGGTCCGCAGGGGACGGTCGGAGTCCCGCTTCATGGCCCGGACGGCCGCGACCGCGTCGCCGTCGACCAGCGTGGTGTTGGCCCATGACGGCGGTGCCGCGAGGGTGGAGGAGAACACGACCTTCGGCCTCGCGGTGAGCTCGACCGTCCAGGACTCGTCGGGCATCCGGGCGGCGAACCCGGACATCAGCCGGTAGGTCGTGGCCCCCATGAGGGTGACCTGCTCCTCCTGCTCGTCGAGCCACGCCAGGTACTCGGGGCCCCCCATGCCCCACAGGCCGGGCCAGCCGTCGGCGGCGCCGTAGCCGTCGAGGGAGATGATGAAGTCCGCCATCAGGGTCTGCATCGGATCGTCCTTTCGCCGGGCATGCATCCGGTGGTGCATCACCGACCCGAGTGGGCCGCGAATGTCATCGGCCGTCGTCGCGCCATCCGCTCGGCGCCGTAGACCGCTGCCGGGTGCGCGTCCCGGGCCGCCCGGCGTACGATCGGCCATGCCGACGATCGCGATCAACGGGGTGGACCTCCACCACGAGGAGCACGGCTCCGGTGATCCGATCCTGTGCATCCACGGCACCGGGAGCTCCTCGGCGTTGTGGGCCGACGCCGCGGCGGCGCTCGGCAGGCGGGGCCGGACGATCGTCTACGACCGTCGCGGCTTCTCGCGGAGCGGGCCGCCCACGCGGCCGGCCGTCGAGGTGCGCGTCCACACCGAGGACGCCGCCGCCCTGCTGGAGGCGCTGCACGCCGGTCCGGCGGTCGTCATCGGTCGCAGCCAGGGCGGGGAGATCGCGATGGACCTCGCGCTGCGGCACCCCGGGCGGGTGCGGGCGCTGGTGCTGCTGGAGGGCGGGGGACTGTCCCTCAGCGAGGAGGTGCGGCGGTGGGTCGCCGACCTCGACGATCGCCTGTACGCCGCGGGGGCGGCGGATGTCGACACGGTCGGCCGCGTCCTCATCGAGGCCGTGCTCGGGGAGGGCGGCTGGGACGCGCTGCCCGAGCCGATGCGGCGGGTGTTCACCGAGAACGGCGCGGCGATCCTCGCCGAGGAGCGCGGTGGTCTGCTCCCGGTCGACGCCGAGCGGCTGACCGGCCTCACCCACCCCGCCCTCGTGGTGGCGGCCCGTGACTCGCCGCCGCCGTTCGCCCGGCACGCCCGGCTGGTGGCCGGCCTGCTGCCGGCGGCCGAGCTGGCGTGGGTCGACGGCGGGCACCTCATCGGCCCGGCGCACCCGGCGGTGCTGGCCTTCGTGGACGGGATCCTCACCCGGAGCGCGGGCCGGGACGCGGGGTGATCCGGCCGCGGTGGTCCACCGCGGGGCCGGGCTACCCGGCGGGCGTATCGTCGGGCACCAGCCGGTACCCCACCCCGGACTGGGTGAGCAGGTGCCTGGGCCGTGAGGGGTCCGGCTCCAGCTTGCGCCGCAGCCGGGCCATGTAGACCCTCAGGTAGTGCGTCTCGCCCTGGTAGGCGAGGCCCCAGACCGTGCGCAGCAGGATCGAGTGGGTGAGGACCTTGCCGGGGTGGCGGGCGAGGGCCGCCAGCAGGTCGAACTCCAGCGGGGTGAGATGCACCAGCGCGCCGTCCCGGTGGACGTGACCGAGCGCGAGGTCCACGACGACGTCCCCGAACCGCACCTCCCCGCCCGCGGTGGTCTCGCTCGCCCGCCGGAGGGCGGCGCGCAGCCGGGCGAGCAGCTCGCCCACCGAGTACGGCTTGGTGACGTAGTCGTCGGCGCCGGCGTCCAGGGCGGCGATCTTCTGGGCCTCGCTGGCGATCGCCGACACGACGATCACCGGGACCTCGCTCCACTCCCGCAGTCGGCGGCACACCTCCACGCCGTCCATGTCGGGCAGCCGCAGGTCCAGGACGACCGCCGCCGGTTGGCGCAGCGCCGCGGCCTCCAGCGCGCCGCCGCCGGTCACCGCCGTCACCACGGTGTATCCGGCGGCGGTGAGGCTCGCGGTGAGCCCCCGGAGGATCAGCGGCTCATCGTCGACGACCAGCACCGGTCGCTGCCCGCTCATGTCGCCTGCGCCGGCGGCGCGGGCAGCGGGAACACCAGCGTGAAGCACGCCCCGGCGAGGTCTCCGGCGCGGTGCTCCAGCCGCGCGCCCTGGGCCTCCGCGAGCCTCCGGCACAGGGGCAGCCCCAGACCCAGGCCCACGCCCTCCCGGTGGATGAACGGCTCGAACACCGAGGGCAGGACGTCGGGATGCACCCCGGGCCCGTCGTCCATCACGCTCACCGCCACCTCGTCGCCCTCGCGGCGGGCGGCGACGTGGATGGGCGGCGTGCCGTGCCGCACCGCGTTGTTGAGCAGGTTCACCAGGATCCGCTCGGACAGCACGGGATCGGCCCGCAGCAACGGCGGGTCGTCCGGGACCTCGGTGGTCACCGGCACCCCGTCGAGGATCGCGCCGGCCGCCTGCAGGCCCGCCCCGATGAGCTCCTCCGGGGTGCACCAGTCCATCCGCGCCTGCAGCACGCCGCCCTCCAGGCGCGACAGGTCGAGCAGGTTCGACACCACCCGCTCGAGCCGCTGGGTCTCGGCGGTGATGGCCCGCGCCAGCTCGCGCCGCTCATCGTGGTCCTGGATGACCCCGAGGGCCTCGGCGGCGTTCGCGATGCCCGCCAGCGGACTGAGCAGCTCATGGGTCACGCCGTGCAGGAGCGTGGTCTTGAGGGCGTCGCTGCGGTGCAGCGCCTCCGCCTGCTCGAGCTGCTCGACGCGCTGCAGCTCGGTGGCGACGGCGGGCGCGGCCCGGCCGGCCAGCTCCGTGACCAGCCACTCGTCGACCTCGGCGGCGCGGTCCGCGACCCAGAGGGCGCCGTCGACCCGGTCCCGGCAGCGCAGGGGCGCCGCCAGCACGGTCCAGTCGCCGTGGCGGGCCCGCCGGGTGGTGCCGGTGCGGGCGGCGGTCACCGCCGCCGCCTCGGCGGCCGCCACGAGGGTGGCGTCGCCCGCGCCGGGGTCGTGGTGGCGGCGGCCGTCGCCGACGATGCCGGCGGCGGCCGACGGGTGTGTCCGCGCGACGAGTGCGATCAGCGCCTCCAGGCGGGCGTCGAGGGGCGCGTCGGCCTCAAGGAGCTTCACCGCGGCCAGGATCGTCGCGAGGCGCCCGTCGCCGCCGGGCGCGCCCGGCTCGGCGGCCGGGGTGGGTGGGGACGGGCGGGGCATGGCCCGATCGTAACCCGGCACGGGCTCGCCCCCGCCGCGGATGCCGCCGACGCGGCGTTGAGAAGTTGTTCACAGCGCCGGGTGGTTCGTTGAGGACTCGTTGATGCGGAATCCCGCATCCTGACCGTGGACCCCCGGGGCGACACCGTTCCGGGGGTCCGTCCAGTCACGAGCACATGAGGTGCACCCGGGATGGCCACGACCGACTCGCTCCCCCTGCAGATCCTGCTCACCCCCGAGGGGTACCTGCTGCTGCAGGCCGAGCTGGAGGACCTCACCGGGGTGCGCCTGCCCGCCGCCGCCCAGCGGATGCACGACGCCCTCGAGCTCGGCGACCGGGACGACGACGCGCAGCTGGCCGACGCCCGCCGTGAGCACGACGCGATCGAGGGTCGCATCCAGCGCCTGGAGGGGCAGCTGCGAGCCGCGCGGGTCCTGGCCCCCGCGGACCTCGCGCGGGACCGCGTGGCGATCGGGCACGCCGTCGAGATCCGCCGCGGCGACGGCGCGATCAGCCGGTACGTCCTGGTGAGCGCCGCCGAGAGCAACCCGCGGGAGGGGCGGCTCTCGAGCGACAGCCCGCTGGGGCGCGCCGTCCTGGGCCGCGGCCCGGGCGACACGGTCGTGGTCGACGGGACGGACGAGCACATCACGATCGTGGGGTTCCGCGCGGCCTGAGGGGGCGCGGCCGGTAGATTCCCCGGCCGATGATCGACCTCGACCTCGACGCGCTGCGCACCGCCTTCGGGTTCGGGGTGGCGGGCAACTTCGCCGGGCACCTGGAGCAGGCCGGGGAGGCGGTGGACTTCGCGCGCGTGGCCGCCGCGCCGGACGCCCCGAAGGGCATCTTCCCCTGGTACGCGCCGGGGCGGCCGGACTCGTTCCTGGCGACGTTCCCGCTGTCGACGGACCGGCTGCACGAGCCGGTGTCCGCGGACTGGGCGATGAACCTGCAGATCGAGCCGGAGGTGGGGGCCCTGTGCCGCGTCGCCTACGACGGCGACGGCCGGGTGTCCGGAATCGCCCCGTACGCGGTGGGGGCGTTCAACGACTGCTCCATCCGGCGTCCCGGCGCCGCGAAGATCAGCCACAAGAAGAACTGGGGGCCGTGCTCGAAGGGCATCGCCGCCCGCCTCTTCCCGGTGGCCGACCTGGATCCCGCCGGCGCACTGCGGACCCTGCGCATCGCGAGCTTCCTGCGCCGCGGCGGCGAGGTGCACGACTACGGCATCGACAGCCCCGCGTCCGGCTACTCGTACTCCGGCCGGCCGCTGCTGGGGTGGATCGTCGACCGCCTGCACAACCAGCACGGCTCGGACGACACGCCGCTGGAGCCCGTGGGCCGGTACCTCACCGAGGCCGGCTGCCCGCAGACCGCGCTCATCGGCATCGGCGCCACCCGCTACACGGACTTCGGGGAACGCA
>JADLHW010000027.1 GCA_020848615.1 Thermoleophilia bacterium
CCGATGACCGTGACGTTGAAGGCCCCGGACGCCGCGTCACCGCGGTTGGTGACCGTGACGGTGCGGGTGTCCATCGCCGTGATCGCCAGGTCCGGCTTGGGGCCGGGCGGCGGCGGGGTGGGGTCGGGCGGGCTGGGATCGGGGGTCACCACCGGCGGCTCGGGCGGCACGGGCGGCGGGGGCGCCGAGACGGTCACGGTGCTGAGCCGGTACGTGAGGCGTGCGGAGTCGCCGTTGCCGGTCGGCAGGCGCCCGGCCAGCAGCGCCCCGCCGCGGAGCCTCGCGACCACCGGGGCCCCGGGGCGGTACGCGAGCGCCTGGGAGGTGACGCGGTCGTATGCGTTGACGTCGCCGGTGTCCTGCGGGCCGAAGTCGTCCTCCTTGAGCTCGATCCACACGGGCACGACGTCGGAGGTGGCGGTGCGCGGCACGAAGCCGGTGGCGGTCCAGGTGCGGGAGCCCTTCTCCAGCCACCGGTTCACGGCGCGGTCGGTGAACAGCACGCGGCCGTTCACGATCAGGGTCACCCCCTTCAGGAACCACCCGCCGGCGGTGCCGTCGCGGCTCTTCTCGATGACCACCCGGTCGATGTCCCCCACCGTGAGCCCCTGCTTGGTGGCCTCCCCGATGGGGACGCTGTACCGGTCGTCGTCGCCGCGCTCGAAGTCGTCGTACAGGCCCTTGTCGAGGGAGAACCGCCACCGCCCGTTGATGCGCAGGAACACGTCGTCGTCGGTGCCGGCGAACCGGCGGTCGCCCGTCTCGACGCGCACCACCATGGAGGTGACCGGGTCGCTCGCCGCGTTGCCCGACGGGACGGAGCGGATCCACGTGAACGGGTGGTAGCCCCACGGGCGCAGCAGCCCCAGGGGCCCGGAGCCGCGCGTCGACGGGAACGAGAACGAATCGGCGTCGTTGATGATCGTGGACGTGTACGCCTGCCCGCGGATCCGCGTGTTGGCGTAGATGTCCGCCTCGCCCACGGGGTCACCCAGCCCCAGGCCCGCGTAGTTCAGGACCTCGAGCTTCACGAAGCGCGTGGACAGCTGATCGGTGCGCGTACCCGGCAGGTCGGGCATCACCGGCGGGGGCACCGGGTACTCGGCGTACGCGCCGATCATCGCGTTGAACGCCTTCCGGTACGGCGTGGGGCCGCGGTCGTGGAAGTCGCCGAGGGCGATGCGCAGGCTCACGACGCTGCCGGCCCGGCCGGACCGCACCGACGAGGTGAACGGCAGCGACGGCTCGCCGCCGCCCTGCCAGTGCCCGGAGAACCGGGAGATCTCGGTGGCGCCCTCCACGTCGTGGGCGAGGGCGGCCGTGTACGGCAGGGTCTGCGCGCGCCGCCACAGCGGTTCGTTGCCCAGCCACGTGCGGATGGCGCGGATCCACTGGCGGGAGGCGAAGTACGCGGTCACGTACGACTCCTCGTACTTCGGGCGCCCCGGCCAGTCCTTGTTGAGGCCGTGGTACAGGCTCTGGTTCTGGTCCTCCCGCCAGTGGCTGTGCTGCCGGGGGACCCCCTTCACGCCGGTGTACACGGCGCGGTTCCCCACCAGCGTCGCCCGCACCTGCGGCGGGACGTCGAACCAGGTGGGGTGGTCCCCGTACCCCAGCGCGGCCACGCCCGGGCCGCCGCGGCCGTCCTCCGGGCTGGGATCCTCCACCCAGTTGGAGTGCGTGTAGAAGTCCTGGACGGAGTGCAGCGAGATGCCGGTGACCGCCATCACCAGCAGCGGGTCCTGCTCGCGGCCCGCGTACTGCACCCACCTGCGGGTGAGGAACATGAGCCGCTGCCACTCCTGCTCCACCCCGGCGGTGCTCGCGAGGTTCGCCATCCCCACCTGGCGCTGCTCGGCGTCGAAGTGCATGCGGCGGGCGGCCTCGACCCACCGGTTGAGCCAGTCCTCCCGCGCGAGGCCGAGGCGGGTGACGCCGATGGTCCAGCTGGCGTGGCCGGAGTACGGGTTCTTGTCGGGGTTCGTGTAGTAGTCGGTGAACCAGTTGTCGACCATGCCGACATCGGCGGCGGCGGGGCCGAACCCCTCGGAGGTGAGGGCGTCGCGGGTGAGGTCGGCATGCGGACCCGTGTCATAGGCCCACGCGGTCCCCGCCCCGGCCAGCAGGACCGCCGCCGCCGTGATGAGGGTGCGGGCGAACCCCATGGCCGAACCTACGGCCGTCCCGCCACGCGGGACAACGTCCCTGGCCGCGCGGCGTCCCGTTTCCGGGGGTGGACGGGCGGCGGCGCCCGGATTCCCGGACCCGCCGGCGGGGCGGGTCCGGGAATCCGGTGCGCGGCTACCGGCGCGCCGCCGGGAGCGTGATCCGCACGGGCCCGCCGGCCCGGCCGGTGGCGGCGAACGCGGTCACCGTCACGGTGACGGCGCGGCCGTCGATGCCCGGGATACGGGCGGTGCGGGCCCGGCCGGTGAGCAGCCGGGACACCAGCGGCCCGCCGGGGACCTTCGCGACCAGCCGCTGGCGGCCGGCGTTGGCACCGGGGCGCCAGGTGACGACCACGGCGGGCCCGGCACGACGGATGCGCAGGCCGAGGGCACGGCCCGGCACCGGCGGCGGCGGCGCGACGTAGCTCCCCACCGCCTTCTCCTCGCGCACCAGGCCGTCCTGGATGAACTGGGCGACGATCTGACGCCGCCCGCCGGCACCGGGGCCGGGGGTGAACCCGAGGGTGCCGCGGCCGGCGGCGGCGGCGCCCAGCACGCGGGTGCCGGCCCGCCCGCGCTCCAGGAACGTGATGCCCTGGCCGGCACCGAACGTCGCCCGGTACCGCAGGGTGCGCTTCCGCGCCGCCCCGGTGACGGCGACACCGGTCACGCCGGGCGCCGCCTGGTCGCGGGAGACGGCGAGCTCGGCGATGCCGGGCAGGCCGTCGCGGGTGCGCACGGTCCACCGGCCTGCGGCGGGGGCCTTCACCGCCAGGTACCGGGCCTTCGCCGTGGCGTCGGCCACGTCGGCGTCGGGCGTCACCACGGTCCCGTCGGGCGCCACCAGGTCGACCACGGGCACGCCGGCCGCACCGGCCACCCGGAACGTCGCGGCGGCGCCGGCCGCGAGGTCCGCGGTGGACTGGGCGACCGGGTCGGCCGAGACGGCGAGTTGCCGGGAGCCCGGCACCGCGTACTCGGACGCGTAGCAGCTGATGGGCCAGATGGACGGGAAGGTGTCACCCCAGTGGTAGCCCGCGCCGCGCGGCGGGGTCACCACGCCCGGCGGGAACGGCACCGGCACCGGCGTGGGGATGACCCCACGGCAGATCGCGATGCCCTTCGACGACACGGCGGCCTCGAAGCCGTCCAGGCACACCTCCGTGCCGAGGTCCATGCAGGTCTCGCCCCTGCCGTGGATGGAGAACTGCCGGGCGGGCGCGTCGAGCCACCCGGAGATCGCGGCCCTGATCGAGAAGATCCCGAACGTGGGCCCGCTGGTGAGGTCCAGCGTCGCGTACCCGTCGGAGGCGATCTTGACGGTGCCGTCGCCGATGTCCATCCCGGCGGCCGTGAACTTCGCGGTGCCGGTGAGCAGCAGCGGGTCGGTGAACCGGGCGGTGAGGCGCCCCGTCACCTGGGCGGCGGAGGCGTCGCTCGACACCCCGGCGACCTCCAGCTTGAAGGTGCCGTCCACCTGCGCGGGGCGCACCTGCAGGCCGCCGCCGAGCGAGGTGAGGCTGAGCCCGGGGAACAGCACGACCCCGGGGTACGGCAGGTCGACCCGGAAGGTCGCGGCCCGGAAGCCGTCGGGGCTGCCGAACCGGATGGAGCCGCACACGCCGGGCCCGGTCTTCGGCGGGGGGAGCTCCAGCTCGAACACGCCGGCCCACTCGTGGGGCTGCACGACGGCGCCGGAGGACGCCGGGATGAGGCAGTCCCCGACGGCGGTGCCGCCCTCGGCGCGGTACTGCACGCGCATGCGGCGCAGCGTCGCGGGGCCCAGCGGCACGCCGTCGGCCCGGAAGTCCAGGGAGTCGAGCACCAGGCCCTGGCGGTTGTTCACGATGAGCTCCGCGGAGCCGCGGACGTCGCTGAACTCCTTCGGCAGCTCGAGGCTCACGGGGATGCGCACCCCGTCGGTGCCGGCCAGCTTGATGTCGATGTCGCCGCGCACCGGGAAGCCGAGCAGGTCGGGCTTGAACAGCTTCTCCCCGAAGGTGGCGAGCACCGCGCCCGCGCGCTTGCCGGAGGCGGTGATGTCCAGCCGACCGCGGAACAGGGTGATGTCCGGGATGCCGGGGGCCCGCAGCTTGACGGTGACCGTGCCGGTGGAGCGGATCGTCTTCGCGCGCAGGTCGATCTGCACCTGCACGCCGGCGTCCGGGATGATCTCCAGCCCGTTGAGGCGGAAGGGGCCGTCGCTCACCTTCACCCCGCCGCGGCTCGCGCTGAGGAAGCACGGCCCGTCCAGGAGGGCCTGCACCGAGGCGCCCAGCTGGATCTTCTGGCAGTCCACGGCGACGTCGGCGGGCGGGGCGCCGCCGCCCGGCGCGTTGCCGAGGCCGGGCAGCCCGGTGGGGAGGGTGTTCCCGAAGCCCGACAGCAGGATCCGCTTGTCGACCGTGTCGCGCACGGTGACGCCGCCGCCGTCGTCGGTGGCCGCGGCGATCATGCTGATCCCCTCCTCGGTGCTCACGAGGGTGGGGATGCCCGTGACGGCGCCCGTGGCGCCCACGCGGTCGCGCCGCCACACGCCGGGCACGAGGTGCTCGGTGCCCTGCCAGACGACCGTGGTGCTGCCGTCGGGGAGGCCGATGGGGGTCACCTGGCTGCCGGCCTGCCCGGTGGACAGCTTCCGGACCGCCCCGGACGCCAGGTCCCGGAGCTCGAGCACGGCGGTGCCCGGGCGCTTGGCGGTCGCGACGAGCCGCCCGCCGGCGTTCGTGATGTCGGGCTCCAGCCCGGGGAAGGTGCTCGGCGCGCCCCATGTGGCCGCATTGCTGGGGTCGCCCTGACCGCTCCACGTGCGGACGTAGCTGGTGGGCCCCCCGTCGTGGTAGGTCACGGACGGGATGCCGTTCACCACGGTCATGCGCCCCTCGAAGAAGTCGCCGGGCGCCAGCGCCGCCGCCGTGGGCTGGAACCGCCCGGCGGAGACCGCCGAGAACTCGATGCCGCCGGTCTTGGTGTTCGTGATGGTGCCGACGAGCGGGTTGTCCGGGCTCCCGAACGCGACCGACTCGCCGTCGGGGTTCGCGACGCCCACGATCCCGGGACTCTGGAAGGTGCGCCCGCCGTCGTCGCTCGCCCACAGGTACAGCGTGTTGCCCGCGAGGGACGGGTCCCCGCCCGGCTTCGCGACCTCCTGGGGGAACCGGTGCGACAGGACCACCACCTGGTCGTTCACGGCGATGACCTGGGGGCCGCCGGCGTCGTCGGCGAAGACGTCGCCGCCGGGCGGCACCAGCCGCTGCGTGATGTCGCAGGCGCGCGCCGCCCGCGGGATGCGGCAGTAGACCGTGACGTCGGGGCCGTCGTCGTGCGGTTCGTTCCACACCAGGTGCGCGGTGCCGGCCGCATCCACGATCGCGTCGGGATCCGTCCCGAGGGCCGCGAGCTGGACGGGGGGCGGGGCGGTGGGCGCCCCGGTGGCGATCAGGCGCGGCGCCGGCCGGGCCTGGCCGCCGGAGGTGAGGGCTGGCGTGGCGGCCGAGGCGAGCGGCACGGCCGCAAGCGTGGCGGCCATCGCGGCGAGGAAGGACACCCTGCGGGACATGCGCGCAACCCCCCGGACAGATGTGGACGCCGCGATCTTCACCGCGGACCGGGGCGCGTGTCGACCCCCCGGACGATCGGCCGGTCCCGCGGTCACCCGGCGGGATGGTTCCCACCCCCCCACCCGCCGCGGTGCGAGGGGAGGTCCTCCCCTTCAGCCCGCCGGGATCTCCCGCACCCGCCCGTCCTCCACCGTCACCCGGCGGGTCACGCGCACGCGCTCCAGCATCCGGCGGTCGTGGGTCACCAGGATGAGCGTGCCCTCGTAGTCGCCGAGCGCCTCCTCCAGCTGCTCGATGGCCTCCAGGTCCAGGTGGTTGGTGGGCTCGTCGAGCACCAGGCAGCTCACCTCCCGGGCGGCGAGCAGCGCCAGCAGGGCGCGGGTGCGCTCGCCCGGGGAGAGGTCGCCGGCGGGCCGGGCGACCCGGTCGGCGTCCAGGCCGAACTTCGCCAGGAGGGTGCGGGCGTCCTGCGGCAGCAGGCCGGAGGACGCCTCCACCGCGGCCAGCAGGGTGGGGGCGCCGAGCAGCGCGGTGCGCTCCTGCCCGACCTCGCCCACCACCACCGACGGCCCCACCCGCCCCGTGCCGGACGCGAGCGGCAGCCGGCCGAGGAGGGTGTTGATGAGCGTGCTCTTGCCGCCGCCGTTCGGTCCGGTCACCACCAGGCGGTCGCCGCGCCGCACGTCGAGGTCCACGGGCCCCAGCGTGAACGCGCCGCGGCGCACCACCGCGTCCTCCAGCACCGCCACCACGTCGCCGCCGCCGCGGGCCGAGAGCCGCAGCTGCAGGCGCCAGCCCTCCCACGGCTTCTCGACCGCGTCGAGGCGCTCGATGGCCCGTTCGGTGGCCCGCACCTTGGACGCCTGCTGCTCCGAGCGCTCGGCCCGCATGCCGCGTCCGATCCTGTCCGGGTCCTTCGGGCGGCGCTTCTCCTTCTTGACGCCCTCCTCCGACCACGCCCGCTGACGGCGCATCCGCTGCTGCAGGCGGTCCCGCTCGGCGGTGTACCGGCCGTGCGCCTCGTACTGGCGACCGCGTGCGATGCCGCGTTGCGCCACGTAGTCCGTCCAGCCGCCGGCCCACTCCCGCGCCTCGTGGCCGGGCTCGGTGATCTCCACGACCCGGCGCACGCAGCGGTCGAGGAACGCCCGGTCGTGGGACACGGTCACCACGGCCCCGGGGTGCGCCGCCACCAGGCGCTCCAGGATCTCCAGCCCGGCGAAGTCCAGGTCGTTGGTGGGCTCGTCCAGCAGCAGGAGGTCCACGCGGGCCACGATGAGCACCGCCAGCCCCACACGGGCGGCCTGGCCGCCGGACAGGGCGGCCATGGGCAGCTCCAGGCGGCCCGCCGGGAGCCCCACCTCGCCGAGCGCCTCCCCGGCGCGGGCGTGCAGGTCGTCGCCGCCCAGCGCGAGGAACGCCTCCAGGGCCTCCGAGTACTCGCCCACCACCCCCGGGTCGGCCTCGAGCGCGGCGGTGAGGGTGTCCAGCCGGGCCTCCGCGGCGGCCACGCCCGCGCGGCGCGCGAGGTGCTCCATCACCGTCTCGTCGCCCGGCGGGCGGCCGCGCTGGTCGAGCAGCCCCACGCGAAGCGTCGCCGGGGCCCGCACCACGCGCCCGGCGTCGGGGCGCTCCTCGCCGGCCATCACCCGCAGCAGCGTCGACTTGCCGATGCCGTTGGGCCCCACCACCCCGATGCGCGCGTCGTCCGGGACGATCAGGGACACGCCGTTCAGCACGGTGCGGGGGCCGTATGCCTTGCTGACGCCGTCCAGGGTGAGCACCGCGGCAGGGTCGCACACTCCGCACCCGGCGGCGCACCGCTCCGCGGAGCGGTGTGGAAGGCTGACCCGGCACGCCTCCCCTCACCCGGGACCCGGACGGACGTGGAAATGGACCCTCTGGAACCGGTCGTCGCCGACGCCCTCGTGAAGACCTACGGCGACCTGCGGGCCGTCGACGGGGTGTCGCTGCGCGTCGCCCGCGGCGAGACGTTCGGCCTCCTGGGACCGAACGGCGCCGGCAAGACCACGACGCTGGAGATGCTGGAGGGCCTGCGCGAGCCGGACGCCGGCACCGTGCGGTTGCTGGGGGAGTCCCCGTGGCCGCGGAACATGGTGCTGCTGCCGCGCATCGGGGTGCAGCTGCAGGCGACGTCGTTCTTCGAGCGGCTCACCGCCCGCGAGCAGCTGCGCGCGTTCGCGAGCCTGTACGGGGTGGGCGCGGAGCGCGTGGCGGAGACCCTGGCGCTGGTGGGACTCGCCGAGTCGGCCGGCACCCGCACCGAGAGGCTCTCCGGCGGGCAGGCGCAGCGCCTGTCCATCGCCTGCGCGATCGTCCACGACCCGGAGCTGGTGTTCCTGGACGAGCCCACCACCGGCCTCGACCCGCAGGCCCGGCGCAACCTGTGGGAGCTCATCCGGGCGATCGCCGCCCGCGGGCACACGATCCTCCTGAGCACCCACCACATGGACGAGGCCGAGTCCCTGTGCGACCGCGTCGCGATCATGGACCACGGCCGGATCCTGGCGATGGACTCCCCCGCCCGCCTCGTCCGCGGACTGGACGCCCCGGTGCGGATCGGGCTGGTGGCGGGCGCCCTCCCGGAGGCCGAGGCACGGGCCCTGCCGGGGGTCACCCAGGTCCGCGTCGACGGCGACACGCTCACCATCGCGACGCGCAACCCGGACGCCGTGCTGCCGGAGATCGGGCGCCGGGGCGCCCTGACGGGCCTGCGGGTGCACGGGGCGACCCTGGAGGACGTGTTCCTGCAGCTCACCGGCCGCGAGTACCGGGAATGAACCGCCGCCGGATCACCGAGCTCATCCGCGCCCAGGCGCTGGCGTTCGCGCGCGACCGCACGGCGCTGTTCTTCACGTTCCTGTTCCCCCTCATGTTCCTCGTCGTGTTCGGGCTGCTGTTCAGCGACACGAACTCCTCCCGCCCCACGCTGCTGGTGTCCGGTCACGGCGCGGTGGCCGACCACCTGCCGGGGGAGATCCTCAGGGTGAAGCGCATGGACGACCCGGAGGAGGCGGTGCGACGGGTGCGTGACGGCGACGAGCCCGCGTACCTCGCGCAGGACGGCGACCGGGTGACGCTGGTGTACGCCGCGTCCGACCAGGTGCAGGGCGCGACCATCCGGGGCATCGTCGCGTCGGTGGTGAGCACCGCGAACCTGCGGGCGGTGGGGGCCACCACCCCTCCCATCGCCCTGGAGGCCCGGCAGGTGGAGGACGAGTCGCTGTCGTCCATCGAGTTCTTCACGCCCGGGCTGCTGGGATGGGCGATCGCGACCTCCGCGGTGTTCGGCGCGGCGCTCACGTTCGTGACCTGGCGCGACAAGCGGGTGCTGCGCCGCATGCGCCTCTCGCCCGTGCGGCTGCCGGAGATCGCCCTGTCACGGGTGTCCCTGTCGCTGGCGATCGGCATGGGGCAGGTGGTGGTCTACATCGTGGTGGCCCGCATCCTGTTCGGCCTGTCCCCCACCTCGGCCTGGTGGATGTGCTTCCCGCTGGCGGCCGCCGGCACCCTGGCGTTCCTGTCGGTGGGGCTCCTGGTGGGCGCCTTCTCGAAGACCGCCGAGGCCGCCAGCGCCGTGGCGAACCTCATCGTGCTGCCCATGGCGTTCCTGTCCGGGGCGTTCTTCCCCCTCGACGGCGCCCCGGGCTGGGTGCAGGCGATCTCGCGGGCCCTGCCGATGCGGCACCTCATCGACGGGCTCACCGACACCATGGTGCGGGGGCGCGGGCCGGCCTCCGCGCTGCCGGCCATCGGCATCTGCCTCGCGTTCGCCGCCGTGCTGGGGGGCATCGCGACCCTGCCCCGGGTGTTCCGGTGGGACGCGACCTGAGGGCGACCGACATGGACGGCGGCGCCACCCTCCGCTGACCGCGACCGCAGAACCCCAGGAACATGGGATGGCCGCCACACCCGGCCACGTCATCGAACACGGTCGCCGGTCCCACGTGGATCGTCATCGCCTGATCCCCCTTCGACGGGTGTCGTTCAGAACGTCCGGCTGCGACCGACCCCGACGTGGCGGCGGTCCGGGCCGGACACGGACAGGTCACGTTCACCGCGTGGCAACGCGGGACCGCCGGATGGGCGGCCGAGCGAGTCGATCACCGACGAACCACCTGCGCCCGAAGGCCCGAACCCCGTCGTCGCCGATCGCACACGCGCGCTCACGTTGTCGTCATCCCGCTCGGCGAGGCCCGGTCGATCGCATTCCCCTTGGATGCTCCAGGCGTCCTGAGGCCACGCTCCCGCCCCGTCGAACGGCGCACCCCCTCCGTCGTCGCGTTGACACATGCCGCGTCGCGCGGGTGAATGAGCCACGGGGCGCCCGCTCGTACGGTCGGGATGCACACCGGACCCGATGACTGGAGCCCACCATGCGCCGCCGAACGGC
>JADLHW010000028.1 GCA_020848615.1 Thermoleophilia bacterium
CGAAACGCCGGCCCGGTCAGTGGGACGCCATCTCCCCGAGGACCCGGTCGAACCGCCGCTCGCGCAGGTCGGCCGTGCGCACGGCGAAGGTCATGGTCCCGGCGTCGCCCCACATGCCGTCGCCGGGGGCCGTCTCCAGCTGGAGCAGCATCGTCCAGTCGCCGGGCCGCGCCAGCGCGACGGCGCGGCGGGTCCACCTGCGGTTGTACTCGCGCACCGCCCGCCGGTCGCCGAATGCGGGCAGGGGACCCGGGAGCAGGCGCTGCGGGTCCACTCCCGCGCCACGGAGGGCGGCGCCGAGCACCGGATCCTCCTGGAGCTCGAACGGTCGTCCGCCGACCTGGTCGATGACCCGGGGCTCCATCATCACCCGCTCGTAGCGGAGCCGGTCCGCCGGTGACCACTCCGCGAACGCGGTGTCGCCCGGCAGCGGCGTGCTGAACACCGGTGTGAGGCCCATGGGGATCGGGTCCGGTCCCCAGTCGGCCGGACCGTCGCGCCGGAGGACGAGCCCATCGCGCCGCCGCTGCCAGATCACGACGGGATCGAGCCCCGTGGGACTGCTGAGCGCCCGGCTGAGGTCGAGATCGCCGATGTCCATGAAGAACTGCATCAGGCCCGAGCGCGGCAGCCCCGGGACCCGCCCGCCGATCGCGTCGAGGTCGAGCTGGGCGACGTGGACGAGGCGGAAGCCGCCACGCGTCGGCCACGGCGCATCGGGCGGCATGAGCGGCGCTCCGCCGACGCGGCTCTCACCGCCGGCGAGCGCGGCCGCCCGCTCACCCTCGCGCACCAGCAGCACCCCCGGCCGTGAGGCCCGCACGGCGTCCTCCACCCGGGCATCGGACAACCCGGAGCCCCGGAGCATCGCGCGGAGCACCGCCGGCGAGGCCGGCCGCTCCGCCCGGTGAGCGTCGTACGACGCCGTCTCCGGCCGGACCGGCGGCTCCGAACCGGTGTCGGGCGCGGCGCATCCCGCGAACGCCATGGCCAGCGCCGCCAGGGCGGCGGCGAACGGGGCCGATGGGCGGGGCGCGTGCTGCACCCTCACCTCATCGGCCGCACCGGGGCGTCAGTGAAGGCCGCTCACCCGTCGGCCCCGAGCATGGCGTAGCCGGGCTTGATGACCCGGTTGATGATCGCCAGCCGCTGGTCGAACGGCAGGAACGCGCTCTTCATGGCGTTGATGGTGGCCCACCGCACGTCGTTGAGCGTCCAGCCGAACGCCTCGCCCAGCAGCGCGAACTCGTCGCTGAGGGTGGTGTTGCTCATGAGCCGGTTGTCGGTGTTCACCGTGACCCGGTACCGCAGGGCGGCGAGCATCCCGATGGGGTGCCGGTCGATGGACGGCACGGCCCCCACGTGGACGTTGCTGGACGGGCACATCTCCAGCGTCACGCGGCGGTCCCGCACGAACGCGGCGAGGCGCCCCAGGTGGTGCTCGCCCCCGGCGTCCGTGGTGATGTCGTCGATGATCCGCACGCCGTGGCCCAGCCGCTCGGCGCCGCACACGTGCAGGGCCTCTGCGATGGACGGCAGGCCGAAGGCCTCGCCGGCGTGGATCGTGATGTGGAAGTTCTCGCGCATCACCAGCGAGAACGCGTCCAGGTGGCGGGCCGGCGGGTGCCCGGCCTCGGGCCCGGCGATGTCGAACCCGCACACCCCCTGGTCCCGGTGGCGCAGGGCCAGCTCGGCGATCTCCCGGCTGCTGGCGCGCTGCCGCATCGCGGAGCACAGCACCCGCATCGTGATGCCGCGGCCGCTGCTGCCGCGCTCGAACCCGGCGAGCACGGCCTCCACGATCTCGTCCAGGCCCAGGCCGCGGTCCTGGTGCAGCTCCGGCGCGAAGCGGATCTCGGCGTACACGACGCCGTCGTCGGCGAGGTCCTGGGCGCACTCGGCGGCGACCCGCTCCAGGGCCTCCCGCGTCTGCATCACCGCCACGGTGTGCGCGAACGTCTCCAGGTACAGGACCAGGTCGTTGCGGTTCGCCCCCCGGCTGATGACCTCCCGGAGCTCGTCCGGGTCGGTGGTGGGGAGGCCGTCGTAGCCGCCCTCGGCGGCGAGGTCCACGATCGTCTGCGGGCGCACGCCCCCGTCCAGGTGATCGTGGAGGAGGACCTTCGGGGCCCTCGTGATGTCTTCGATGTTCATCGTCATGTCCACGAGCGTAGACCACGGGGGGACGCTCGCCCACGCACGCCCCGTTGCATCGTGGAATGCGGGTCCGGGCGTACACTCGCCCGATGGATTTCACGGTGATCGGGGTGGACGGCGACGACACCCTCTGGCACAGCGAGGGGCACTTCGTCCTCACCGAGCGGCGGTTCACCGAACTGCTCGCCCCCTGGGTGGACGCCCAGACGGTGCACGCCACGCTCCTGGAGACCGAGCGGCGCAACCTCACCCACTTCGGCTACGGGGTGAAGGGCTTCACGCTCTCCATGGTCGAGACCGCCCTGCAGCTCACCGAGCACCGCATCGACGGCCGCCAGATCCGGGAGATCATCGGCCTGGGCAAGGAGCTGCTCGCCCACCCCGTCGAGCTGCTGGACGGCGTGGCCGACACGCTGGAGGTCCTCTCGGAGCGGTACCGGCTGGTGCTGGTCACCAAGGGCGACCTGTTCCACCAGGAGAGCAAGGTCGCGGCCTCCGGCGTGGCGGAGCGCTTCGAGCGCATCGAGATCGTCGCGGAGAAGGACGTGGTCACCTACGCCCGCGTGCTGGCCCGCATGGGCGTCGCGCCGGCCGCGTTCTGCATGGTCGGGAACTCCGTGAAGTCCGACGTCCTGCCGGTGCTGGAGATCGGCGGCGCCGGCGTCCACGTGCCGTACCACGTGACCTGGGCGCTGGAGCACGCGGAGGTGGAGCTGGGGCACCCGCGGATGGCCGGCGTGGCCGGCATCCGGGAGGTCCCGGACGCGATCGCCGCGCTGGAGGCCGAGCGATGGGCGGCGTGAACATCGACTGGGATCTCCTGCGACGGGAGGCGGTGGCCATGACCCGCCGGGCGTACGCCCCGTACAGCGGGGTGCTGGTGGGGGCCTGCGCGCTCACCGGCGACGGTCGCCTCGTGCGGGGCTGCAACGTGGAGAACGCCAGCTACGGGCTCACGCTGTGCGCCGAGTGCGGCCTGGTGAGCGACCTGGCCGCCACCGGCGGCGGCCGCCTCGTGGCGATCTCGGTGGTCGCGGGGGACGGCGAACCCATCGCCCCGTGCGGGCGGTGCCGCCAGCTGCTGTTCGAGCACGGCGGCCCGGACCTGTTGCTGGACGACCCGGACGGCCCCGTGCGCATGGACGCCCTGCTGCCCGGCGCCTTCGGGCCCGGCGACCTGGACACGAGGGCCGGCACGTGAGCCACTCCGCGGTGGAGATCATCCGCGCCAAGCGCGACGGGGCCGAGCTCTCCGAGGACCGGATCCGCTGGTTCCTGGATGCCTACACCCGCGGTGAGGTCGCCGACGAGCAGGCATCGGCGCTGCTCATGGCGGTGTTCTTCCGCGGCATGACCCCCGCCGAGCTGTCGGCGTGGACCGACGCGATGATCCGCTCCGGCCGGCGCCTGGACCTGTCCTCGGTGCCCATGCCCACCGTCGACAAGCACTCCACCGGCGGGGTGGGCGACAAGATCAGCCTCCCGTTGTGCCCCCTGGTGGCGGCGTGCGGGGTGGCGGTGCCGCAGCTGTCGGGCCGCGGCCTGGGCCACACCGGCGGCACGCTGGACAAGCTGGAGGCCATCCCGGGCATCCGCACCGCCCTCTCCGGCGACGAGTTCGTGGCGCAGCTCGCGGAGATCGGCGCGGTGATCTGCGCCGCGGGGCCCGACCTGGCGCCCGCCGACCGCAAGCTCTACGCGTTGCGCGACGTGACCGGCACGGTCGAGTCCATCCCGCTGATCGCCAGCTCGATCATGTCCAAGAAGATCGCCGAGGGCACCGCCGGCCTGGTCCTGGACGTGAAGTTCGGGTCGGGCGCCTTCATGACCGAGGTGGATCGCTCCCGCGAACTCGCCCGCACCATGGTGGGCCTCGGGGACGCCCACGGCGTGCGCACCGTCGCGCTGCTCACCGACATGGACACGCCCCTGGGCCGCACCGCCGGCAACGGCCTGGAGATCCGGGAGACGCTGGAAGTGCTGGAGGGCGGCGGCCCCGCCGACGTGGTGGAGGTCACCCTCGCCCTCGCCCGGGAGATGCTGGACCTCGCCGGGGTGGACGCCGACCCGGCGGCGGCGCTGCGCGACGGGCGGGCGATGGACCGGTGGCGCACCATGATCCGCGCCCAGGGCGGCGACCCCGATGCCTCGCTGCCGGTGGCCCGGCACATCGAGGAGGTCCGGGCGGACCGCGACGGGTTCGTGACGCGCCTGGACGCCATGGCCGTGGGCGTCGCCGCCTGGCGGCTGGGCGCCGGCCGCGCCCGCAAGGAGGACCCGGTGAGCCCCGCGGCGGGCGTCGTGCTGCGCGTCGCGCAGGGCGACCCCGTGCGGGCGGGGGCGGTCATCGCCGAGCTCCACGCCGACGACGAGGACCACCTGTCCTCGGGGCGGGACGCCTTCGCCGCGGCGGCCCGCATCGGGGATGCGCCGCCGCCCCCGGCGCCCCGCGTGCTGGAGCGCATCGCGGCCGGCTGACGGGGTCGCGGAAACCGCTGCATGCGCGGATTCCCAGCGGGTTTCCGCCGCTGCCCGCATCCGTTCCGTGGGCGCAGCCTGTATAAGCATCGGCACGGCCCGACCGGGGTTCGTGGGCGCCCCCGCCGCCGAAGGGGGAGTTGGAGGTGTTGTTGATGAGCGCACGACGCTGGAAGGCGTGGGCCAGTGTGGTTGCTGTGGTGGCCTCGGTGGGCATGATCGCCGCCGGGTGTGGTGACGACGACGAGCCGGGCGCTGGCGGGGACTCGACCGCAGCGGCCCCGGCGTCGGACTTCACCGCGGGCCTGGTGAGTGACGTCGGCAAGTTCAACGACCGCTCGTTCAACCAGTCGGCCCTCGAGGGCCTCGAGCGAGCCCAGTCCGAGCTCGGCGTGAAGGGCACCCCCGTGGAGTCCGCGGCGGCCGGCGACTACATCGCCAACCTCACCACGCTCGCCCGTGACAAGACCGGCGTCACGATCGGCGTGGGCTTCCTCATGGCCGACGCCATCGACGCCGTCGCGGGCAAGTTCCCCAACCAGAACTTCGCGATCGTGGACTACCCGAACGCGGCGCTCAAGACCAAGCCCAAGAACGTCCGCGGCCTGGTGTTCGCCACCAACGAGAACAGCTACCTCATCGGCTACATGGCCGCGAAGGTGGCCGAGGCCAAGGGCTCCAAGGTCATCTCCGCCGTCGGCGGCCTCAAGATCCCGACGGTCGACATCTTCATCGCCGGCTACCAGGCCGGGGCGAAGGCCGCCGTGCCGGACGTCAAGGTCCTCATCGACTACTCCCAGGACTTCGTCGCGCAGGCGAAGTGCAAGGAGAAGGCCCTCGACCAGATCTCCAAGGGCTCGCAGGTCGTGTTCCAGGTGGCCGGCGGCTGCGGCCTCGGCGCGCTGTCCGCCGCGAAGGACAAGGGCGTCTGGGGCGTCGGCGTCGACCGCGACCAGGCCGACCTGGGCACGCACATCCTCACCAGCGCCGTGAAGCGGGTCGACACCTCCGTGTTCGACACCATCAAGGACGCCAAGGACGGCAACTTCACCGGCGGTGAGGACAAGGTCTTCAACCTCGCCAACGACGGCGTGGCGCTCGGCAAGGTGAGCGACCAGGTGCCGGCCGAGCTCGTCGACGAGGTCGATGGCCTCAAGCAGCAGATCATCGACGGCACCATCAAGGTCCCGGACGCCCTCTAGGCAGACGTGACCGGGCCGGACGCCCACGCACAGGCTCCCTCGGCGGCGGTGCCGCCGGGGGAGCTGGTGCTCCAGCTCACGGGGATCACCAAGCGGTACCCCGGGATCGTGGCGTCCGACGACGTGAGCTTCGATCTGCGCCGCGGCGAGGTGCACGCGCTCCTCGGCGAGAACGGCGCCGGCAAGTCGACGCTCATGAACGTGCTGTACGGGCTCACCGCCCCCGACGAGGGGGAGATCCGGGTCCGCGGCGAGGTGGTGCACATCGCCTCCCCGAACGACGCCATCGCCCTGGGGATCGGCATGGTGCACCAGCACTTCATGCTCATCCCGGTGATGACCGTCGCCGAGAACATCGTCCTGTCCGTGGAGCCCACCCACGCGGGCGGCCTCATCGACCGGGCGGAGGCCTCCGGCCGGGTGCGCGCCATCTCGGAGCGCTTCGGGCTCGCGGTCGACCCGGACGCGCTGGTGCAGGACATCACCGTCGGGATGCAGCAGCGCGTCGAGATCCTGAAGGCCCTGTACCGCGGCGCGGACATCCTCATCCTGGACGAGCCCACCGCGGTGCTCACCCCGCAGGAGATCAAGGAGCTCGAGGGGATCCTGCGGAGCCTCACGGCCCAGGGCACCTCGATCATCTTCATCACCCACAAGCTCAACGAGGTGCTGGAGATCGCGGACCGGGTGACGGTCCTGCGGCGCGGGAAGTACATCGCCACCCAGAGCACCGAGGGCGCCACCGAGCAGAGCCTCGCCACGTTCATGGTGGGCCGCGACGTGGTGCTGACCGTCGAGAAGGCCGAGGCGCACCCCGCCGGGCCGATCCTCGAGATCACGGACCTCGTGGTGCTCGACGAACGCGACCTGGAGGCCGTGCGGGGGCTGTCGCTCACCGTGCGGGCAGGCGAGATCGTCGGCGTCGCGGGGGTGGACGGCAACGGCCAGGCCGAGCTCATCGACGCCATCACCGGCCTGCGCCGGCCGGCCTCGGGGAGCATCAGGGTCCTGGGGCGGGAGATCGCGGGGGGCACGCCGCACGACGCCCTGGAGGCCGGGGTGGGGCACATCCCCACCGACCGCCACCACCGGGGGCTGGTGCTCGACTTCAGCCTCGCCGAGAACATCGCGATCCACGACTTCGACAAGCCGCCGGTCGCGAAGCTGGGATGGTTGTTCCCCAGGCGGCTGGACGCGGCCGCCGAGCCGCTCCTCGGCGAGTTCGACATCCGCGGCGGCGGCCCGCAGACCGCCGCGAGCGCCCTGTCGGGCGGCAACCAGCAGAAGGTCATCATCGCCCGTGAGGTCTCCCGCGACCCGCAGGTCCTGGTCGCGAGCCAGCCCACCCGCGGCCTCGACGTGGGCGCGATCGAATACGTGCACAAGCGCCTGGTCGCCGAGCGCGACGAGGGCCGCGCGATCCTGCTGGTGTCGTTCGAGCTGGACGAGGTGCTGGGCCTGTCGGACCGCATCGTCGTGCTGTACGAGGGCCGCATCGTCGCCGAGTTCGGGCCGGACGTGACCAAGGACGAGCTGGGCGTGGCGATGCTCGGCGGGAAGGCGGGGTCGTGAGCGGCGTCGCCGGTCCGGTGGTCACCCCGCCCGGGGGCGCGCCACCGCCGCCCGGCGCGGGAGCGCCGCCCGAGCAGCCGGACGCCCCCGGCCCGGGGGCGCTGCGCGGCCTGTTCATGCAGAGGAGCGGCGGGCTCATCACGTCGCTCATCACCACGCTCATCGCGTTCCTGGTGGGCGGCATCGTGGTGCTGCTCACCGGCAGCAACCCGCTGAAGGTCTACAAGGGCATCTTCTACGGCACCGGCCTGGACTGGTTCTTCCCGTGGGTCGGCGGGGACGAGCGCGTGGACGCCGCGTTCAACCTGCAGCAGACCCTGCTGGTCACCACCACGCTCATCCTCACCGGCCTCGCCGTGGCGTTCGCGTTCCGGTGCGGGCTGTTCAACATCGGCGGCACCGGTCAGTGGGTCGTCGGCGCGACGGTGTCGGCCTGGGTCGGCTCCTCATGGGCGGGGCTCGCCGGGCCGGCGCACATCGTGCTGACCATCGTGATCGCGACCCTCGCGGGGGCCCTGTGGGCCGGAATCGCCGGGATCCTGAAGGCCACCGTGGGCGCCCACGAGGTCATCAGCACGATCATGCTCAACTGGATCGCGATCTACACGGGCATGTACCTGTTCGGGCTGGGCGGGCCCCTGCAGAACGACGTGAACCCCTCGGTCCCGATCAGCAACGACGTGCTCGACAGCGCCAAGCTGCCGGTGATCTGGGGCGACAAGGAACTGCAGGGCCTGCACATCGGCTTCCTGATCGCCGTGATGGCGCTGGTCGCCTACTGGCTGCTGCTGTCGCGGACCACCCTCGGGTTCCGGGTGCGCGCCGTGGGCCGCAACCCGGAGGCCGCGCGGTACGGCGGCATCAGCGTCGGGCGCAGCTACTTCATGGCGATGGCCATCTCGGGCGGCTTCGCCGGCCTCGCCGGCGCGCTCGACATCCTGGGGTGGCAGTACCGCCTGGGGACCCTCGACATCCAGGCCTACCAGCTGGGGTTCGTCGGCATCGCGGTGGCCCTGCTGGGACGCAACACCGCCGTGGGCGTGTTCTTCGCATCGCTGCTGTTCGGCGCCCTGCTGTACGGCACCTCGACCCGCAGCATCGACCAGGACATCATCGCCCCGCAGCTCGCGGGGAACCTCACCACCATCATCCAGGCGCTGGTGCTGCTGTTCATCGGCGCCGACGTCGTGATCCTGTGGTTCTGGAGCCGGCGCGGGAAGGGGCTCCCGCGGCTCCGCATGCCGGACCTCCGTCTGCGGCGTCCTCCCGAGGCCACATCGACGCTCGTGGAACGGGCGCCCGAGGAACTGGTGCGACCCGTGGGGCCGCCGTGGGCCGAGCGGCTCGCCGTGTGGGCGCGGTCGCGCGTGCCGCGGGGAGACCGCGCGGTCGGCATCGCCGGCGTCGCGCTCGGCGTGCTGGCGTTCTGGGTCGCGGTGCCGCCGCTGGCGGTGCGGACGCCCGTCGTCCCCATCATCATCGGCATCGCCGGTGTCGCGGCGGGGGCCTACGTGGCCTCGCGCGGCGCCATGCGGCTCGGTCTCGTCGCCGTCGCCCTGTCGGTGATCGGCGCGGGCGTCGGGGCGCTCGCAACGAACTCCAGCGTCGCGAACCTCGAGTCGGTGTTCGTGTGGTCGGCCCTCACCGCCTCGATGCTCCGCTTCGCCACGCCGCTCATCTTCGCGGCGGTGGGCGGCATGTTCTCCGAGCGCAGCGGCGTGGTGAACATCGGCCTCGAGGGCATGATGCTCAGCGGCGCGTTCTTCGGGATCCTGGGCGCCGACCGCTTCGGCCACTGGACCATGGGCGTGCTGAGCGCCCTGGTGGCGGGGGCGCTCATCGCCCTGATCCACGCGGTGGTCTCGATCCACTGGCGCGCCGACCAGATCGTGAGCGGCACCGCCATCAACTTCCTGGCGTCCGGGCTCACCGGCTACCTGTTCATCGACATCTTCGGACCCGAGGGCACCCCGGGCGGCATCCCCGCGATCCCCGCGCTCGACCTGGGTCCGCTGAAGGACATCCCGTTCTTCGGGAATGCGTTCGGTGAGCTCAACCTCATGATCTGGCTGGCGTTCGCCGTGGTCATCGCGTCGTTCTACGTGATCTTCCGGACGCCGTTCGGGCTCCGGCTCCGGGCCGTCGGGGAACACCCGAGGGCGGCGGAGACCGTGGGCCTGTCCGTCTACCGGATCCGCTACACCGCGGTGATCATCTCCGGGATGCTGGCGGCGATGGGCGGCGCGTTCCTGTCGATCGGCTTCGTGAACAGCTTCAGCGAGGACATGACCGGCGGCTCGGGCTTCATCGCGCTGGCCGCGCTCATCTTCGGCAACTGGCGCCCCAAGGGCCTGCTGCTCGCGGCACTGCTGTTCGGCTTCTCGAGCGCCGTCGCGCAGCGCCTGCCCGTGTACTCCGAGAGCGCGGCGATCCTCTTCGAGACGTTCCCGTACGTGCTGACCCTCGTGATGATCGCCGGCGTCATCGGGCGGCCCCGTCCGCCCGCGGCGGTCGGCATCCCGTACAAGCGGTCGTGACGAGTCAGTCCATCACTGGGTGGCGTGCCGTCCAAGCACCTGCCATCCCGAAGAGACAAGCCGTCGCTGGGCGATGAACGGTCTCACCGACGCCGGTGAAAGCGCCCTCTCCGCCGGGCCGGCCCTAGACCTGCCGGCTGAACTCCAAGCGATCAATAAGGCCTACGTCTCCTCGTCCGCGTTTGCGGACCTCCTGACGCGCGCGACACAACTGGCGAGTGACTTCGACGAGCTGATGTCGCTGGCTCAGGTGGGGCGCTCGACTCAGGACGCGCTCAAACTAGCCGCCAGAGAAGTCCAGTTCGGCGGAGTCCTAGCCCGAGCGGGCATGTTTCGCCCTGCCTTCGGATCGTTGCGCCTAGCCCTCGAAGTGGGCTCTTGGGGCATCTTCCTGTCGACGGATGAGATGGCCTCGCGTCGTTGGCTAACCAATCTCCAAGACGTGAGTTGGTCCATGGCTGTGGCGGGGGAACGCGGAGTACTAACGACGCAGTTCGCCAATGTGTTCTTTCCTGAACTGGCCGAACATGTTGATGACTACCACGGGCGCGCAACCAGCCTCTATAGAACGCTCTCGGGGTTCGTCCACGGAGAAGTGCGAACACATGCGCTCGCTGGAACAATCGCCTATTCAGAAGAAAGCCTGAGTCAGGTAAGAGTTGCGATAGGCGATGTAGGCGAGCTCCTCCTCTTTATGTTCCTGCTGCGCTACGCTAGTGATATCCATTCGCTTACCTCGGCGGCTGAGGCTGCACTCCAGAATGCTCTCGGTCACTTGTCGCCCGTCCGCGAGTGGCTCGAGGCAAAGGACCGAAACTGATGGACGAGCTCCGGTACCGCACAGAGGACTTCAAATCCTCTGAACTAGAGGAGTACTTCGTCCCCTCCGGTGGTGATGAGGAGATAATCACAAAGCTGTCCGGTAGAGAGACCGTACTCCTTGTGGGAAGTAGAGGCGTGGGCAAGTCGTTCTTGCTCCGACTCAGCGAGCATCGTCTCGAGAAAGACTTCGCAAGTAGACACGTCGTGCCGGTGTACGTAACGTTCTTCCGGTCGACACTGCTCCAAGCCGGCAATCAGATCGATTTCAGAGCTTGGATGCTCGCGAGGATTTGTTCGCAGGTCGTGAGGGCGCTTGCCAACTGCGGGGTGTCGGCTCCCAAGTCAGACCTCACGACCTTGACAGGCGGTCAGGGCGTGTCCGGTCAAACTACGCGGCTCGATGAGATCGTGGAGGCCCTCGAGGGAGCTTGGCGCCACCCAACGGAGAGCGTCGCAACAGCATCAGTGCCTACGGTCGAAGCGGTGCGTGACGCCGTTGCGGACATCTGCGAAGCCTCGAGTGTTGAGCGCATCAACCTATTCATCGACGAGGCAGCGCACGTGCTTGTTCCTGAGCATCAGCGCCAGTTCTTTACACTGATGCGAGACCTTCGCAGCCCTTACATCGCCGTTAAGGCCGCGGTCTACCCAGGCACAACGGCGTACGGGGACTCGTTCGAACCGTCACACGATGCGACGATGCTTTCAGTTGATCGGGATCCCACGAAGGGCGAGTACCTCGACCAAATGAGAGAGATCGTTCTCAAGCAGGACCCCGCTCTCGCGAGGATGATAAGCGAGAACCGCTCATACTTTGACGCGCTCGCAACGGCTGCATCTGGAAACCCACGAACATTGCTTAAGACGTTGGCGCGGGCGAAGAAGTTGACCGCGAGGAATGTCACCGAGGTGGTCCGCGAGTTCTACCGCGAGGAGATATGGTCGGATCACTCGAATCTCGGTGAGCGATATGCCGGTCACCGGCGGTTGATTGATTGGGGGAGGGAGTTCCTCGAGGGTGTGGTAGTCGGCCAGCTGAGCGAAAGGAATCAGGGCGCGTCTGAGAAGTCCGCGTTCTTCTGGATTCATCGAGACTCGCCCGCCGCGGTCAAAGAGGCACTGCGGCTGTTGTCGTACTCAGGTCTTGTGCATGAGAGTGGAACCTCTATAAAAGGCACGCGGAGCGAACTGGGCACGAGGTATATGGTGAACTTGGGGTGCCTGCTCGCAGTTGAGAATGAGCCTGTGCCGGTATCCGCCAGTCTTCGTGGCGATCTCTCGATCAAGCGGATGATGGAGTTTGGGAAGAATCACCGCGCCTATGAAGAGATCGCGCGCTTGAACGTGGACGCGTCCGCGAATCCGAGCGCCGATGCGCTCCGAGAACGGCTTGACGCGAGCGTAGGTGAGCTGGATTTGTCCGACTTTCAGAAGAAGAGCTTGCGAAGCGTGGGCTTAGAGACGATTGGCGGTGTTCTGCAGGCCACCGAAGATCAGTTGCAGGAGGCACACTACGTCGGCCCGACGCGGTCTAGACAGATGATGAACGCCGCTCAAGCAGCCGTGCTTGAGTATCTCTCGGGCTAGGACGCCGAAAAGGACACTGATTGGGGGCGTACCAGGAGACCTATGACCGGTGGCTCGCGGACCCGGAGGGCTTCTGGGCCGAGCGGGCGCGGGACATCGACTGGTCGCGGGAGCCGGACGCCGTGCTCGACCGCTCGGCGGACCCGATCTTCCGCTGGTACCCCGGCGGGCGGCTGAACACCTGCCACAACGCCCTGGACCGCCATGTGCGGGACGGGTGCGGGGATCGGGCGGCGCTCATCCACGACAGCCCGGTCACGGGCACGGTCACCACGTACACGTACGCGGAGCTCCTGGATCGCACCGCCCGCGTCGCCGGTGCGCTGGCGCGCCTGGGCGTGGGCAGGGGCGACCGCGTGGTGCTGTACATGCCGATGGTCCCCGAGGCCGTCATGGCGATGCTCGCCTGCGCGCGGCTGGGGGCGGTGCACTCGGTGGTGTTCGGCGGGTTCGCCGCCGCCGAGCTCGCGACGCGCATCGACGACTGCACCCCGAAGGTGGTGGTCACCGCCTCCTGCGGCATCGAGCCGAGCCACGTGGTGCGCTACATGCCGCTGCTGGACCACGCCCTGGAGCTGGCGGAGCACCGGGTGTGGCACTGCGTGGTGCTGCAGCGCCCGCAGCACACCGCGGAGCTCACGCCCGGCCGGGACCTCGACTGGGACGCGTTCCTGGACGGCGCCCAGCCCGCGCCGTGCACGGAGGTGGAGGCCACCGACCCGCTGTACGTGCTCTACACCTCGGGCACGACGGGGACGCCCAAGGGCGTGGTGCGCGACAACGGCGGCCACGCGGTGGCGCTGAACTGGTCGATGCCCGCCGTGTACGGGGTGGACGCCGGCGACGTGTTCTGGGCGGCGTCCGACATCGGCTGGGTCGTGGGCCACAGCTACATCGTGTACGGGCCGCTGCTGCGCGGCTGCACGACCGTGATGTACGAGGGCAAGCCGGTGGGCACCCCCGACGCCGGGGCGTTCTGGCGGGTGTGCCGGGACCACGGGGTCGACGTGATGTTCACGGCTCCCACCGCGATGCGGGCGATCAAGCGCGACGACCCGCGGGCGGAGCTCATGGCCGGGCACGACCCGGGGCGGCTGCGCGCCCTGTTCCTCGCCGGCGAGCGCTGCGACCCGGACACGCTGCTGTGGTGCCAGGGGATCCTGGGCGGGCGCCCGGTGATCGATCACTGGTGGCAGACCGAGACCGGCTGGCCGATGGCCGCCAACTGCCTGGGCATCGAGGCGCTGCCGGTGAAGCCCGGGTCGCCGGCGCGGGCCGTGCCGGGCTACGACATCCGGGTGCTGGACGAGGACGGCCACGATGCGCCCATCGGCGAGATCGGCGCGCTGTGCGTGCGGCTCCCGCTGCCGCCGGGCTGCACCCCCACCCTGTGGGGCGGCGATGAACGCTGGATCGACGGGTACCTGTCGCGCTTCCCCGGCCACTACATGACCGCCGACGCCGGCCACATGGACGCCGACCGGTACGTGTACGTGATGAGCCGCATCGACGACGTCATCAACACCGCGGGCCACCGGCTGTCGACGGGGCGGATGGAGGAGGTGGTGGCCGCGCACCCCGACGTCGCCGAGTGCGCCGTGGTGGGAGTGGCCGACGCGTTCAAGGGGCAGGTGCCCATGGGCTTCGCCGTCCTGAAGCGCGGCGTGGACCGCCCGCACGACGACGTGGTGGCCGAGCTGGTGCAACGCGTGCGTGACCAGATCGGTCCCGTGGCGTCGTTCAAGCAGGCGAGCATCGTGCGGGCCCTGCCGAAGACCCGCTCCGGCAAGGTCCTGCGCGGCACGATCCGCCGCATGGCCGACGGGGAGGTGTGGCACATGCCGGCCACCATCGAGGACCCGTCGGTGCTCGACGACCTCGCGGCCCTGCTCGAGTCGTTCGGCCACACGGTGCGGCCGCACGCCTGACCGGCGTCAGGCGCCCCCGCCCGCGAGCCGCCGCTCGAGGCCGTCGAGGATGATCTCCAGGCCGTAGCCGAACTCGTCGCCGTGGTCGTACCCGCGGCCGGCGACCAGTTCGGCGATCATCTCGTTCATGCGCGGGTACCGGTCCACGGGGAGCAGGTGGGCGATGCCGCCGGCGAACGCCTCGGCGTCCTCTCCCGGTGCGAACGGCAGGTTGAGCTCGGTGAGCACGAAGCCGTACACGTAGGCGTCGAGGGCCGAGAAGGCGTGGACGGCCAGGGCGACGCCGAACCCGTTGGCCCGCAGGCACGCCAGGACGGCCTCGTGATGGGCGAGCAACGCGGGGCCAGGGGTGCGGCGCGACTCGACGAGCCCGAGCGCCCAGGGGTGACGGCACAGCACCTCCCGGGCGGAGGCGGCGCGCGCGGTCATCGCGGTGCGCCAGGGCTCCGCGGCCGGGGGGAGCGCGATGGACGCGAAGGCGGCGTCGGCCAGGCCGTCGAGCAGCGCCTCCTTCCCGGGCAGGTGGTGGTAGAGCGACATCGCCTCCACCTGCAGCTCCCGCCCCACGCCGCGCATCGTGACCGCCGTGAGCCCGCCGCGGTCGGCCACGCGCACGGCCGCCGCGATGATGCGGTCGCGGGTCAGCGCCGGGCGCCGCTGCGCCACATGACCTCCCGACGGGGTTGAACGGCTTACGGCCGTAAGGCCATCGTGGACCACTCGGACTTACACACGTAAGGATGGTGGGGATGCGAGCGGCGCTGGTGGAGCGGTACGGCGGGCCGGAGGTCGCGCGCGTGGCGGAGGTGCCCACGCCGGAGCCCGGGCCCGGGCAGGTGCTGGTGCGGGTGCACGCGGCGGCCGTGACCGCGGGCGACGCGCGCATCCGCGCCGCCCGGTTCCCGCGCGGCTTCGCGCTCCCCGCCCGGCTGGCGTTCGGCATCACGCGCCCGCGGCGCCGGATCCTCGGCGGGGTGTTCTCCGGGGTCGTCGCCGCGGTGGGGGAGGGCGTCGCGGGCATTGCGGACGGCGCGGCGGTGTGCGGGATGACCGGCATGCGCATGGGCGCCCACGCCGAGTGCGTCGCCGTGCCCGCCGCCCGGCTCGTGCCCGTGCCGGAGGGCGTGTCCCACGAGGACGCGGCGGGGGTGCTGTTCGGCGGTACCACCGCGCTGCACTTCCTGCGCCGCCGGGGCGGTGTGGGCCCCGGCATGTCGGTGCTGGTGATCGGGGCGTCCGGTGCCGTCGGCACCAACGCGGTGCAGCTCGCGCACGCCGCCGGCGCCGTGGTGACCGCCGTGAGCAGCGGGGCGAACTCCGCGCTGGTCATGGGGCTGGGCGCCGGCCGGGTGATCGACCACACGGTCGCCGACGTCACCCGGCTGGGCGAGCGCTTCGACGTGGTGATGGACACCGTGGGGGCGCTCACGATGGCGTCCGGCCGCCGGCTCCTGGCGCCCGGCGGCCGCCTGCTGCTGGTGGCCGCCGACCTGGGGCAGACCGTCCGGGCCCGCGGCGCGGTCGCGGCGGGCACCTCGGGCGAGCGTCCGGAGGACATGGCCGAGCTGATCGGGATGGTCGCCGCCGGGACGCTGCGGGTTGTGCATGACGCCGCGTTCCCGCTCGACCGGATCGCCGAGGCGTACGCACGGGTGGACACCGGACGCAAGACCGGCAACGTGCTGGTCCGGCCCTGAGCCCGTCAGCCGGCGGCGGCCTCCGCCGACGCCGGCGCGGGGACGTCGAGGTCGGGGAACGCTCGGGCGACGCGGGCGATGGCCTCCTCCGACACGGCCCGCACGCCGCGCTCCACCTCCGCCGGGGGGCGGTCGGCGAGCACCCACTCGGCGAGCGTGGCGTGGCGCAGCTGCGCCGTGGCGGCGAGCATGGCGGCCATCGTCCGCACGGCCTCGTCGTCGGCGGACCGCCCGGCCTCGGCGGCGATCACGTCCCGCAGGTCGTCCTGCAGCCGCCGTCCCCACACCAGCGCACGGGCCTGCAGTGCCGGCGACGCCCGCCACACCTCCAGGAACCGCCGGAACCCCGCCAGCGCGCCGGGCTCGTACATCGCGCCCCACCCGCGGCCGTCGGGGATGCGGTGCTCGGTGAGCAGGGCGCCGAGCGCCGCGGTGATGGTGACACCGGGGCCGCGGTCCGTGATGGCGCCCAGCAGGTGGGCCCGCAGCTCGGCGTCGCGGTCGAGGTACAGGTCCTCCTTCGACCCGAAGTAGTTGAAGATCGTCTTCACCGACACGCCGGCGGCCTCGGCGACCTCCGCCAGGGTCACGGCGTCGAAGCCGCGCTCCATGAACAGCCGGGTGGCGACATCCGAGATCGTCCGCCGCGTCTGGGCCTTCTTGCGTTCCCGGAGACCCTGGAACGCGCACTCGTCCCCCGAACGGGTACCCATGGGACGAGTCTAGCCCGGGACTCCCATCGTGCGATCTTTACATCGGTTGTATCTTTCGGACGGCTGTGGGACCCTGGCTCGTGCCGCACCCCGCCCACAGGGTGCGCACCCACCAGAGGAGCGTGATGTCCACACACGCGATCGAGGCCGTGGGCCTCATCAAGCGGTACGGCGACAAGGAGGCGCTCGCGGGCGTGAGCTTCGAGGTGCCCCGAGGCGCGGTCTGCGGGCTGCTGGGCCCCAACGGCGCCGGCAAGACCACCGCCGTCCGCATTCTCACCACCCTCACCGGCGCCGACGGGGGCACCGCCACCGTGGCGGGCCTCGACGTGGCGACGCGCGGCGGGGATGTCCGCGCCCGCATCGGGCTGGCCGCCCAGGACGCGACCGTCGATGCGCTGCTCACGGGGCGCGAGAACCTCATCATGATCGGCGAGCTGCACCACCTGGGCCGCCGCGTCGCCGCGGCGCGCGCCGACGAGCTGCTGGAGCAGTTCGACCTGTCGGACGCCGGCGGCCGCCTGGCCAAGACGTACTCCGGCGGCATGCGCCGCCGCCTCGACCTGGCCGCCACCCTGGTGGCCCGGCCGGAGGTCCTGTTCCTGGACGAGCCCACCACGGGGCTGGACCCGCGGGCCCGCAACGAGCTGTGGGACGTGCTCGACACGCTGGTGGCCGACGGCACCACGATCCTGCTCACCACGCAATACCTGGAGGAGGCGGACCGCCTGGCCGACGACATCGTGGTGGTCGACCACGGACGGGTGATCGCCCGCGGCGACGCCCGCGCCCTGAAGCGCCAGGTGGGGGGCAGCCAGCTGTTCGCCACGCCCACCGACCCAGGCGACCTGGAACGGGTCGCGGCGATGATCGGGGACATCGCGGGTGCGCCGCCCGGCATCGATGTCCCGTCGCGCCTGGTGCAGGCGCCCACCGACGGCGGTCCGCTCGCGGTGTCGCGGCTCGCCGACGCCCTGGGCGACGCCGGAATCGCGGTGGACGACATCGGCCTGCGCCAGCCCACGCTCGACGACGTCTTCCTCACCCTCACCGGCGAGCACATCGCCGAGGAACAGCCCCAGGAGGTGGCGAGGTGACCGTTCACGTCCCGTCCGCCGACACCCGTCGCGGCAGCCTGCTGGGCGACACCTGGGTGGTCGCCCGCCGCGGCATCCAGCACATCCGCCGCCAGCCGGAGGCCCTGTCCGACGTGACGCTGCAGCCCGTGATGTTCGTGCTGCTGTTCGCCTACGTGTTCGGCGGCGCCATCGACGTGGCCGGCGGCAACTACCGCGAGTTCCTGATGGGCGGCATCTTCGCCCAGACGATCGTGTTCGGGGCGTTCGGGGTGGCGATCAGCCTGGCCTACGATCGCACGAACGGCGCGATCGACCGCTTCCGGTCGCTGCCCATGGCGAAGGGGTCCGTCCTGGCGGGCCACGCCGTGGCGAGCCTCATGCGCTCGCTGCTGCCGGTCGTGCTGATGTCGATCTGCGGGCTCATCGTGGGCTGGCGCATCCACACCTCCGTGGCGGACGCCGTCGGCGGGTACGCGCTGATGATCGGGTTCTCGTTCGCGATGATCTGGGTGGGCGTGCTGATGGGCGCGATGCTGCCGTCGCCGGAGGCGGTGCAGGGCGTGGCGTTCACGGCGCTGTTCCCCATCACGTTCGTGGCCAGCACCTTCGTGCCGGTGGAGTCGCTGCCCAGCGTGCTCCGCACCATCGCCGAGTGGAACCCGGTGACGGCGGTCGCGGAGGCGCTGCGCACGCTGTTCGGCAACCCCAGCGCGATCCAGGGGCCGGACGCGCCGTGGTCGATCCAGCACCCCGTCATCTACTCGCTCGCCTGGATGGTGGGGATCATCGCCGTGTGCGCGCCGCTGGCGGTGCGGGCCTACAACCGGACGATCGCGGACTGAGCGGCGCTGGTGCGCGCGGCCTCCAGCACGCGCAGCACCGTCACCGCGTCCGCGGCGTCCACGGGCGGTGGTGCGCCGTCGCGCACCGCCGCCGCGACCCCCGCGTAGAACGCGGGCCAGGCGCCGGGTTCCGACGGCACCGGGGTGCGCGCGTCCCCGGCGACCACCTCGCCCCACCGGGACTCGGGCTCCACGCCCCACGGGGCGCCGTCACCGGGCCGGGCGCCGGCGCGCAGGGCGTCCTCCTGCCCGTCCAGGAACGGATTGACGTAGGCGGCGCGGGTGCCGAGCACGCGCAGGCGCGGCCCCGCGTCGGCGGCGAACGCGCTGGCCCACAGGTGCGCCCGCACGCCCCCGTGGTGGCCCAGCGCGATGAACACGTCGTCGTCGGGGCCGGCGCCGGGCCGCCGCCGGTCGACCTCCGCGTACACGCTCATCGGCGCCCCGAGCAGCGCGACGCACTGGTCCACCAGGTGCGACCCCAGGTCCAGCAGCAGCCCTCCGCCGTCGGCGGGGTCGGCGCTCTCGCGCCACGAGGCAGGCCGGGGGTCCGGCCGCCAGCGGCAGAACCGGGACTCGATCCGCACCGGGTCGCCCAGCGTGCCGTCGCCCAGCAGGCGCCGGAGGGTGAGGAACTCCGCGTCCCAGCGGCGGTTGTGGAACGGGATGAGCAGGCGCTCCCGCCAGCGGGCCAGCTCCTGCAGTTCGGCGGCCTCCGCGGCGGTCACCGCGAGGGGCTTGTCGACCACCACGTGCAGGCCGGCGCCCAGGCCGGCGGCCGCGAGCGGGTGGTGCGCGCGGTTCGCGGCCGCCACCACGAGCAGGTCGTGGCCCGGCATGGCCGCCTGGGCGTCCGCCGCGATCCGCACGCCCGGGTGGGCGGCGCGGGCGCGGGCGGCGCGATCCGGGTCGCGGGTGACGACGGTCGTGAGCTCCAGGCCCGGTTCCGCCGCGATGAACGGGGCGTGGAAGAACTCTCCCGCCAGGCCGTAGCCGGCGAGGATCACGCGAGATGGTGGCGGCACGGGCGGATTCTGCCACCTGCGCGGGCCGGGTGGCGCGGCGGGGCCGCGTCACCCGGCCGGATCGCTCAGATGACGCCGAGCGCCGCCATCGCCTCGGCGACGCGGATGAAGCCGGCGATGTTCGCGCCCATCACGTAGTTCCCGGGTGCGCCGTACTCGTCGGCGGTCGCGGCGCAGCGGTCGTGGATGTCGTGCATGATCGCGGCGAGCCGCGCCTCGGTGGCCTCGAAGCTCCAGGAGTCCCGGGAGGCGTTCTGCTGCATCTCCAGGGCGCTGGTCGCGACGCCGCCGGCGTTGGCGGCCTTGCCGGGGCCGAACAGCACGCCCGCTTCGATGAACGCGTGCACGGCATCCGGGGTGCACGGCATGTTCGCGCCCTCGCCCACGGCGACCACGCCGTTCCTGATGAGGGTCGCGGCGTCCTTGCCGTTCAGCTCGTTCTGGGTCGCGCTGGGCATGGCGACGTCGGCGGGGACGTCCCAGATGCGGCCGTCCGGCACGAACCGCGCGCTCGAGCCGCGTTCGCGCGCATAGTCCTCCATGCGGCCGCGGCGGACCTCCTTGATCTCCTTGAGGAGGTTCAGGTGGATGCCCTTCTCGTCGACCACGTATCCCTCGGAGTCCGAGCACGCGATCACGCGAGCACCCAGCTGGGCGACCTTCTCGATGGTGTAGATCGCGACGTTCCCGGAGCCCGAGACCGTCACGGTCTTGCCGTCGAACCCGCCGCCGCGCGTGCCGAGCATCCGCTCGACGAAGTAGGTCGCGCCGTATCCGGTGGCCTCGGTGCGGACCTGCGATCCGCCCCAGGCGAGGCCCTTCCCGGTGAGCACGCCCGACTCGTAGCGGTTCGTGACACGCTTGAACTGGCCGAACATGAAGCCGATCTCCCGGGTGCCGACCCCGATGTCGCCCGCCGGCGCGTCGGTGTACTCACCCAGGTGCCGTCCGAGCTCCGTCATGAACGACTGGCAGAAGCGCATCACCTCGCCCTCGGAACGGCCCTTGGGGTCGAAGTCCGAGCCGCCCTTCCCGCCGCCGATCGGCATGCCGGTGAGGGCGTTCTTGAAGATCTGCTCGAAGCCCAGGAACTTGATGGTTCCGAGCAGCACGCTCGGGTGGAACCGGATGCCGCCCTTGTACGGCCCGAGCGCGGAGTTGAACTGCACGCGGAACCCGCGGTTGATGCGGACCTGCCCCTGGTCGTCCACCCACGGCACGCGGAAGATGATCTGGCGCTCCGGCTCGCAGATCCGCTCGATCAGGGCGTGGTCGGCGTACTCCGGGTGTTTGGCGACGACGACGCCGAGGCACTCGAGCACCTCGCGGACCGCCTGGTGGAACTCATCCTCGCCGGGGTTGCGCCGGAGGACCTCGGCGTAGACGGGCTCCAGCTTCTCATCGAGCAAAATGCACCTCAGGGATTCGGGTCCCCCCATGCTATTGATGCGGCATCCCCACCCCGCGGCCGTCGCGGCGCTCAGCCCGCGGTGCCGGCCCCGCCCCGCGGGATCGCCGGATGCCGGATCGTGGCCGCCAGCAGGCACAGCGCCGCCTGCGCCAGCACCCCGGCCGCGAGGGTCGGAGCGGGGCCCACGCCGCCGCTGGCCGCCTCCCACCACCGGTGCGGCTCCGACATGGACTCCCATCGCGGTCCCACCACCCGGTCGAGCGGGGCGGTGTCGTAGTTCGCGACGACGTGGCGCACCACGCCGAACCCGGACGCGAGGATCGCCAGCAGCGCGCCGCCGCGCACCACCCGCACCGCGCCGCCGCCGGGGCGGGCGGCGAGCACGGCGGTGAGCACCGCCAGGACGCCGGCGACCGCCCACGGGATGAGCTGCACCGCCCCGTTCCAGTGGCGCAGCGTCGCCAGCTCCACGGCGCTGCCGGCGATCGACAGGGCGGCGAGGCCGATGAGCGCGAGCCGCAGGGGTCCCGCGGCGTCCCCGGTCACGGCGTGAGCACCTCGAGGATCGCGGCGAGGGTGGCGGGGTCGGGGTTGTACTTCGCCAGCTCGTCCTGCAGGTGGGTGAGCTGCGGGTCGGAGGCGTCGTAGGGCCGGTACTCCTCGATCTCCCGTGCCCACTTGTCGGCGTTGGTGACGCCGTTGGCCTCGAGGGCGGCGATGAGCTCCCCGGCGCTGGCGGTGTTCGCCGAGACCGTGCCGGTGGCGGCCGCGGTGTCCGCACCGGTCGCCGTGGTGGCGGCGGCGGTGGTCGCCGCCGTGCCGGCGGGGGAGGAGGTGTCGTCGTCCGACCCGCAGGCGGCGAACGTGAGGGCCGCGGCGGCGAGGCCGGCGGCGAGGAGGATGCGCAGGGATCGTCTCATGGGCGCGACCCTACGAGCCGGGCCTGAGAACTCCCTGAGACGCGGGGGGTCCCGGGGAGTCCTCCTGGCGCGGGGGCACTGCGCTCAGACGGCCGCCGCCTCCACGCGACTGCAGCTGGGGTCGAGCGCCCACGGGTCACCGGTGGCCAGCTCCGCGCGGGCACGGTTGCCGCCGCCGCACAGCGCCAGGTCGGGGCAGGTCGCGCACACCGGGGCGAGCGGTCGCTCGGCGGACCGCAGCTCGGCGAGCCACGGGTCCTTCGCCTCGGTCCAGATCTGCGAGAACGGCTCCTCGCGGATGCTCCCGAGCACGCGGTGCCGGGAGAACTGGTCGGGGTGCACCAGGCCGCGTTCGTCGACGCAGCCGATGCCGATGCCGGGACCGCCCTTGGAGCCGGCGTTCCAGGTGAGCATCTCCCGGCAGCGGACGGCCCGCTCCGGGTCCCGGTCCTCCAGCCAGTGCACCAGGGCGGGGCCGTCGGACGGGTTGTCGACGGTCAGGACCTCGACGTCCGGGTGGTCCTCCGCGAACTGGAACACCGTGGCGAGCACGGCGCGGCGCTGCTCGGGCGTGACGTCCTGCAGGTGGCCGCCGCGGCCCGACGGGACCAGGTGGTACAGGCAGAACCGCTCGATGTTCTCCCGCACCACCAGGTCGAGCACCTCGTCTAGGCCCTCGTGGTTGCCGGGGGTCACGGTGAACCGCACGCCGCGGCGCACGTCGGCCTCCCCGAGGTTCCGCAGGCCCTGCACCGACGCCCGGAACGCGCCCTCCTCGCGGCGCTGCCGGTCGTGGAGCGCCTCGGGCCCGTCGATGGACACGCCGGCGTAGATGAGGCCGGCGGTCTTGAGGCGCTTGGCGGTGATGCCGTCGATGAGCGTGCCGTTGGTGGAGAGGGTGAACCGCAGGCCGCGCTCCACGCCGTAGCCCATGAGGTCGAGCAGGTCGGGCCGGGACAGCGGCTCCCCGCCGGAGATGAGGACGGCCGGGACGCCGTACCCGGCGAGGTCGTCCAGGAACGCGCGGGCCTCGTCGCCGGTGAGCTCGTCGGGGGCGGGGGTGCGCTTGGCGCTGGCGTAGCAGTGGGTGCACGCCAGGTTGCAGGCGCGGGTGACGTTCCACACCACCACGGGGCGGCGCTCGGTGGACGAACGGGGTGTGTGCTCGCCGCTGCGGTGGCGTCCGTAGCGGAGGGCGTCGGACGCCGACTGGCGCGTGCCCAGGAGCGAGGAGACGTTGATCATTCGGGGATCCTGCCCCCGGGGCGCCGCCGGGGACATCGGGGATGCCCGGCGGCGCCGTGCGGACAACTGCGGAACCGGGCTATGCCGCGACGAGCGCGGCACCCGCGGCGGAGCAGTCGTACAGCCCGTCCACGGTGGTCGCGGCGCAGGACGCGGTGACCGCCGACATCACCGTGCGGCTGCCGGTGCGGCCGTCGCCGCCCATGCCCCCGCCGCCGGTGTCGGACGCCAGGACCCAGCGCACCTTCCCGGAGGCCACGGCCTGCGCGAGCCACGCCGTGGTGACCTCGCTCTCCCGGCCGCTGAAGCCGCCGATGCCGGCGACGTCGGCGTCCGTGTCGAGGATCGCAGCGGCCGCGGTGCTCTGGCTGGACACCACGAGGGTGCCGCCGCCGTTGGCATCGATGTACGACAGGGCGGAGGTGAGCCCGGACGTGCCCGCGCCGAACATCCCCCCGCCGCCAAGGCCGCCGCCGCCCCCGAACCCGCCGCCGCCGAAGCCGCCGCCCCGCTGACCGCCGCCACCGCCGGGGCCGCCGAACGCCGACGCCTGCGGACCGCCGGCCGGGAACGTCCCGCTGGTGGCGTGCCCCAGGGTCTGCACCGACCACACCGCGGGGCCCAGCAGCAGGAGCGCCATCACGCCCGCCAGGGTCCAGGTGCGCACGCGCGGGGTGAGGATCACCGCCAGGGCGGTCGCGGCGGCCACGCCGCCCAGCACCAGCGGGGTGCGGAGCCACTCCAGATCGGTGGCGCCGTTCCGGATGACCGCGAGCTCGGCCACCACCCCGGCCATCACCAGGGCGGGCGCCAGGAGCCGCGCGGGCAGGTCCCCGCCGCGCAGGACCGCCACGCCGGCGCCCACCAGGGCCGCGGCGTACGGGGCGAGCAGCGCCACGTAGTACGGGTGGAAGATGCCGCCCGCGAAGCTGAACGCGACCGCGGTGACGGCGAAGGCGCCGCCCACGGCGATCACCCAGCCCGTGCGGGCGTCGTCCCGGCGCAGCCGGCACGCGGCGATCACGGCGACGGCCGCGACGGCGGCGGCGCCCACCAGCCAGCCGGCCTGCGGGCCGAGGCTGGCGTTGAAGAGGCGCCACACGCCGGCGTCGCCGCCGAACACCCCGCCGCCCATCCCGCCGGTCCCCTGCGGGCCGCCGGCCTGGCCGGCGATGCGGCCCAGGCCGTTGTAGCCGGTGATGAGCGACCACACGCTGTTGTCGGAGGTGCCGCTGATCCACGGGCGGTCCGATGCGGGGGTCAGGGCCACGACCAGCGGCCACGCGCCGCCCACCGCCACCATCGCCCCGGCGCCGGCGAGCAGCCTGCGGGCCGCGACGGCGCGGCCGTCCCGGCCCACCCACATCCAGGCGGCGGCGATGCCCGGCAGCACCAGGAGGGCGGCGGCCATCTTCGTCTCGAAGGCCAGGCCCACGCAGGCGCCGGCGCCCAGCACCCAGCGCAGGCGGCCGTCCTCCAGCGCCCGGACCGTGCACCACAGGGCCCCGACGCTGGCCAGGGTGAGCAGCGCCTCCGGGTTGTTGTGGCGGGACATGGCGACCGCGATGGGCGTGAGCGCGAGGGCCGCGCCGGCGACGGTGCCCGCGACCCGTCCGAACACCCGGCGGGTGAGGTCGTACGCCAGCAGCACCGAGGCGACGCCCATCAGGGCCTGCGGGATGAGGATCGCCTCGCTCGAGAAGCCGAACACGCGCACCGACAGGGCCTGCACCCACAGCGCGGCGGGCGGCTTGTCGACGGTCTGCAGTCCGGCGGGGTCGAGCGCGCCGTACAGGAAGTCGTGCCAGTCGGAGGCCATCGTGCGCACGGCGGCGCTGTAGTACTCGTTCGCCCACCCGTTGCGGCCGAGCGCCCACAGGTTCAGCAGGCCGGCGACGGCGGCCAGGGCGATCATCTCGGGGCGGGCGAGGCGGAGCCGCCGGGTGAGTGCCTCGGGACGCGAGCGCGGGCCGGCGATGGTGCTCATGACGCCACCCGCCTCGGGATCCGCACCCCCCGGCGCAGCGTCTGCGTCCGGCCGGACCGCTCGAACCGCACCACGGCGTTCGCGGCGCCCGCGGCGGCGGAGGCGCGCACCGGCACCCCGATCACGCGGTCGCCGGCCGCGACCACGCGCCGGCGGTGGCCCAGCACGCGGCCGGCACGGCGGACGCTGGCGTCCACGACCGTCGTGGCGCCCAGGCGCACCCCCACCCGCACGACGCGGGCACCGGGCGCGGTGCGGGCGGCGGCCACCGATGTGATCGTCCCCAGCGACGTGCCGGTGCCGGACCCGCCGCCCGCACCGCCGACGTGGCTCGCCGGGACGCCGGTGACGCCCACCGTGAAGGTGCCCGAGTACCCGGCCCCGTCGGCGTCCAGGTCGATCGTGAGCGAGGACCCGTCGCTGCCGTGGATGCCGTCGTCGGCGTTCCGGGTGTCCGGCGTGCCGCGCGTGGCGTACGGGGAGCGGGCCATCACGGCGTCGGTCACCGCCTCCTCGAAGAAGATCTGCGAGGTGAACGCCGACGTCACCGTGGAGCCGTCCAGCGTCCGGACCTTGAAGTGGATGTGGACCGTGCGGCCGCGGTACCAGCCGGGATAGACGGTGGTGAACTCGACCGCCCCGTCGGCGTCGGTCACCTGGTAGCCGCGCAGGAACCTCCGGCCCACGGTGCCGTTCGCGGCCTCGTCGGAGTACCGGCCGGCCGCGTCCGCGTGCCAGACGTCCACGAGCGCGCCGACGACCGGCGCGCACCCCGCGTCGGTCGCGAGGACCACGAGGCGCAGCCGCAGCGGCACGCCGCCGGACACCGACCCGTCGGACGGGTCGGTCCGGATGTCGCCGCGCAGGAGGCGCTCGTCGACGAAGTACGGGCCCTCGGTCTTCTCGGGCGTGAGGACGCACGCGACGGCGGCGTCCGCCGCCGGCACGGCGCCGGGAAGGCCGGGCAGGCGGCCGCGGCCCAGCAGGAGCGCGGCTCCGGCGGCGCCGGTGAGGCCGACCAGCTGCCGGCGGGTGAGATGACGGGTCAACGTGGGCTCCTCGTCGGGGTCGGGTCCGAAGGTAGGGCCCGTGCCTGAGAGGCCCATAAGGGACGCCCGCACGGGGACCGGGCCGCTCAAGTCGGGTGCGGGCCGGTCGACGGGACCCCTATGACGACGCTCGCGTGCACCGCCGCAGACCCATCCGGACGTCCCGGCCCCCGGCCCGGGGGCGCATCCCGCCGCCGCGGCCCGGGTCGCTAGGCCCGCCGGCGGTGTCCTCCGCGTTCGACTTCGACCTGCTGGTCATCGGGTCCGGCCCGGCGGGCAAGCACGCCGCCATCCAGGCGGCGAAGCTCGGCCGCCGCGCGGCGATCTGCGAGCGCGCCGCCGTGGTGGGCGGCGTGTGCGTGAACACCGGGACCATCCCCAGCAAGACGCTTCGCGAGGCGGTCATGTACCTCGCCGGCATGCGGGAGCAGGGGAACTACGGCACCTCGTACCAGGCGAAGCAGCACATCACGGTGAACGACCTGCTGTTCCGCGCCGACCGCGTGGTGCAGTCCGAGATCGACGTGACGCGCAGCCAGCTCATGCGCAACGACGTGGAGATCATCACCGGGCACGCCGAGTTCCTGGATCCGCACGAGCTGCGCATCACCCGGCCCGACGGGCGCGGCGAGCGCATGGTGACCGCCGCGCACGTGGTGATCGCCACCGGCACGTCGGCCACGAAGGACCCGGCCATCCCGTTCGACGGGACGTGGGTGCTCACCAGCGACGACGTCCTCACCCTCGACCGCCTGCCGCGCACCATGGCGGTGATCGGGGCGGGGGTGATCGGCCTGGAGTACGCCAGCATCTTCGCGGCGCTGGGCGTCCGCGTGACCCTCATCGACCGCCGGCCCCGGATCCTGCCGTTCGTGGACGGCGAGATCGTCGACGCGCTGATGTACCACCTGCGCGAGCGGCGCATGACCGCGTGGCTCGGCGAGGACGTGGACGCCATCGAGCACCACGAGGGCCAGAACGGCGAGCGCGTGCGCATCAGGCTGGCGAGCGGCAAGGAGGTGCTGGCCGAGTGCGTCCTGTACTCCATCGGCCGCACCGGGGCGACCGCGTCGCTCAACCTGGGCGCCGCGGGGCTCACCGCGGGCGGGCGCGGCCTGCTCACCGTGAACGACCGCTTCCAGACCGAGGTGCCGCACATCTACGCGGTGGGCGACGTCATCGGCTTCCCGAGCCTCGCCTCCACGAGCATGGAGCAGGGCCGCCTCGCCGCGTGCCACGCGTTCGGCATCGCGTCGCCCACGGTGAACGAGGTGCTGCCGTTCGGGATCTACGCCATCCCGGAGATCTCGATGGTGGGACGCACCGAGGAGGACCTCACGGCGGCGGGCATCCCGTACGAGGTGGGGAAGGCCCGGTACCGGGAGATCGCCCGCGGGATGATCGCCGGGGACACCACGGGCATCCTCAAGCTCATCTTCCACCGCAACACGCGGGCGCTGCTGGGCGTCCACATCCTCGGCGAGGGCGCCACCGAGCTGGTGCACATCGGCCAGGCCGTCCTGACCCTGGGCGGCACCGTCGACTACTTCGTGAACTCCGTGTTCAACTACCCGACGCTGGCCGAGTGCTACAAGACGGCCGCGTTCGACGGGGTGAACCGGCTCGCCGGCTGACCGGGCGGCCCTCACGGACCCCGCCGTCGTCAGGCGAACAGCGCCCGCAGGCCCTCCAGGGCCGCCCGCTGCCGGTCCGCAAGGCGGGCCTCCAGGTCCGCGCCCTCCTCCAGCGGCTCGCCCTCGGTGCTCCACAGCACCCGTGACCCCGTGCCGTTGGCGAGCACCTCGAAGCTCGCCCGGTGCGACCTGAGCGGCACCCCGTCGATCACGCCGTAGCGGTAGAAGCGCCGCGCGTCGTCGCGCTCCAGCAGGCGCTCGGTCACCACCGACCCGTCGGCGCGGGTGAGCGTCCGGATGTCGCCGTCGGTGACGCAGGAGGTGTACTGCGGGTACCAGCGGCTCACGTGGTCGGGGGCGCCCAGCACGGCCCACACGGCCTCCGGCGGCGCGTCGATGTCGATGCTCACGGTGAACGCATTGCCCATCCCGGTCCCCTCCCAGGGTCGCCTGCGGCGATCGTACCCGTGGCCTGCGGACGGTTGCGGATGACGTCGTCCGGCCGCTGGGGGATCCTCAGGGGCACACGGTGCCCTTCAGGAGAGGCGGGACGGCCATGCGCGTTCTGGTGGTGGTGTCGAGCAAACACGGTGCGACGGTGGGGTACGGCGAGGCGATCGCCGACGTGCTCCGCTCGCGCGGCATCGAGGCCGGCGTGTTCCGGCCCCAGTCGGCCCCCGACCCCGCCGGCTTCGACGCCGTCGTGATCGGCAGCGCCGTGTACACGGGCCATTGGATGGCGGAGGCCCGCGACTGGGCGGAGTTCCACGCCGACGCCCTCCGCGCCCGCCCCGTCTGGCTGTTCAGCAGCGGCCCGGTGGGCGAGCCCGCCCTGCCCGACCCCGGTGACGCCGTCACCCTCGGCGACCTGCCCGACCGGCTCGGCGCCCGTGAGCACCGGCTGTTCCCCGGCCGGCTCGAGAAGCACCGCCTGGGCTTCGTCGAACGGGCCCTGATGACCGCCGTCCACGCCGCGGAGGGCGACTTCCGGGACTGGCCGGCCATCGACGCCTGGACCGAGGAGATCGTGCGGTCCCTCACCCCGGTGAGGGACTGAGGTCCCCGCGGCCCGGCCGGCTCGGGTAATGCAACGCCGCCGAAAGGGCGAAAAAGCGTGTAGAAAGCAGTACCGACCGGTTGACGAATGGGGTGCCCACCATGAAGCAATCCGTGCGCGCGGGGATCGCCGCCGCAGCAGCAGTGCTCGTCGCAACGCCGATCGCGGCGGCGCTGCCGCCCGAGTGGTCGCGCACCGCGACCCAGGCGATGCCCGCGGCGGGGGAGTTCAGCGTGGAAGCCATCGCCGCGGCGAACGGGTTCGGCGCGACCGCCGGCCTGGGCGCGGACACGGCGAACGGACGCGTGCCGGCCGTGATCGAACGGTCCGGATCGGGCTCTCAGTGGAGTCAGCCGATCCGGCTGGGGGAGGCGAGCCGCCTGGACTTCGGGCCGCTGGTGGCCCGCAACGGCCGGGGTGACGCCGTCGCCGTGTGGGGATCCGTGGGCGGCAAGCTCACGGCCGCGGTGCGCTTCGCCGGGTCGTGGGGGAAGCCGGTGGACACCGGCGTGAAGGTGCCGGGCCTGCGGAACGGCAACGCCGACGACGCCATCAAGGTCGCGATGGGCGCGGACCGCCGCGCCCGCATCGGCGTGCTGGCCTGCTCGGGCGGGGCATGCACCCTGTCGGTGGCCGCCTCGGCGCCGAAGGCGGCCCGGTGGGCCGTCGCCGGGTCGGTCAGGACCCCGCGCGGCGGCGGCGCGTCGGCCGGCTGGGCGCTGGGCGCCGGCGGCAACGCGGTCATCGCGTGGCGCACCGGCCGGCGGGTGACCGCCGCCCAGCTGGGGCCGCGCGACAGGCGCTTCACCCCGGCCCGGGCGGTCCCGTCCGGCGACGCCACGGGCCGCATCGCGGTGGACGCCGGCGCCACCGGGGAGTCCGCGATCGGCTGGACCACGGCGGGCGGCGGGGTGGGCGTGAGCGTCCGCCTGCGCACCGACCCGGGATGGCGCACCCCGCGGCGGGTCGGCCGCCCCGCGGGCGCCGGCGAGCCGCGCGTGGGCGTGTCGTGCGAGGGCAGCATCGCCGCCGGGTGGGTTGAGCCCGGCACCCCGAAGGTGCTGGTGAAGGGCGCGACCGCCCAGGGCACCGACGGCCTGTTCACCGAGACCACCGAGATCGGCACCTACGGCGACGAGACCAAGGCGCTGCGGATGGCCGGCGCGAGCGTGCTCGGCAAGACCGGCATCGCGTACGTGGGGTGGACGCGCGCCGAGGAGCAGGGCGCCGGCGGCGCCAGCCGCCTCACCGGCGACCGCGCCAAGAACGGCTGGCGCGGCCAGAACCAGGACGGCTTCTTCCGGGAGGGCCCGGGGCCCGCATTCGCCCCGGACGGCACCGGCGTGCTGGTGGGCACCGAGGACGCGGGCCTGCGGTCCCAGGAGTTCACCCCGGGCGACGCGATCGTGCGCTGCCCCTGACGCGCTGACGGCGGGGCCCCGCGGGGCCCCGCCGTCACGCGGCGGTCACGACGCGTACTCCTCCATGGGAGGGCAGGAGCACACCAGGTTCCGGTCGCCGTGCGCGGCGTCGATGCGGCCCACCGGCGGCCAGTACTTGGCCGTGCGCAGGGACGCGACGGGGTAGGCGCCCAGCTCCCGCGGGTACGGCCGGTCCCAGCGGTCCGCCGCGACGTCGTCGGCGGTGTGCGGCGCGTGGCGCAGCGGGCTGTCCTCCACCGCCCACTCGCCGGACGCCACCCGCCGGATCTCGTCCCGGATGGCGATCATCGCGTCGCAGAAGCGGTCGAGCTCCGCCAGGGACTCCGACTCGGTGGGCTCCACCATCAGCGTGCCCGGCACCGGGAACGACATCGTGGGCGCGTGGAACCCGAAGTCCATGAGGCGCTTGGCGACGTCGTCCACCGTGACGCCGCTGGCGTCCCGCACGGGTCGCAGGTCGAGGATGCACTCGTGCGCCACCCGGCCGCGCTCCCCGGCGTACAGCACCGGGTAGTCGCCGCCCAGGCGCGCCGCGACGTAGTTCGCCGACAGGATCGCGATCTCCGTGGCCCGGGTGAGGCCCTCGCCGCCCATGAGCGTGACGTACACCCACGGGATGGGCAGGATCCCCGCCGACCCCCACGGCGCGGCGCTGATGGGGCCCACGCCCGTCGCGGGACCCGCCTCCGGCACCAGCGGGTGGTTCGGCAGGAACGGCGCCAGGTGCCCGCGCACCGCCACCGGGCCCACGCCGGGGCCGCCCCCGCCGTGCGGGATGCAGAACGTCTTGTGCAGGTTCAGGTGCGAGACGTCCGCCCCGAACGCGCCGGGCTTGGCGAGGCCCACCAGGGCGTTCAGGTTCGCGCCGTCCACGTACACCTGGCCGCCGTGCTCGTGGACCACCGCGCAGATGTCGCGCACGTGCTCCTCGAACACCCCGTGCGTGGAGGGGTAGGTGATCATGATCGCCGCGAGCCGGTCGCCCGCGGCGCCGGCCTTCGCGCGCAGGTCCGCCAGGTCGATGTCGCCGCCCGCGTCGCACGCGATGACGGTGACGCTCATGCCGGCCATCACCGCCGACGCGGCGTTCGTGCCGTGCGCGGAGCTGGGGATGAGGCACACGGTGCGCCGGTCGTCGCCGCGGGAGCGGTGGTACGCGCGGATCGCAAGGAGGCCCGCCAGCTCGCCCTGCGACCCGGCGTTCGGCTGCAGCGAGACCGCGTCGTAGCCGGTGACCTCGCACAGGGCGGCCTGCAGCTCCCGGATCATCTCCAGGTACCCGGCGGCCTGGGCGATGGGCGCGAACGGGTGCATGTGGGCGAACTCGGGCCACGTGATCGGCGCCATCTCCGCCGTCGCGTTGAGCTTCATCGTGCACGAGCCCAGGGGGATCATCGTGCGGTCGAGCGCCAGGTCGCGGTCGGCGAGGCGCCGCAGGTACCGGAGCATCTCGTGCTCGGTGTGGTACCGGCCGAAGACGGGGTGGGTGAGGAGCTCCGCCCGCCGGGTCAGGGCGGCGGGGATGCCCCCGGAGGCGGCCGCGTCCAGGTCGTCCACGGATGCGGTCACGCCGAACGCGCCCCACACGGCCTCCACGACCCCGCGGGTCGTGGTCTCGTCGAGGGCGATGCCGACGGTGTCGCCGTCCGCCCGCCACAGGTTGAGGCCCCGCTCCAGGGCGGCGGCGACGACGGCGTCCGCGCGGCCGGGGACGCGCACGCGGACGGTGTCGAACCAGGTGTCCGCCGGCACCTCGGCGCCGCCGGCGCGCAGGCCCGCCACCAGCACCGATGTGAGGCGGTGCACGCGGTCCGCGATGCGGCGCAGCCCCCGGGGGCCGTGGTAGGCGGCGTACATCCCTGCCATCACGGCCAGCAGCACCTGGGCGGTGCAGACGTTGCTGGTGGCCTTCTCCCGGCGGATGTGCTGCTCGCGGGTCTGCAGGGCCAGGCGCAGGGCGGGCCGGCCGGCGTCGTCCAGGCTCACGCCCACCAGGCGTCCCGGCAGTGCGCGGGCGAGCTCGTCGCGGGTCGCCATGAACCCGGCATGCGGGCCGCCGAAGCCCATGGGCACGCCGAAGCGCTGCATCGAGCCCACGGCGATGTCGGCGCCCATCTCCGCGGGGGTGCGCGTGAGGACCATCGCCAGCGGGTCGCCCGCGACGATCGCCAGGCCGCCCGCGGCGTGCACCGCCTGGACGGCGGGCGCGAGGTCGCGCAGCACGCCGGAGGAGCCGGGGAAGGCCAGCACCGCGCCGAACACCCGCTCCGGGAGGCCGGTGGCCGGGTCGCCCACCACGACCTCCACGCCGATGGGCTCCGCGCGGGCGGCGATGACGGCGATGGTCTGGGGGTGGCAGTCGGCGTCCACGAAGAACACGTCGCCCGCGCCGCGGGCGGATCGCCGGGCCATGGTCATGGCCTCCGCCGCGGCGGTGCCCTCGTCCAGCAGCGACGCGTTGGCGAGGGGAAGGCCGGTGAGGTCGGCCACCAGCGTCTGGAAGTTCAGGAGCGCCTCCAGCCGCCCCTGGGAGATCTCCGGCTGGTACGGGGTGTACGCGGTGTACCAGGCGGGGTTCTCCAGCACGTTGCGCTGGATGACCCCGGGGGTGACGGTGCCGTGGTACCCCAGCCCGATGAGCGAGGTCACCACCCGGTTGCGCGACGCGCGCTCCCGCAGGCGGGCGAGGGCCTCGTGCTCGCCCATCGGGCCGGGCAGCGCCAGGGGTTCGTCCAGGCGGATGGCGGCGGGAACCGTCTCGGCGATGAGCGCCTCGAGGGTCGGGGCGCCGACCTCGCGGAGCATCGCCTCGACGTCCGCGGCGGCCGGCCCGATGTGGCGTTCCGCGAAGCCCCCGTGATCCTCGAGGTCGGCGAGCGTCTGGCGCGTGTGGGACATGGGGGAGGACTCCCGGTCGGACGGCAGGCGGAGCACGCTCGCCCCCGCTGTCCGTGTGCCTGAGAGATGCACCCGGGCCGTCCCGGGCTTTCCCCATCGGCGGGATGCTCGCGGCATCCTCTCTCCAGCGCCACCGCGCCCACCACGGTCCGTTTGCCTGAGAGATTCCGGGGCGGTTGCTCCTTCGGCGCCGGCGCGAGGCCGGTCTCTCCCACGGCGGGCGATCGGTGCGGGAACCGTAGCAGCGGGTGCGGCGACCCCGTCCGGGGCGCCGACGGTCAGTCCTCCGGCGCCCAGGCCCTCCCGGCCATGCGGCAGGCGTTGCACTGCACGCCGGCGTTGTACCGGCTCAGGACCGTGCTGCAGCTCACGCACACCCGCGGCCGCGTGGAGGGGCGCACCTTCTCGGGCTCCGGGCACGCGCACAGCTTGGGACGCTGCCGGCCGCGCGGCCGGTGCAGCTCGGCGATGAGCCCGCACGTCGTGCAGACGACCTCCACCAGCTCGAGCTGCCGCGCGCGGGTGACCATGAGGACGATCATCGACCATCCGGGGCGCGGGTCAAGCCCCGGGGGCCGCCTCCCGCCGCGGGCGGCGGTCCCGGCCGCCGGACGAACCGTGGCTCATGGACGCCACGACCAGCAGGATCACGATGGCCAGCAGGTTCCTGAGCGTCGGCTCCGGCCAGTGGACGCGGGCCGCGTCGTCCAGCCACGCGGGGTCGGCGATGAACACGATGAGCACCATGATGAGCCGGATCGCCATGGGCGCGGCCAGGAACCAGCCCAGCAGCACGCAGCCCCAGAACCCGAGGGTCCCGAGGCCGATGGCGGCGCCCAGGTCCAGGACGTTCCAGGCCAGGGCCACCAGGGCCGGCGCGACGAGCAGCGCCAGCACCACCAGCGCCGCGACCATCGCGATCCCGGCGGTGAGCATCGCCCCGAACCCCAGTGCGACGAGCGGCCCGCGCATGGGGTCATCCTCCCCCGTCCTGGCGCCGGGCGCCACCGGCCGCGGCCGGTGGGCCTTCAGGGGATGTCCGGGTCGTCCGGCCCGCCCAGGCGGCCGTCGGCGCCCAGCCGGCCGAACCGGGCCTGCCCTCCGCGCCAGTGCGCCTCCCGGACCATCCCCGTGATCAGCTCCCGGCGCTCGTCGGCGCTCATCTCCTCGAGCTGCCGCACCTGCTCGGCCGACACCCGGATGGGCCCGGCCTCGGCGAGCGCACGCAGGGGGTCCTCCACCAGCGCCGCCCGGAACCGGTCGTCCGCGATCGCGCGGACCCAGATCGACGGGACATCGGGATCGCCGGTCATGCCGTCTCCTCCTTCGCGAGCTCGGTCTGCAGGGGGGTGGGGAACCGCGGGCGCACCACCCGGCCGTCCAGCAGCGCGGTGAGCCGCTCGGCGGCACGCCGCACCTGCGCGGCGCGCCGCTGCGCCACGCGCGTGAGCAGCCGCGTCACGACCGTGCCGTCGCGCCGCTGGCCCCAGCCGCCCACCACCTCGCCGTCCACCCACACGGTGGGTCCCGCGTTGCCGTTGCGGTCGAACAGCGGCCCCGCGAACGCGCCGTGGTCGCCGAGCGTCCAGCCCCGCTCCCTCCAGCCCATCGTGGTGGGGTCCAGGGCGGGCAGGAGGGCCACGCACGGCTCCAGGTCGTCCACGGGCGCGGTGTCGTCCGGGTGCAGCCAGGCCGGTCCGGCCTCGGTCTCGACGGGCACCGCGCCCGTGGCGCGCAGCGCGCGGGTCGCGGTGGCGGCGGTCCAGCCGGCCCACCAGCGGATGTCGGCCGTGGTGACCGGCCCGAAGGCGCGCAGGGAACGCTCGAGGAGGTCGCGGGCCGCCTCCGCGGGGTCCATCCCCGCGACCCCGCCCGGCAGCCAGTCCTCCGCCGCCGACCACGCGTACTCGCCGGCGGTCCACGTGCCCGCGGTGGGCCGCCCGCGGATGATCGCGCCGTCGAAGCCCAGGTTCTGCAGGATGCGAGCGTGGGCGCCCTGGGTGCCGGCGTACGGCTTGCCGACGGCCAGGTGCAGCTTGGCGGTGAGCTCCGGGACATGCCGGCCCAGCTCCCGGGCGCCGGCCGTGCCGATCTCGTGCAGCGCCGTCAGGGTGTGGGCCCGGGCGACCGCCACCCACGCCGCACCGTCGGCGGCCACACCGCTGTCCTCCACCATCCGCGCGAGGCGGCGCCACTCGACCGGGGCCAGGCCGACGGTGCACGCCGCGTGCGCGGCGCGGGCGACGGGCGGGGTCATCACCCACACGGTGCGCCGCATCGCGTGGTGGCGCACGACGGCGCGGCGCACGTACAGGGCGTCGTCGACCGCGGCCAGCGACGGGACGGCCATGCGCGCGGCGGCCGACAGGTACACGGTGGCGGGATCGGAGGAGTGCAGGGCCACCAGCGCGTCGGCGATGCCCTCCGGGTCGTCCCGCCGCGCCGACGGGGCCAGCAGGTGCCGGCGCACCAGGCGGGCGCGGCGCTCTGCGTCGGTGACGCGGCGGAGCACGGTCATGGCCGTATTCTCACAGGGGCGACACCGAGGAGGCCCAAGATGATGCGGCCCGAATGGCTCCGGTGGATGTACCGCGGGCGGCGGCCCAACCGCCTCGCGCGGCTCATGAACCGCAGCGGCGCCCTGCTGGCCCGCACCGGCATGAACCGCATGCGCACGCTGGAGGTGCGGCACGCCCGCACCGGCCGGCCCCTGACCCTGCCGGTGGTGCCGGTGCCCATGGACGGCACCACCTACCTGGTGTCCATGCTCGGCGAACGCGCCAACTGGGTGCGCCACGTGCGCGCCGCGGACGGCCGCGCGGTGCTGCACGGCCGCGGCCGCCACGACGTGGTGCTGCTGGAGGTGCCGCCGGACCTGCGGCCGCCGGTCCTGCGGCGCTATCTCGACCTGGCGCCCGGTGCGCGGCCGCATATCCCGGTGCGGCGCGGCGACCCGCTCGAGATGTTCGAGCGTGTCAAGGGGGACTTTCCCGTGTTCGAGGTGCGGGTGCCGCGCAGGCCCACCGGCGCATGAACCCCGAACCCGGGGCACCGCTGGCCGAACGGGGGGCGCGGACCGCCACGCCCGGCCGCACACTCGGGGCGATGCGGATCTCCCTGCGTCATGTCCCCCTGCTGGGCGCGGTCGTCCTCGCGGCCCCCGGGCAGGTGCTCGCGGCGCCGCCCTCGGTGCCGGTCGTGAACGCCCCGCCGGCGGTGGTCGCGCCGGGGTCCGGCCTGAGCTGGAGCGCCGCCGCCTTCGACCCCGGGCACACCTCGCAGGGCTATCACCTGGAGTTCACCGGCGCGGGGGCACCCACGGTGACGGCCGACCCCCTGGGCCCCCTCGCCACCACGCTGCCGCTGCCGGCGGGCCTGGTGGACGGCACGACGTACCGGGTGACCGTCGCCGCCACGGCGCTGGAGAACGCCGCACCGGTGTCCAGCGCCCCGTCGGAACCCGCCACGTTCCTGTACGACGCCCGGCCTCCCACGGGCTCGGTGCTCATCGACGACGGGGCGGCCTACGCCACGGGCCTCACCGTGACCCTCCACTTCCAGGCCGCCGACCCGCTGCCGGGCTCCGGCGAGGTGGGGTCCATGGACGTCGTGGAGGGCGCCTTCCCCTGCGGGGACCCCATCGCCTGCCGCCGCTCGTTCGTGACCGGCGTGCAGAAGTACCTCGCCGCCGGCCCGGACGGCGTCCGGACGATCAGCGCGCGGTTCCACGATACCGCCGTGGGCGCCGCCGGGGCCGGCGGCAACGCCTCCGCGATCGTGAGCGACACGATCTTCCTGGACCGCAGGGCGCCCACCGCGAGGCTCGCGGCGACCACGGCCCCGGCGGCCGGCCGGGCGGTCACGTTCACCTCCGTGGGCAGCGTGGACGGGGCCGGCGGGCCCGCCGACTCCGGCCTCTCGGGCCGGGTGGACTGGGACTTCGGCGACGGCGTCGCCGCGACCGGCGTCACCGCGCGCCACACCTTCGCGGCGGGCCGCCGCACGGTCACGGTGCGCGTCTACGACCGCGCGGGCCTGTCCGGCACCGCGTCGGCCACCTTCTCCGTCCCGCCGCCGTCCGGCGCCGTCGTGACGGGCCTGCGCGCCGTGGGGACGCCCCGGGCGGGCGGCCCGCTGCGGGTGCGCCTCACGATGCCCCGCCGGGCACGCGTGACCGTGCAGCTCCTGCGCGGCCGCACCGGGGCGGCCGTGGTGCGGACGCTGCGGCGCACCGCCGGCCCCGGGCGCGTCACGCTCACCCTCCGGGCGCCCGCGCCGGGACGGTACCGCGTGCGGGCCCGCGTCGGCGCCCGCGCCGTGACGGCGCCGGTCACCGTGCTGCCCGCCCGCTGACCGCGGCGCCCCGGTTTGCGCCGGGGCCCCTTCCGGGAACCCCTGGTGCACGCCTCTTGCGATCAGGAGCGGGACCGTGGTCCAGGCGCCCGGCACCATCGAGCCCATCCCCGGCCATTCGGCGCCGCGCGGATCGGGCGCGGTGTGGGCGCGGCGGGCCGCGACGGCCCTGCTGGCCGCCTTCGTCGCGGCGGGCCTGGCGAACGTGTTCGGGCAGCGTTCCACCACCACCGTCGCCGAGGCGCCCGCCGCGCGTCTCACCGTGGACGGTCCGGTGCGCCTTCGGCAGGGGGACGTCGGCCAGGTGCGCATCGCCGTCGCCGCCGCCACCCGCATCGTCCGGCCCCGCCTGGTGCTCGGCGACGGCTTCCTCGAACAGTTCACGGTGAACACGATCACGCCCGAGCCGGCCGCCGAGGGCGCCGGGGTGGGGCACTGGCTGCTGGTCTACGACCCGGTGCCGGCGGGCGGGACGCTGGTCGTGCGCATCCAGTTCCAGGTGGGGTCCCAGGGCGCGGGGAAACGCTCCCAGGACGTGGAGCTCCGTGACGGCGACGCCGTCCTCGCGTCGGTGCACCGCCGCCTCATCGTCTTCCCGTAGGGGGTGGGGACATGGACATCGTCATCCGCGCGGCCGTCATCTTCCTGGTGCTGTACGCCGTGGCCCGCCTCATCGGGCGACGGGAGCTCGGGCAGATGGAGCCCTTCGACATCCTGCTGCTGGTGGTGCTGGGCGACCTCATCCAGCAGGGCGTCACCCAGAACGACGCGTCGGTCACCGGGGCGCTCCTGGCGGTCGCCACGATGTGCCTGCTCACCGTCGCGATGTCGTTCGCGTCCTACCGGTGGCGCCCCATGCGGCTCCTGCTGGAGGGGACCCCCGTGGTGCTCATCGCCGACGGGCGCATGGTGGAGCCGAACCTGCGGCGTGAGCGCATCACCCACGAGGAGCTCGCCGAGTGGGCGCGCATGCAGCAGATCGCCGACCTCGGCGACGTGCGGTGGGCGGTGCTGGAGACCACCGGGAAGGTCAGCTTCATCCCGCGGTGACGCCGGCCGCCGAAGCCGGCCCGTCGGCGGGCACGCCGCCGAGGCCGACATGCTCCAGGCACACCACCACCAGGTCGTCGCCCATCCCCTCCGGGTCGTCCATCTCGCCGATCACCACGTCCACGAACTCGTCGGGCGGCAGGGCGTGGTGGCGGCGCGCGGCCGCCGCCAGCCGGTCGAGTCCCGCGTCGATGCGCTCCGCGCGGCGCTCCACCAGGCCGTCGCTGTACAGCAGCAGCTTCGCGCCGGGCGGGAGTTCCGCGCCGGCTTCGTTGCGCACGGGGTCGGGCACGGCCCGCAGCGGCGTGGACCGGCCGCCCCACAGCCAGTGGGTGATGCCGTCCGGGTAGACGACCAGGCCCGGCGGGTGCCCGGCCGAGGCGTAGGTGAGGTGCCCGGTGAGCGGGTTCAGCATCGCGTACACGAGGGTGGTGAGCCCGCTGCCCGGCACCGACTCGGCGAAGGCGTCGAGGCGCCGCAGCAGGGCCGCGGGACGGTCGGTGCCGGGGGCGAGCGCGGCCAGGGCGGTGCGCAGCCGGCCCATCGCGGCCGCGGCGGACAGCCCGCGCCCCACCACGTCGCCCACGGCGAGGGCCAGGCGGCCGTCCGGCAGCTCGAAGGCGTCGTACCAGTCCCCGCCCACCTCCATGTGGTGCTGGCCCGGCCGGTACCGCACCGCCAGGCGGTTGCCGGGGAGCTCCGGGATGCGCTCGGGCAGCAGCGACACCTGCAGGCCGACGGCGATCTCGCGCTGCTCCTCGTACAGCTGGGCGTTCTCGAGGGCGACCCCCAGGCGGCTCGCCAGCTCCTCGCCGAACCCCACGTCCTCCTGTGCCAGCGGTTCCCGGCCGCCGCCCCGCCCCAGCACCAGGGCCCCGGTGAGGTGACCGCGGGTGCGCAGCGGGACCATGAGCGTGGAGGTGGGGTCCAGCCGGGCCAGGAGCGCCGCGCCGCGCGGGTCCTCGGGCCGCACCCACGTCTCCGGGGTGATGGGCGACAGGAGCTGCGCCCGGCCGGTGAGCACCGTCTGCGCCACCGACCGCGCGTCCTCGGAGTCGAGGCGATGCTCGCGGCGCAGCGCCCGCAGGGCCGGCTCGAGCGCGGGATCGCGGTGGTGCAGCCCCAGGACGCACCATCCGGGTTCGTCGCGGCGCTCGATCGTGGCGAAGTCCGCGACCTCGGGCACCAGCAGCTCGGCGGCGAGCTGTGCGCGGCCGCGCACGGTCATCTCGCGCTCCAGGGCGGTGGTGAGGCCCTCCAGCATCTCGGCGCGGCGCCTGCGGGCCCGCTCGGCCTCGTGCTGGATCGCCCGTTCCAGGGCCTGTGCGGTCTGGTCGGCGAGGGCGCGCAGCAGCGCGCGCTGGTCGGCCGAGAACGGCCGGGGTTCCGGGAACGCGACCAGCATCACCCCGGTGGGCTCCGACCACGTCCGCAGAGGAAGGGCCGCGACCGCGGGGGGTCGCGGCCCGGTGCCGATGCCGGCGAGGCTCACCGTCGCCTCGGCCGGGGCCTCCGCGAGGAACGCCGGCTCACCGGACGCCATGGTCGTGGCGACCGGCCCGCCCGGCAGCGGCGGCTGGACGCGCAGGCGCTCGTACGCCTCCGGCGGGAGGTCGCCGGCCACCGCGGCGGGCGGCAGGTCCCGGCTCCGGTAGATCGCGACGGCGATCGCGTCGAGCTCCTGGTCGGAGATTGCGGCGGCCGTCACCTCCTGCACGGTCACGGCGGCGGCCAGCTGGGCGCCGGTGCGGCGCAGCAGGTCGATGCGCCGCCGCGCGATCCGCTCGCCCCGCACCGACCGGTCCAGCAGCCGCCCCAGGAACCATGCGAACGCGATGCCCGCCAGCGCGACGAGGATCCACACCCCCACGCGGGTGCCCAGCTCGCCGCGGGCGTGGCGCAGCGCGTCGTCCTCGGGCAGCTGGTACACCGCCGACCACGAGGTCCCGGCGATGGGCGCGCGGGAGACCATGCGATCCGGTTCCCCCAGGACCCCGGGGACCCCACTGCGCACGTCCACGCCGTCATGGACGCTGCCCGGCGGCGCGGGGGCGGCGGGGCGGGGTCCGGCGCCGGCGACCACCTGTCCGGCGCCGTCGAGGAGCCGCAGGTCGCGGTCGGCCCGTCCCGCCTCCAGCGGCCCGGTGAGCTGGTCCAGGCCGACGCGGCCCGCGAGGACGCCGGACGGGCGGCCGGCCCGGTCCAGGGTCCGCACGGCGATGACGACGAACCCTCCCCCGGGCGCCGCGGGGTCCTCCACCGCGGGACCCACCTCCGGCCGGCCGGTGGCCAGGACCCGCGCGAACCAGGCGTGGTCGCCCAGCCCGGCGTTCCCCGCGGAGGCCGCGACATCACCGCCGGGCCGGGTCCACGCCACACCGTGCACGAGGCTCCCGCGGGCGAGCGGCGCGAGGGCGGCACGGATGCCGGCGGGATCGCCGCCGCGCACCGCCGGCAGGCGCGCGAGGCCCTCCAGGAACGCCGTGCGGTCGGCCAGCGCGGTGCTCACGCGCTGGGCGGCCTCCTGCGCGATGAACGCCGACAGGCGCTCCGCGGTGCGGCGGTCCGACGCGTAGTTGCGGGCGGCGAGGCCCACGCCCACCGCGAGCACCGCCGCGATGAGCGCCGACACGAGCACCACCAGGCGGCGGCCGGGCCGGTCCGGATCGCTCGCGAACCGGGGATGCGGGGCGCCGGCCCGCGACGTACGGACCTCAGCTCACGGCGTCGAGATCCGCGATCTCGTTCAGGTGCCCCCGGAGCTCGGTGAGCTCCAGCACCCGTGTGACCGCGGGGGACGGCGCCAGGAGCGACAGGTCGTTCCCGGCCACGCGGTTCGCCTCGAGCAGTGTCCGGACACCGGTCGAGTCGATGAAGCTCACCCCGCTCATGTCGAGCACGAGCCGGGACGGGCCGCCGTCGCACGTCGCCGCCTCGACGGCCGCGAGCACCTCGGGTGCGGTGGCCAGGTCGAGCTCCCCCGTGAGCCGGAGCACGGTCGCGTTCGGGCGCCGCTCACGGCCGATTTCCATGTGAACGACCTCGTTGTCGTCGTGGCCTGCGGACGTGCCGAGCGTAGCAGGGGGCCTCCGGCCACCCGGGGGGTCCGGGGCCACCGGATCATCCCTCACGGCGGTGACGCCCGCGACGGCCGGCGGACCGGCGCTGGGGGTTCGGGCACGCTGCAGCGGTGGGCAATTCGGGACCTCCCCGGGCACTCGACGCACGAGCGGCGTACCCGGGGGCGCGCGGGATCAAACCGGCGGCGGCGCGACCCGTGCAGGAGGCGTGTTTGCCCGCGCACACGCCGGGAACAGCAGATCAGGCGGGAGGCGTGGCGCGCGGGGGTGCTGCGTCTCCCGCTCTGCGTCCGGGGCGGTTGCGCCGCCGGCGCGCGGGGAACACGACGGGCCAACCCAGAACGGGAGGTCCGCATGTCGACCCAGCCGCCCACGGGGCCCAGCGAGGTCCCCACTCCCAGCCCGCCCCATCCGTCGCCCGCCGACCCGGGGCGCGGCGACCCGCCGGTGACGCCCGACCCGGCGCCGGGACCCGAGCCGCCCGTCCCGGAGCCGCCGATCGTGCCGCCGATGCCCTGACCGCCCCGGGGCGGCCGGTCAGTCCCCGCGGCGCGTCATCCGGTCGATGCGCCGCTGGACCCGGCCGTCCTCCAGGGCGGCGAGCACGGTCCCGGCCAGCGCGACCGCCGCGATCGCCATGAGCGGCACGGTGCCCCAGCCGCCGCCGGCGAGGGCGATGACCACGCCGGCCAGCGCGCCCACGACGGCGGCGACGGGAAGCCAGCGCGCGAGGCGCCGGGTGAGCCACCGCCCGCCGGTGGGGTCGTCCTCCCGGATGCGGCGTCGCCGCGGGTCCCGCGCCATGCCGGTGGGTTTCCCTCCCCGCGGGTGGGGAAACGCATCCTCACATGACGAGCACACTGCGCTACGCGGCCATCGGCGATTCGATCCCCCGCGGTTTCCTGATGGGCGTCCCGCGGCGCGTGGCGCCCGGAACGTGCACCGTGCCGGCCGCCCGGGTCCTCCGGTGGTTCGACCGGCCCGGGCACGGCTACCCCGCCGTGCTGGCGCGGCTGCTGGAGGCGGCCGGGCGCCGCGTGGAGCTCGACACGTCGCTCACCTGCTCCGGCGCCGGCACCTCGGCGTTCTGGCGCGGCGGGCCCACCGAGCCGGTGCGTCGCGTGTTCGCGCGCCGCGTCGACCTGGCCACCGTCACCGTGGGCGCGAACGACCTCATGGCGCACTGGTCCGCGTACGTGCCCGCCGCGATGGTGCTGCGCGCCGCGTCGACGGGCCTGCCGCTGGACCCGCAGCCGGTTCTGGACCGCCTCGCCCCGCCGCCGTCGTGGTGCGACCCGGCCATCCGCCGGCTCGGCGCGCGGCTGCGCGGGCTCCTGGACTGGGTCGCCGGACGCGCGTCGGGCCCGGTCCTGGTGACCACCTACCACCCCGGGGACGCCAGCGACGTGGTGCGCGCCCGGTTCGTGCGGCCGGTGAACGAGGCCATCCGCGCGGCCGCCGCGGACCTGCCCGGCGTGCGGGTCGTGGACCTGGAGCCGCTCTTCCACGGGCATGGCACGACGGCGCCGCCCGGCGAGCGTTACGTGAGCGCACGCGACGGCCTGCATCCCACCGATGCCGGCCAGTACGCGATCGCCGCGGCGATCCTCGAGGCCGCCCCCGAACTGGCGGGGAACCTCGCGATGCAGGGCGCAGGGGAGACGGCATGACCGAGCGCAGGAGGACCGGGCTGGCACCGGCGATGGGCCGGGCCCGCAGGGTGCCGGAGGACGAGGGGCTCCGGGAGTTCATGAACCGGGCGGCCCGGCACCGCCTGCTGCGCGCCGACGAGGAGATCGCGCTGGCCAGGCGCATCGAGGCCGGCGACATGCGGGCCAAGGACCAGCTGGTGGAGAGCAACCTGCGCCTCGTGCTGTCCATCGCCAGCCGTTACCAGGGGGCCGGGCTGCCGCTGTCGGACATGGTGCAGGAGGGCACGCTGGGCCTCATGCGCGCCGCCGAGCGGTTCGACCATCGCCGCAGGCTCAAGTTCTCGACGTACGCGGTGTGGTGGATCCGGCAGGCCATCGCGCGCGCCCTGGCGAACCAGAGCCGCACCATCCGCCTGCCCGTGCACGTGAACGACGAGGTGCGGCGCCTCACCGGCGCCGCGAGCGAGCTCGCGTCGCGGTCCGGCGGGCAGCCGGGGGAGGACGACGCGGTCGCCGCGCGCGCCCGCGTGCCGGTGGAGCGGCTCGCCGACCTGCGCCGCGCACGCACGCTGGGCGACGTCATGAGCCTGGATCGCAGGCTCGGGGACGACAGCGATGAGTCCCTGGGCGTGCTGCTCGCCGACGAGGGCCAGCCGGAGGCATGGGAGGACGTGGACCGCGAGATCACCCGGCGGGCGCTGCGCGACGCGCTGGGCTGCCTCCCCGAGCGGGAGCGCACGGTGCTCACCCTGCGGTACGGCCTGAACGGCGGCGAACCCGCCACGTTCGAGGTCATCGGGCGGCGCCTGGGCGTCACCCGGGAGCGCGCCCGGCAGCTGGAGCGGGCGGCCCTGGGCCGCATCCGGCACGACGACCACCTGCGCATGCTCGCCTCGGAGTCGCCGTGGGCGGCGGGACGCCGGGAGGAACCCGCCGCCTGACGCCCGGGGGTCGGCCCTCGCCGGCGTCGTCCGGCCGGACGACGAGGGCCTGGCCGCCGGGACGGACCCGGCGGCCAGGGAACCTCACCGCCGGCCGTGGCGGTGTCGGCCCACCCAGCGGGCGATGCGCCCGTCCTCGCCCTCGGCGAGGAGCAGGGCGGCGATCACGGCCAGCACCAGGGCCCCGGCGAACCCGGCGTTCACGGCCGTCGCCCATCCGCTGATGGGGCCGACCACCAGGAACGTCACCAGGTAGCCCACCACCAGGGCGGCGGCGACGGTGCCGACGAGCAGCCAGGTGAAGCCCGCCCGGGTGCTGGGATCGCGCTCGAGGTCACGGCCGCCTCGGTCCATGACCTCGTGCTGCTCCTCCTCCACCCGGTGCAGGGTCTCCTCGTGGGACTCGACGTTCGGCCGTGCGGGCTCGTGACGGGACGTGGACATGCGGGGCCTCCTTACGCCAGGGACTCCTCGCGGTACCGGTCCGAGCGGCTCGAGACGATCGTGGGAAGGCGCACCAGCCAGTACAGCGCCGCGACGCCCACCAGCAGGTAGATGATCCGGGATGCGACGTTGGTCTCCCCGAAGTCCAGGCCGCCGCAGATCCAGGCGACGAGGTCGAATTCGGCGAGGCCGACGAGGCCCCAGTTGATGCCGCCCACGACGATCAGCAGCAGGGTGGCGGGGTCGAGGAGTCTCATGGGGGTCTCCGTTCGGGTCGGTCCTGTTCGCGGTCAGGCGGCTGTGTGCCCCCCGCATTCCGGCGCCAAACACGGACCCGGCTCGAGATGTCGCCGGCCGGCGGATCCGTGTTTCGCCCGGATTCGCCGGGGGCAGGGACGGGCCACACGGGACCCGCCGGTCCCGCAAAGCCGAAGGAGAGGAGGCGACCATGCGGAATCCGCGCACCACCCGGCCCACCGGAGTCCCCCGTCATCGAACGCCGGTCATCCCCCCGACGCCCCCGCCCCGGCGGGCGGAGTCCCGCACGTGCTTCTGCGCGACGTGCTGGGGTGCCGGCCGCATCCTCGTGCAGGCCCGCAACGGCGAGGGGCCGGTGCCCGTGACCTGCCGGACCTGTGACGGCGGTGGCGTCGTATGAGGGCCGTCGCGCTGAACTGCACCCTCAAGGCGTCGCCGGCGCCCTCCAGCTGCGAGTTGCTGCTGGGGCAGGTGATGGAGCAGCTGCGGTCGCTGGGGGTGGACGGCGAGATCCACCGCGTCGCGGACCGTCACATCCCGCCCGGCGTGGAATCCGACCTGGGCGACGGCGACGAATGGCCGCCGCTGCGCCGGGCGGTCCTGGACGCGGACATCCTGGTGCTGGGGACGCCCATCTGGATGGGCCAGCCCTCCAGCGTGTGCAAGCGCGTGCTCGAGCGCATGGACGCCTTCCTCGCCGAGACCGACGAGCAGGGGCGGCTGGTGTCGTACGGCCGGGTCGCGATGGTCGCGGTGGTGGGCAACGAGGACGGCGCCCACCACGTCAGCGCCGAGCTGTTCCAGGCGCTCAACGACGTGGGGTTCACGATCCCCGCCGCCGCGGTGACCTACTGGGTGGGGGAGGCGATGGGCCGGACGGACTTCAAGGACCTGCCGGAGACACCCGGGACCACGGCGGGCACCACCCGCACCGCCGCCGTGAACGCCGTGCACCTGGCGCGGCTGCTGGGCGGGGACGGGTACCCGCCCTCCTGAGGGTCAGTCGCCGGGACCGGGTTCGGTGAGCGTGTTCCCGCGCCACGGATCCCGGTCCCCGCCCGCCGGTACGTCGAGCACCACCTCGTTGGTGGCGTCGCCGGGGCGCTCGGCGAGGATCCGCAGGCCCGTGGTGACGACCCACTCGTCGATGGCCGCCTCGTCGTCGCCGGCGGCCCTGCGGGCGGCCGCGGCGTCGGAGGTGATCCCCACACGGGCCGCGCTGCCGTCCGACCGCCTGAAGCGGTACCAGCGGTGCACGCCGACCAGCCCGACGCGCGGATTCTCGGTGCCCTCGAACTGCGGGTCGGACGCGGTCACGTGATCCCCCTGGGTGGTGCGGACGGGTGCCGCGCGGGTTCCCGTTCCGCGTGCCCGGAAACCGCACCCGGACGGCGTTTCCGGGGCGGGACGGTGGGAACACGCGCTCACGAGCCGAGCGAAGGAGGGCGACGGATGTCGACCATCGAGGAGACCATCGAGGTCGGGGTGCCCGTGCGGGCCGCCTACGACCAGTGGACGCAGTTCGAGGAGTTCCCCCGTTTCATGGAGGGGGTGGAGGAGGTGCGCCAGCTGGACGACACCCACCTGCACTGGCGTGCGAGCGTGGCCGGCGACACCCAGGAGTGGGATGCCGAGATCACCGAGCAGGTGCCCGAGCGGGTCATCGCCTGGCGGGCGACCGGCGGGTACCGCAACGCCGGCGCCGTCCGCTTCGAGCCGATCGGCGGGGACCGCACCAGGATCCACCTGCACCTCGACCACGAGCCGGAGGGCACGGCCGAGAAGATCGGCGACCGGCTGGGAATGGCGGGCCACCGCGTCGGGAACGACCTGAAGCGCTTCCGCGAGATGATCGAGTCCCGCGGCGCCCCCACCGGCGGCTGGGGCGGCGAGGTCCACGGCGGGACGGCTGGCACCGGCATGGCCGGCGAGCAGATCACCGACCCACTGCCGCCCCTGGACGGACCCCACGGCGATCCGGAGGCGATCGGCATGAGCGACGACATCCGCCGCGGCACGGGCATGTCCGGCGACGCGACCGGCGCGACGCGCACCGACATCGGCATCGGCATCGAGCGCGAGGTTCACGACGTGAGCGAGGGCCCCACGCCCGAGACGCGCGAGGCCATGCGCGGCGCGGAGGGGGAGGGCCGCGACATCACCGAGGGCCCCACCCCCGCCACGCGCGAGGCGATGGACGACGAGCGGCGCCGCCGGGGCGGCGACGGCATCTGACCGGAACGGCACGGGGACCCGGTCACGCCGGGCCCCGGTGCCGTCCCGGGGCGACGAGGAGGATCCCCATGTCATCAACCGGCGAGGCACAGCGCCTGGAGCGCCGCATCACGGAGCTGCGCGCCGGGATCGCCGGCAGCACCGAGCGGGACGCCGCCGGTGAGCTGGCGGACGTCGACCAGCACCAGGCCGACGCGGCGTCGGAGCTGGAGGACCGCGAGCGGACGCTCGGCCTCATCGAGAAGCTGGAGCAACGCCTGCACCGCCTCCGCACCGGCGAGGGGCCCGAGGACCGGCGCGCCCCCGCCCCGGGGACGTCCGACGACCGGGACGGGGATGTCACGACGCCCCTGGATGCGCCGGAACCCCGGGAGGACCTGTCCGCGATCCCGATGGCGGCCGGTGCGGCGCCGGACGACCCGGATGTCGTGGCCGATCCGCAGGAGGACACGGGGGAGCCGGACATCGACATGCCCGGGACCCTCTACCCGGATGAGGGCGGGGCGCCCGCGGTGGGCCGCCCGGAGCCCGGCGACGCGCTGCTCGAGGACTACCGCCCGGACTGAGGCGCGCGGACCGGCATCGTCACGGCCGGCCCTCCTCGGCGACCCTCCGCAGCGTCTCGAGGCTGCGGGAGATGAGGCGCGAGACGTGCATCTGGGAGATCCCGACGATCTCGGCGATCTCGGACTGGATGAGCCCCTTCTCGAACCGCAGGTGCAGGATCACCCGCTCACGGGCCGGGAGGCACGCGAGGCCCTGCTGCAGCGTGTGGCGGCCCTCGGCCGTGTCGTAGCCCTGCTCCTCGACGGGGATCTCGAACGGCGCCTCGTCCTCGCGGCTGGGCGGCGGATGGGACAGTGACCGGGGCCGGTACGCCGTGTGCGCGGCGATGGCGTCCAGCACGTCCTCCTCGGTCAGGTCCGCCTCCGCGGCGATCTCGGCGACGCTCGGCGTGCGGCCCAGCCGCGTCGTGAGCGCCCCGGACGTGGTGACGACCTTCGAGTAGTCGTCCTTCAGCCCGCGTGCGACGCGGACCGCCCAGGTGCGGTCGCGGAAGTGCCGGCGGATCTCACCGAGGATCGTGGGGGTCGCGAACGACCGGAAGTCGGTGCCCTTCGCCGGGTCGAACCGGTCGACCGCCTTGATGAGGCCGATCGTGCCGGCCTGCTCGAGGTCGTCGAGCGGCTCCCCGCGGTTGGCGTACCGGCGGGCGAGCGCCCGCACCAGCGGCAGGTGCTCGACGATGAGATCCTCGCGTTCGCGCGAGGTCGCCGGTGCCCGGGTCTGCGGGGCCGATCCGCTGGAGGTCATCGCCACGCGGTCGGCGTACCCCCGGCCGGCCGCAGGAAACCTCAGAACGTGCGATGCGAACCCGGCGGTTCGGGGCACGGGACGCGGGTGCCGGCGTTGCGCGTCGACCGGGACGGCACGCCGGCGGTGGCGCCCGAGGCCGCGGCCACGGTGCCGGGCGGGGAGCACGACCCCGGGGTCGCGCATCGGGTCGCGGGCCGTACGAGGCGGATCCCGCCGGTGATGGCGAGGATGACCCCGGCCATGAGGCCGGCGCCGCCGCCGGACGCCCCGTGGTGCGCCCCGGCGCCGGTCACCTGCGGCGGGCCGCCGGATGGGCCGCCGCCCATGTGCATGCCCGCCTCGGCCACGGCCGGCGCGGCCATCACGCGCCGCCGTCCGGAGCCCGCCGGACCTCCGCCCGGGTCGCCATGCCGTCGGCTCCGGTGACCGTGCGTCCGGGACCCGGCGGCTCCCCCCGCCGCGGGTCCCGGAACGGGGTCCGGCCACGATGTCCCGGCGCGGCGTGCCCAGGCCGTGAGCGCGGCCGCCTACTCGACGAACTCCAGGCCGTACCTCGGGGCGGCGGCAACGTAGCGGGCGGCCACCTCGTCGACGTTGTCCGGGGCGTCGGTCGCGTCGGCCGGTGCCGCGTCGAGCGTCTCCTCGAAGAACCTCTCGAGGCCGGCGGGGATGAAGGTCACGATCAGGCGGGCGCGCGCGGAGCCGGAGTTGTGGAAGCGGTGCACGGTCCCGCGCGAGATGCTCACGAAGTCGCCGGCGCCGGCGGTGATCCGTTCCGTGCCGAGCAGGAACTCGACCTGGCCCTCCAGCACGAAGAAGGTCTCGTCCTCACGCCGGTGGATGTGCGGAGGCGGTCCGCCACCCGGCGGGACCAGCGCCTCCATCGCGAAGTAGGCGCCGCCGGACTCCTCGCCCGTCACGAGGAACGTGTAGTGGTCACCGGGCCCCCAGTACGCCCGGCCGGTGTGGACGGGGCGGTGCATCGGCCGTTTGCCGGCCGGCGCCGGCGGGAGCGGGTCACGCGTGCGGATCCCGTCGTGTGTCGTCATCACCGGACCTCCGTTCGGGTCGTCGGTCCCGGGGACGTGACGGGACCCCGGGTACACCCTCCGGAGGCTTCCGCCGCATGGCGGTGCCATCAATCCCAGGATCCTGGGTGATCCGGCCGACGGGCCCCGCCGGTCACAGCAGCCGGGGCGCGTGGTGCTCGAAGAACAGGCGCGCGACGAGCTCACCGCGGCTGGCGACGCCCACCTTCTCGAAGACCGATTTCAGGTGGTCCTGGACGGTGTAGGCCGACAGGTGCAGCCGTTGCGCGATCGCCGCCGTCCGGTGCCCCTGCGCGACGAGCTGCGTGACCAGCCGCTCGCGGTTGGTGAGGCTGTACGCATCGGCGACCAGCGGCGCGAGCTCCGGCGACCGGGCCGCCTCGAGCGTGACCGCGACATGTCCCCCCGGTCCATCCCCCAGGCTGGTGGCGCGGGCCAGGGCCCAGCGCCCCGGTCCGATCCGGATCCGGGCGCTGGCGGTGCCGTCGGGGTCGCCGGGTGTGGCCCGCGCCCGGGCCGCGACCGCGTGGATCACCGGCGGGAGCCGCGCCCCGGGGACCTCGCCCTCGCCCAGCTCCGCCAGCCACTCCTCGGCTCCGCGGTTGGCCATCTCGATCGAGTTGTCCCCGGCGAGCACGATGACCCCGGGCGGCGCGCCCGGCGGGCGGGTCTCGTCGTCCCTCACGGGGCGGATGATGATGCCCTGGACCCCCTCGGCGAACGCGCGGGAGAGCGACGCCACCAGCCGGGTGTCGGCCGCGGTGAAGTCCGGGCGGCCCGCCTCTCGGCTCAGCGTGATCGCCCCCCAGGCGCCGGCATCGGTCGTGAACAGCCCGCGGAGCTCGTCCCCGAACCCGTGGGGCCCCCGCAACTCGCGGTGGCGCCGGCTGCGGTTGAGCTCGCCGCCGGTCGCCTCGCTGAGGGCCGCCGCCGGGATGCCGGCATGCGCGAGGTCGACGAACTTGTTGATGTCGGGCTCGCGCATCTCGATCTCCAGCAACCTGGGGAGGGCCGCAGGGGGAAGCGCGTTCTCCACGACATCGCGGGTCGGGAGGGCCGTCGCCGGGTCGAACGTGAGCAGGCAGATGCCTTCGAAGGCCACCTCACGGCGCAGTGCCCGGGCCGCCGCGAGCATGAAGCCCCGCAGGTCCAGGTCCCGCTCACCGAGGCGCGCGATGTCCGCCCGGAGCCGTGTCGGCACCGTGCCCATGACCCCGAGGGTGCCCGCAGGCCGGCGGGGCAAACCCCCAGACCCCTGGGATGGCTCCCACGCGCCGCGCCGCTCATCCTGAACCCGGTCGTGGCGGACGCTCACCCGTCACGCGATCGTTCCACGAGGAGGCGTGTGTCATGAGCACCGACCGGGCGGACATCGCGAGCCTGCCACGCCGGCTGGACGGCGCCGTCCACGTCGACGAGGCGGCGCGGGCGGCTGCCGGGGACGACTTCGGGCACATCGTGCACCGGTCCCCGGACGGGGTCGTGGTGGCCGGCTCGGCCGGGGACATCGTCGACGCCATCCGGTGGACGGCCGGCCGCGGCGGGCACCTCGCGGCCCAGGGGCAGCGCCACTCCACGTTCGGCCGGGCACAGGTTCGCGATGGCGTCGTCGCCGACATGCGCGGGCTGCGGGACATCGGCCCGGTGGCGCGGGACCGGGTCACGGTGGGGGCGGGTGCCACGTGGGGCGAGGTGCTCGCCGCGACCCTGCGCGAGGGCACGACGCCTCCCGTGCTCCCCGACTACCTGGGGCTGTCGGTCGGCGGAACCCTCGTCGTCGGCGGCGTCGGCGACACCAGCTGGCGATGCGGCCTGCTGAGCGACAACGTGATCGCGATGGAGGTCGTCACCGGGACGGGCGAGCTCCTGACCTGCTCGGCCACCGAGCACGCCGACCTGTTCGACGCCGTGCGCGCGGGCCTCGGGCAGGTGGCGGTGATCACCGCGGCGACGATCCGGCTGACCCCGGCGCCGGAGGCGGTGCGCTGGTACCACCTGTCCTACCCGGATCTGGGGACGATGCTCCAGGACGAGCGGCTGCTGGCGCGCGACGGGCGGTTCGAGGCGCTGGAGGGGGCGATCGTGCCCGTGGACGCCGGAGGCTTCGCCTTCCGCATCGAGGCGGCGAGGTTCGTCACGGGCGACACCCCGGCCGACGAGCCCCTGCTGGCCGGCCTCCGCGACGAACGGGCCCTGCGGAAGGCCATGACGCTCACGTACGCCGACTACCGGGATCGCCTCGCCGCCCTGGAGCGCGCGCTGCGGGCGAACGGCCAGTGGTTCTTCCCGCACCCGTGGCTCAACACGTTCGTCGGCGACGCCCAGGTGGAGCGGGTGGCCGCCGAGGAGGTCGGCCGGCTGCACCCCGCCACCGACCTCGGGGAGTTCGGCCGGATCGTGTTGTTCCCCCTCTGGACGCGGGCGATCGGCAGCCCGCTGGTGCGATTGCCGTCCCAGCCGCTGGTGTTCACGTTCAACCTCCTGCGGGTGCCTCCGACCGACGACCCGCACGAGGCCGACCGCCTCGTCCGGGACAACGCCGCGGCGTACCGCCGGATCACGGCGGCCGGCGGCACGCTGTTCCCGGTGAGCGCGCTTCCGCTGTCCCCCGGGGAATGGCGCCGCCACTTCGGACCGGCGTTCCCGCGGCTGGCCGCGGCCAAGCGCAGGTACGACCCGGGCAACATGCTCACCCCGGGCTACCCGGTGTTCCCGCCCGGGCCGGCGGCGTGAAGCCCGGGCCATGCCCGCGTCGGCGCGGCGGCGGACCGGGGAGGGCCCGCCGCCGCGCCGGCGTCAGCGGCGCACGGGTGCGATGGTCGCCACGCTCCCGTTCTCGAACACGTCGTAGGTGACGTACAGCTTCCCGCGCGCGTATTCGAGCGCCGACGGGGACGGCAGCTCGGCCACCGGGACCGGTCCCTTGGGCCCCGGCGTGGAGACCCGTCCGGCGAACAGCTCGGCGACGTACAGGGTGCCCTCGGGGCCCACCGCCAGGCCGGTGGCGCCCAGGAAGCCACGGGCGATCGTGCGGACGTGGCCGGTCCGGGTGTCGATGCGGTGCACGGCGCCGCGCGGACCCAGGACCGGGCTCTCGGGACCTCCGGGAAGGGTCGTCACGTACAGGCCGTGGCCGGGCCCGGCCTCCACGTCGGTCGGCACCGGCTCGAAGTTGTAGGTCAGGCCCACCGCGCAGGTCGGCAGCTTCAGCTCGTCGGCCGCCGCCTGGGTCACGACCGCCGGCTGCGGCGGGAGCACCGCGACGGTGCGCACGCCCTTGCGCGTGACCTCGAGGATCGCGTTGGCGCCGGCGTCGGCCACGTACGTGCGTCCGTGGCGCACCAGCACGGCGAAGGGGTTGGAGTCGATCTGCCCGGTGGAGGACGGCGGGCCGAGCTCCGGAGGCAGTTGCGCGGCGCAGTCCGCCGGGATCGACGCGAAGCCGTAGGTGTTCACGGCATCCGGGTTCGCGCGCCGTTCGTACGCGAGCAGGTCGGCGACCGGGGCGGTGGTGCCGTCCGCGTTCAGGCGGGACAGGGCCGAGGCCGTCACCTCGGCCTCCTCGCCCGCCCGCGTCGCGTAGGTCACCGCGCCGTGGCGGGCCTCGATGCCGGCGATGTCGGCGACCGGGGTGTCGGTGCGGGTGCCGTCCGCGCCGAAGCGGGTCAGCAGGCCGGCGAACTGCTGGGTCACGTGGACGTCGCCTCCGTCGACGGCCAGCTGGAGGGGGCCGGCCAGGCCGGTGGCGATGGGCGGGGACACGGCGGGCGCCGGACCGGGCTTGCCGTTGGCGACGGCGGCGGCCGGGACGGCGGCGAGCAGGGCCGCCGACGCGGCGGCGGCGAGGCGCGCGGGAACGGGCATGGGGCCTCGTTTCATGGGGTGTGGGCGTGACGCGGAACCCCGGCGCCGCGTCACCGTGAGCATCCGCCGTCCCCCGGCCCGCGGGCGTCACCCCCGAGGGGGACATTCCCGTGCCCGTCACCCGTGCGGGGAGGCGACGTCCCGTCGGCGCTCCGGCGTGAGCATCGCGGTCTCGCCCGTTGCCGCTCCCCGAGTTCACCACGGCGGCCGGGGCATGCCCCGGGGTCGGCCACCGCGGATGCCGGTTCTGGTTCACGGCCCGGGGGGTACCGCATCGCCGTGCCGAGCCTCCGACACTCCAGCGACCGGGAAGCCGGATACACCCGGCGCCGTCGCGGCAGGGGATTCCAGTACCTCGATCACCGCGGGGCCGCCGTGGACGGACCCGTCGAGGAGCGTCTGCGGGCGCTGGCGATCCCGCCGGCGTGGCGCGAGGTGTGGATCTGCCGCAGCTCCCGCGGGCACCTGCAGGCCACGGGCGTCGACGCGGCGGGCCGCAAGCAGTACCTGTACCACCCGGCGTGGCGGGAGGAGCGCGACCGTGCGAAGCACGAGCGCATCCTGGACTTCGCCGAGGCGCTGCCCGCGCTGCGCGGCGCCGTGCGCCGGCACCTCCGGAAGCCGGGACTGGACCGCGACACGGCGCTGGCCGCCGGGGTGCGGCTGCTGGACCGCACGTGGATCCGCGTGGGCGGCGAACGCTACGCGCAGGGGGCCCGCACCTACGGCCTCGCCACCCTGCGATCCCGTCACCTCACCATCGAGGGTGACACGGTGGTCATCGACTTCGAGGCGAAGGGCGGCAAGCGCCAGACCGCCGAGGTGGACGATGCCCGCCTGGCCCGGGTGCTGGAGGAGATGGATGCGCTGCCCGGGTACGAGGTGCTGAAGTACCGGGGGCCGGACGGCGGGCTGGTGGACGTGCGCTCCTCCGACATCAACGCGTACATCAAGGAGCGCATGGGGGAGGCCTACACGGCGAAGGACTTCCGCACATGGGCGGCCACCGTGGGCACCGCCGTGGTGCTGGGCGACATGGATGACGTCCCGCCGGGCCGCCGCCGGGAGCGCGCGACGGCCACGGCCTGCCGCGTGGTGGCGGAGCGGTTGAACAACACCCCGGCGGTCTGCCGTCGCAGCTACATCGACCCGCGCGTCATCGACGCCTACCTGGAGGGCGTCACGATCTCCGCCCCGGGGGTTGCCGACGGCCTGCCGCGACGGGCCGGCCAGTCGGCCCCGGAACGCGCGGTGGTCGCGTTGCTGCGCCGGGCCCGGGGATGACGGTTTCCCGCGGGGCCCGGTGGGAACAAGTGCCCCGCAGGCGACGGGAGGACGGCGACGTGAGCGGTGCGATCTCGGTGCTGGTGAGCGGCAGGGCCGCGCTGGTGGTGGTGAGTGGCCATCCGAGCGCCGGCCAGGCGCAGCAGGTGGGGGAGCGCGTCGGGCTGATGCTGCACCTGGGGATGTCGGTGACCGTCGAGCTCACCGGCCTGGAGATCTGCACCTCCCCGGTGCTGGAGGCCCTGGTGCGGGCGCGGCAGCGGGCGAACCACGACGGATCGGACCTCACGATCGCCGAGCCGGGGCCCGGCGCGCCCCGGCACGTCGTCAACCTCCTGGCCCTGGTCGGTCTCACCGGAACCCTCACGCCGCCGTCCTAGGCGCGGCCGGCCGGGGGCCCGGGTTGACGAACCACCCCGGCGTGGGCCGGCGGGCGTGGGGTCCCCACGTACGGGGCGCGCTCCCGGGCGACCCGGGGCGCGCCCGCGGTCACGTGCGCGACTTCGCCTGCTGCGCGCGGGCGATGGACCGCGCGAGATCCGCCTTGGACATGCGGCTCCGGCCCGGCACGTCCAGACGGCGGGCCCGCTCGTACAGCTCCTGGCGGGTGGAGCCCTCGTAGTCGACCCCGCCGAAGGTCTCGCCCTCCCCGCGCCGGGCCGCTTCCCCGCCTCGCGCCGCGCGCGGGTCGCTCGGGCCCGGCTCGTCCTTCGGCTCCCAGCGGTCGTCCACCCGCTCGTGGGTGTGCTTCAGCGCGGCCCACGCCGTCCGGTGGGCGCGCTCACCCTCCCCGTAGGTCTCGACCGCGCTGTCGTGCGCCTTCACCCACGTGCGCCTGGCCTTCTCGCCGGAGCGCCGCAGCGTGGAGGGCAGTTCCTCGCTCCCGGGCACCGCGTCACCTCCATGGTCGCCTCGATGCGGCACGGCGTCCCCGCAAACCGCGGCCCGCAAACCGCGCCCCCGGCGGCCTTCCGTCACGGTCCCCGGACCCCGTGACCGGCCCCCGACGGTCCACGGGAACCGTGCCGGGGGTTGCCCGGGGGGCGGGCGGGGAACCCCGGTGGCATGGAGGAGCACGAACAGGCCGTCGCCGCGGCTCCCGGGACCCGGCGGCGGCGGGGTGCGGGCGCCGGTCCCCTGGTGCAGGCCCTGTGGCGGTACGAACGCGGCCGGCCGCCGCTGCGCATGCGGCTGCCGGAGCAGGGCATCGCGGAGGTCGAGGACGCCCAGGGCACCGGTCATCTGGTGGTGCTCGCCGCGCCGCCGCGTTCCCCGCTTCACCCCGCGCGGATCGACCCCGCCGCGGTCCGCGCCCTGGAGATGCTCGGGTGGGCGCGCACGTTCCTGGTGTGGCCCAGCGACGACGGACGGCGGGCGCGCATCGTGGGGCCGTCGCACCGGTGGGCGCCGGCGCGGTGGCAGGGAATGCAGGACGTGGTCGCGCACGCCGGGGGCGGTGAGCTGCGGGTGTGGGCGGTCACCGGTGAGGCCGGCCGGTCGGCCCTGGGCCTGGTGGCGCCGACCCTGCGCGCCCGGCTGGGGCTCGCCGACGCCCCGTCCGGGGCCCTCGGCGCCCGCGTCCCCGACTTCGTGCGCACGCTGCGGGAGATCCAGGAGGGCGCGCCCGTCACCTGAGCCCCGGCGGGTCAGGAGCGGGGCTCGCCCCCCGGCGGGGTCACGAGCGCCGCCTGCCGCCGACCGACGGCGTGCCGAAGGCCGGGGGATCCGAGCTGGGGAACGATTCCTCCGACGCCTCGTCCACCTCGTCGTGGGCGTCCTCCTGCCGCGGCGAGGCCTCCGGGGTGCGCTCGCGGTCGCCGTCGTCCTGCCCCTGCCTGGTGCCGGTGGTCACGGTCGCCTCCTGTCGTGGTGCCACGTTCCGGGTTCCCGTTCCGCGCACGCCCGTAACCCCGTCCCGGTGCGCCGTTTCGGCCGCACATGGCCGGGAACGACGGCGGGACCGGACACGATCGGAGGTGCGTGATGCCGCAGCGGCGCGCGGGCGAGGTGAGTCCGCGGGAGTTCATCCGGCGGCGGCCCGAGGAGCGCCCCGAGCGGGGGATGGGAGCGGGGCCCGGAGCCCCGGAGACCGCGGAGCCGACGCGGGACGGGAACACGACGGGAGCGGTGGGGCCCGCGCCCGCGCACCGGCTCGGTACGCCCGGGTCGCTGGCCGTCCTGGCGATCTCCGTGGCGCTCGTGGGCGTCGTCTCGCTCGTGGGGCGGTCGTGGACGGACACGGGGCCGGGATCCTGGTACGCCGGGCTCGACACCGCGCCGTGGCAGCCCGCGGGGTGGGCGTTCGGGGTGGTGTGGACCCTGCTGTACGTGCTCATGGCGATCGCCGCCTGGCGGGTGGCGGCGACCGGCCGGACCTCCCGCGGGGTCCGCGCGGCCCTGGCGTGGTACGGGGTGCAGCTGGCCCTCAACCTGGCGTGGACCGGGGTGTTCTTCGGGCGGGAGTCGCCGTGGGGCGGGATGGTGGTGATCGTCGCCCTCATCGCCGCGGTGGCGGTGACGATGCGGGAGTTCGCGGCCTGCTCGCGCCCGGCCGCGCTGATGCTGGCGCCGTACCTCGCGTGGGTGGTCTTCGCCGCCACCCTCAACGGCTACGTGCTGTGATCCGGCGGAGCCAGGTGGACGTCCAGGCCCGTGAGCTCCAGCAGTTCCGCGACGAACCCGTCGCGCGGCACCGACACGCGCAGGCGGGTGCCCGCGGCGCGGGCGTCCTGCAGGAGGATCACGAGGATCCGCAGGCCCGCGCTGTCCAGGTAGCGGACCGCCCCGAGGTCCAGGACCGCCGCCGCGGCGCCCCGGATGTGGCCGGCGCAGGCGCGCTGCACCTCCTCCGCGTTGGATGCGTCGACCTCCCCGGACACCGTGACGGTCACCGTGTCCCCGTGGCCCCGTTCGGCCCGGATGCTCGCCAGCGGCTCGGTCATGCCAGCGGGGCCGGCACCGCCAACTCGAAGCCCACCGTCGTCCCGGCGTCGCCGGTCCGGAACGTCACGGCGTCATTCAGCCCCCGGATCACCCGGATACCGTACCCGCCCGGGGCGCCGGAGCCCGGCTCCTTCCAGGAACCCCCGTCGGTGACGCGCACCCGCACGCGGCCGTCCGGCGCAGCGTCCAGGTGGACGTCCACCATCCCCGGCGCACCGTCGGGGTACGCGTGGCGCACGACGTTCGAGCACGCCTCGCCCAGGCCCACCAGGAGCCGCGTGCGGTGCGGCTCCTCCACGCCGTGCTCCTCCAGCCACGTGCGGGCGGCGGTCCGGATGTTGCGCAGCTCCCCGGGCTCGGCGGGAAACGACCGCCGCAGGGCGTCGGCGGGGACGGGCGCGTACCGCACGCACACGATCACCAGGTCGTCGGCCCGCTCGGCGTCGCCCACCATCTCGGCGAGCACCCGGTCGCAGATCTCCTCGACCGGGGCGTCCGACAGCTCCCCGGCCACGGCGGCGAGCCATTCCATGCCCGCCGACAGGGACGCGCCGCGGCGCTCCACCAGGCCGTCGGTGAACAGCACGAGCAGGGACCCCGGCTCCAACGCCGTGACCGCCTGCGGGCGGTCCGTGCCGCCCAGGGAGCACAGCGGCACCGAGCGGCCGTCCTCCAGCCACCGGGTCGCGCCACCGGGGTCGACCACCAGGCACGGCGGGTGCCCGGCCGAGGCGTGCACCAGCTCACCCGCCCCGGGGTCGAGCACCGCGTAGCAGGCGGTCGCGAAGCCGGTGCCGTTCGGGCCGTCGGTGAACTGCTGCAGGTGGGACAGCAGCTCGCCCGGGCCGGCGGCGTGCGGCGCGAGCGCGGCGAGGGCGGTGCGCAGCCGCCCCATGGTGGCGGCCGACTCCAGGCCGTGGCCCACCACGTCGCCCACCGCCAGGCCGATCCGGCCGTCGGGGAGGAGGAACACGTCGTACCAGTCGCCGCCCACCTCGAGGGCCCCCGTCGCGGCGGCGTACCGGGCGGCGACGTCGATGTCGGGGTGCACCTCCAGGACGTTCGGCAGCAGCGCCCGCTGCAGCGACAGCGCGACGCGGTGCTCCTCCTGGTGCACGCGGGCGCTGGCGAGCAGCACGCCGGCGCGGGCCGTGAGCCCCGCGAAGAACTCCCGGTCGCGGTCGCCGTAGGGACGGCGGTCGGGGTTGGTGAGCTCCAGCGCGAGCGCCGCCTCCGGCCGCTCGCCGGTCTCCATGGACGTGCGGAGCTCCGAGTGGGCGGGGTCGCGCTCCCCCGGGGCGCTGCGATGGGCGAGCACCGTCGGCGGGTTGCCGGGCACCACCAGCGAGGCCCGGTCGGCGACGCGCGGCACGAGCAGGTCCATGAGGCGCTCGGCACGCGCCGTCACCCCGTCCACGGCCTCCATCTCGCCGATCACCTCCGCCAGGAACTCGGCCCGTCGCCGCGCGCGCCGCGCCTCGAGCTCGCTCTCGCGCAACGCGAGCTCCGCGCGCCGCTGCTCGGTGATGTCCTTGAACACCAGCGCGAACCGGCCCCGGGGTTCCACCGGCGTGGCGAACACGTCGAACCAGCGCCCCATCGCGTCCGAGCCCTCCTCGAAGCGGAGCGTCTCGTCGCCCAGCGCGACGCGGGCATAGGTGTCCAGCCAGTGCCGCTCCAGCCCGGGCACCATCTCCAGGGCGTTCCGGCCCGCCGCGTCGTGCAGCCCGGTCATCGCGGCGACGTGGTGGTTCGCCTCCAGGAACCGGTAGTCGACGGGCGCCCCCGCCTCGTCGAGCACCATCTCGCACAGGCAGTAGCCCTCGTCGATCGCCTCGAACAGGGCGCGGAAGCGGGCGTCGCTGCTGCGCAGGGCGTCCTCGGCCTCGATGCGCTCGTGCACGTCGATGACCGAGCCCACCATGCCGGCGAACTCCCCGTCGCGCCCGAGCACCGGCCGTGCGCTGTCGATGACCCGCCGGTACACGTCGTCCGTGCGCCGCAGCCGGTAGTCGGCGCGGAACGGCTCGCGGTGGGCGGTGGCGTGCGTGAGGGCCAGCTCGACACCCTCGGCGTCGGCGGGGTGGATGGCGCCCAGCCAGCCGGAGCCGAGGCCCTCGTCCACGGCCTGCCCGGTGAACTCGTACCAGCCGCGGCTGAGGTACGTGCAGCGGCCGTCCCGGTCGGTCACCCACAGCATGGCCGGGGCGCGGTCGGCCAGGGCCTGGAAGCGCTCCGCGGCGCGACGTTCGCCGGCGGCGCGCTCCCGTTCGCCCACCTCGGCGGCCACCGCGTATGCGGTGGCGACCAGCACCGCGAGGGCCAGCTGGAAGTACACGAGCGCGTCGCCGGAGGAGATCTCCACGATGTCGAACGCGCTGTGCCCGGAGGCCAGCGCCTGTGCGGCGATGAACGCGACCGCCGTGCCGGCCAGGGCGACGCCGCGCGTGCCCACCCGGAACCCGGCGGCCATGAGCGCCACCAGCGACACGTAGCCCAGGGCGGCCACGCCGAACCAGAACGAGGCGGCGGTGGCGCCGGCCGCGGCGAGGGTGAGGGCGGCCGTCTCGGCGATGCGCCGGGTGGTGCGGGGATGGCCCGAGGCGGCGCGCCACGACAGGATCCCGCCGCCCACCACCAGGACGCCCAGGCCGTCGCCCACCCACCATTCCCAGGCGAACCGCGCGAAGCCGTCTCCGGAGCCGAGCCACGTGTTGGTGGCGGCGCCCAGCAGTCCGCCCACCAGGGGGCCGGCCAGGACCCCGCCCGCCAGGAAACCCGCGAGGTCCCGGCTGCGGGCGATGTTCGGCGGCAGGGGCGCCGCTCGCGCGAACACCAGGGCGCCCACCAGCGGCTGCGCGGTGTTCGCGACCCCGTATCCGAACGCGGGGGCCGTGGCCATGCCGTGCGACAGGTTCACGAGCACCTCGGCGGTGAACGCGGCCGCCAGGATGACGGGCCACCGCCGCCGGTCCATGAGCGCCATCGTGCCCAGCGTGATCCCGGCGGCGGGGAAGAACGACGCGCCGACGCCGTCCGCCCCGAACCACGACCAGGACAGCCACGACCCACCCGCGTATCCCGCGGCGACCGCGCAGAACAGCAGCGACATCCGTCGCATCGGTGGGCTGGCGTCCTTTCGTGGACTGCCGGTCGACCCTACCCGCTCGGCGAGGCGCGGGCGAGGGATCGGTTCCCCCGGTCGTGTCGTCCCGCGACCGCCGGCGGATTGCGCGGCGCCGTCGCGGGGAACACGCCGCCAAACTCGACCCACCGCGGCGGGAGGACCCCATGAGCGACGACACCGACCGGCACGAACCCGACGACGATGCGGCCCGCATCGGGCCCGAGGCCTACCCCGACACCACGCGCCTGCCGTCGCTGAGCCGCATCCGCGGCATGGACGTGTGCGACGAGTCCGGAGACCGGGTGGGGAAGGTGAGCGACGTGTTCCTGGACGCCGACGCGCGGTACGTGCGGTACCTGGTGGTGGGCACCGGGATGATGGGCCGCCGCAGGGGCGCGATCCCCATCGACGAGGTCCGGTACGTCGACGACGGCGACGGGGACCCGCGCATCGTGGTGCCGTACAGCCGCGACCACCTGGCGGCGGCGCCCGCCCTGGAAGACGGCGACGAGCTGTCGCCCGAACGCGAGCACGCGATCTACGACCACTACCGGCGGGCGGGGTACTGGGAGGAGGCGCGCCAGGCGGTCCGGGCCCGGCAGGCGACCCCGGCGCCCACCCCGGAGGTCGCCCAGGCGGAGGCCGTCGCCGACATGAACCGCCAGGTGCGCCTGGGGCACCGGCCGCGCGTGCGCCGGCTGCAGGACTGAAGGGGCCGGGCGCCGCGCCTGCCGTGCTCGTGCGCGGCCCCCTCGGGCCGGGGGACCCGAGCGGCTCGGCGGCCTGCGGCGGTACCGCCGCGCTACGCCTCCCGGCCGGACGCCATGCGCCGGATGCCCTCCACGAGGTGATCCGGCGCAGACGTGGGCAGGTCGTGCCGCTCGAGCTCCGCGACGCATCGGTCGTCGTCGAGCATCCTCCCCAGGTCGTCCCGGGTGATGCCGAGCGCGCGCAGCGCCCTGCGGAAGGACGTCGCCCGCCCGGGCGGAGGGACGAAGCTCGTCTGGTCGCCGGTCCGGCTCCGGCGCTGCTTGGCGCGGTGCATGTCGCTCCTCGGGATGAAGGTTCCGGTCATGGTCACGCCGCCTGGGGGTCGGGTCCGTCCTGCTCGAGCAGCGTGCGCAGCCGCTCGCGTGCCCGCATCAGCGCGGTCGTGACGGCGGAGATGCTCATGCCCAACGCCTCGGCGATCTCCCGCACGCTCTGGCCCTCTCCGAACCGCAGCAGGAGCTCGCGGTCGCGGGGGGCGAGCCGGTCGATCGCGCGCCGGACGTGGTCGTGCCAGGCGAGACGCTCGATGAGGTCGGTCGCCCGGGCGTCCACCTGCTCCTCCGGCGCCTCGGCCTCGCGGGCCCGTCGCCGCCCGACGCGGGACCGGTGCCGCATGAGGATCAGCGGCACGAACCCGTTGATCCAGGCGTCGACGGTACCCCGCCGGGGGTCGAACCGGCTCCGCACGCGGAGCACCTCCAGGAAGAGCTCCTGGGTGAGGTCGTCGGCCGTGTGCGGGTCGCGAGTCTGGCTCAGCAACACCCGGTAGATCCGGTGGATGCGCTGAGCGCTGAAGGGATCGCCGTCCTGCTCGCGTTGTTGACACATCGCACCCTCCGCCTGTCGTCCTGTGGCAATCGGGAAGTGCCATACGTTGTTCTCGCGAGGAGACGGGGATGTCACACCCCGCCGGAATGCATGCCGCATCGCGTCCTTCGCGAGGATATGCGCGTGCATATCGCCATGTCACGTGTGACATTCCCGCGGGATGGCGCGAAGAGACGGATGCAGGGCACACCACGGCACGGAGGTGGCCCATGGGCGCGCATCAGGTCACGTTGCAGGGGCCCATCCCGGGCAGGATCGTCAGGGTGGGCGCGTACGACACCGGTGTCGCCGAGTTCGACGTCCGGCACGCGCGTGGCGCGGCGTTCGCGATCGGCGACGCGGTGGTGCTGGGGGGCGGTGGCGACGCCGATCCGCCGGGGCAGCCGGTGCCGCGGCTCCACATCCCGGACGTGGTTCCGGTGGTGCTGGGCATCGTGCTGAACATCGTCTACGGGCGGTGACGGCGCGGGGGCCGGGCCATGGAGGGCCCGGCCCCCGGACGGTTCCGCGGATGGGGGGCGGGGTACGGGTGGGCACCGGCCCCCGTCCCAGGAGCACCGTTGCCGTCGGTCCAGTCCGAACCGCTGCTCGAGTCGCTCAAGCGCATCGCCGCGGTCCTGCGCGAGGCCGGGGTGGACTTCGCGCTGGGCGGCGGCCTCGCGGCGTGGGCCCGCGGCGGCCCGCCCACCGAGAAGGACATCGACCTGCTCATCCGCGAGGACGACGCCCCGCTGGTGCAGGAGCTCGCCCGCGCCGCGGGCCTGCGGGTCGAGGTGCCGCCGGAGGGCTGGCTGGTGAAGGCCTGGGACGGCGACGTCCTCATCGACCTCATCCATCACCCCACCGGGTTCCCGGTGGACGACGTGCTCCTCGGCAGGTGCGACGAGATGGTGGTGCACGCCGTCCAGATGCGCGTCATGCGCGTCGACGATCTGCTCACCAGCAAGCTGCTGGCGCTCACCGAGCACAGCCTCGACCTGGGGCCGCCCCTGCAGATCGCCCGCGCCCTGCGGGAGCAGATCGACTGGGACGAGCTGTGGCGACGCACCGGCGAGAGCCCGTTCGCGCGGACGTTCTTCACGCTCGTGCGTGAGCTGCGGCTGCTCACCGCCCCGTCGGCCCCGCGGCCCCTGGAGGTCGCGTGATCCGCGTGGCCGCGGTCGGGGACGTCCACGCCTCCGACGACCGCGAGGACCTCCTGGCCCCCGGCTTCGCGGACCTCGACGCGCGTGCCGACGTCCTGCTGCTCGCCGGTGACCTCACCCGGCGCGGCACCCGGGAGGAGGCGGACGCGCTGGGGCGGCAGCTGGCGGGGGTCACCATCCCGAAGCTCGCCGTGCTCGGGAACCACGACCACCACGCCGGCGACCCGGATGCGGTGGTGGCGGCGCTCGGCGCTCACGGCGTGACGGTGCTGCGCGACGCGGCGGTGGTGCTGGAGGTGGACGGTGCCCGCCTGGGGGTGGCGGGCGTGAAGGGCTTCGCCGGGGGATTCGGGCACAACGTGCTCACGGCGTTCGGGGAACCCGAGATCAAGGCGTTCGTGGCGGTGGCCGAGGCCGCCGCGCGGGAGCTGCGCCGGGGCCTCACCGAGCTCGCGGCCACCGGCTGCGGCGCCCGCGTCGCGCTGCTGCACTACGCGCCGGTGGCCGACACCGTCGCCGACGAGCGGCCCGAGATCCACGCATTCCTGGGCAGCCAGAAGCTCGCGGAGGCGATCGACCGGGCCGGCGCGGACCTCGTGGTGCACGGGCACGCCCACCGCGGCCCGCACGCCGGCGCCACCCCGGGCGGCGTGCCGGTGCGCAACGTCGCGATGCCGCTCATGGGCGAGCCGTACCGGGTGTTCACCCTCGGGACCGGCTGACCCCGGGCGGCGCCCCGTCCGTAGGGTGGCGGTGTGCCGGACCACCGCGCCTACGACACCCGCCTGGCGGCGTACGCGGTGATCGCGCGGGACGGGCGGGTGCTGCTGGTGCGCCTCGACGACGGCGGCGCCACCGGTCGCTGGACGCTGCCGGGCGGCGGCGTGGACCTGCACGAGCGCCCGGAGGACGGCGCGGTGCGGGAGGTGCTCGAGGAGACCGGCCACACGGTCGAGCTGCTGCGGCCCCTCGGCGTCGACAGCCTGGTGCTCGAACCCGGCGGGGACCGGCACGCGGTGCTCACGCGCACGTTGCGCAGCATCCGGGTGGTGTACGAGGGGCGCATCACCGGCGGCGAGCTGCGGCACGAGACCGGCGGCGGCACCGACCAGGCCCGCTGGGTCCCGCTGGCGGAGGTTCCGGGGCTGGACCGCGTGTCGCTGGTGGACATCGGCCTGGGGTTCGCCGGCCTGCTGTGAGCCGTCGCTGCACGACCGGCCAGGTCGGGCACCGTACGAGCACGACCACCGGGCGGGTGCGCCGCCACCACCTGGAGGTTTACGGTGGTTTGCACCGAGGCCGGTGGGATGGCCGGCGCGACCGTGCGGGGAGGTGCGGTGATGGAGGCGGGTGTCGTGCGCGGCCGGGTGGCGGTGGTGCGGTGACGGGTCCGTACACGCGCAGCTCGGTGCGGCTGGACCACGCGGTGGTGGCCCCCGACGGCCACGTGACCGGCCCGGTGCCGGGATGGCCGGGTGTGGCCCGCGTGACCCTGATCGCCCCGCCGCTGGCGGGCTTCGCGATGTCGGTCGCCACGATGGCGGACGGCGGACGCGGGGGGACCGCCCCGCCGGGCGTCGCGCGGTTCGCGTACGTGCTGGGCGGGGCGGTGCGCCTCGACACCGAGGATTCGGTCCACCACCTGGGCCGGCAGGGGTACGCGTACCTCCCGGCGGGCACCGAGCACGAGTTCACCGCGTCGGGGGTCGCCCGGCTGTGCCTCATCGAGAAGGTGTACGTGGCGCAGGACGGCGCCGAGCCGCGCATGGTGGTGGGCGACCGTGCGGACGTCCCGGTGGAGCACATGGAGGGCGACGCGAACGTCCACGTCCAGCGCCTGCTCCCCCAGGACCCGGGCCTCGACATGGCCGTCGACTCCTTGAGCTTCGCGCCCGGCGCGAGCCTGCCCCGAACGGAGACGCACGTGATGGAGCACGGCCTGCTGATGCTGGAGGGGAGCCTGGTGCACCGCCTCGGGGACGCCTGGTACCCGGTCACCGAGGGCGACGCGATCTGGACGGCGCCGTTCTGCCAGGAGTGGTGCTGCTGCTACGGCACCGGCTGGGCGTCGTACCTGTCGTACCGGGACTGGAACCGGGACCCGCAGCCCGATCTCGGCGGCTGATCCCCATACGCGGGCCCGGACCCGCGTGTGACCCGGTGACCGGACGGGAACCAACCGGGGGACGGGCGCCACACGGCGCCCGCGGCCCGGAGCGTGAGCGGAACCCGGCTGATGAGCCTCCACGCGGATCACGGCGCCTCGCGCAGGCCGCCCCGCGGCGGGGAGGTGTTCCTGCTCGACCTCATCCGGGGCATGGGCCTCGGCCTGGCGCGGGTCGAGCTGCTGCGGGACGGCGGTGCACGGGCCACGGACTGCCGGTTGCTGGACCTGGACGAGGCGTTCGAGCGGACGGTTGGCATCCCCGTGGCACGGGCCGAGGGACGCACGATCCGGGAGCTCGCCCCGGAGGCCGGTGATTCGCTGACGGCGTGGTTCGACCGCGTCGCCCGCGGGGGGCGGCCGGCGCGGGTCGTCGCCAGGACGCCGGTGATGGGCCGCTGGTTCGAGCTGCTCGCGCACCCGCTCGACCGCGACCACCTGGCGGTGCTCTACGCCGACGTCACGGGCCGCACGGACGTGGAGACGCGCCTGCGTGCCAGCGAGGAGCACCAGTCGTTCATGCTCCGGCTCAGCGACGCGCTGCGATCGCTGGACGACCCGGAGGAGCTCCAGCGCGCCGCGGCCCGTGAGCTGGGGGAGTACATGGGGGTCGCCCGCGTCCTGTACTTCGCCGCGGAACCCGCGGGCGACGGCGACCACGTGCACGTCGTGGAACGCGACCACTTCGCCCGTCCGGGCATGGCGAGCCTCGTGGGACGCCACCCACAGGCGGCGTACGGCCGGGCGCTGCTCGCCGGGTTGGAGCGCGGTGAGACCGCGGTGTGCGACGACGTGCTCGCGCACCCGGAGCTCACCGGGACCGCACGCGAGGCGTTCGCGGCGGCCGACGTGCGGGCGTTCGTGGCCGTGCCGCTGCTCAGGCGCGGCGAGTACGTGGGTGGCCTCACGGCGCTCGCCGACGTGCCGCGGCCGTGGACCCCCGCGGAGGTGGAGGTCATCGAGCAGACGGCGGAGCGCACGCGGGCGGCCGTCGAGCAGAGCCGCGCCGAGGCGGCCGTGGGCGCGGAACGCGACGTCCGGGAGGCCCGTGAACGGGACTTCGTCGCCAACGCCGCCCACGACCTGCGGACGCCGCTCACCGGCATCGTCACCGCGCTGGACGCGCTGGAGACGGGCGCGAAGGACCGGCCCGCCGAGCGGGACCTGTTCCTGGCGCACCTGCGCAGGGAGTCGGATCGCATGACCCGGCTGTGCGAGAGCCTGCTGATGCTCACCCGGGCGGACGACCCGGCGCCCCTGCCACGCCGCAGGCTGCCGGTCCGCGCGCTGCTCGAGCACGTGGCGGCCGACCTGGAGCCGCGCCCCGGGGTGGCCCTGGAGGTGGACGCCGCTCCCGCGGCGACCGTCGTCAGCAACGCCGGCATGCTGGAGCGCGTCGTTGCGAACCTCGCCGACAACGCCGTGAAGTACACGCCGGAGGGCCGCATCGTGCTCCGCGCGGCCCGCAACCGCGACGTGGTGGTCATCGAGGTGCGTGACACGGGCACGGGGATCAGCCCGGAGATCTCCGGGCGGGTGTTCGACCGCTTCTTCCGCGGCGGGGACCGCACACGCGACGGGTTCGGCCTGGGCCTGGCCATCGCCTCCCGGGCGGCCACCGCCCTGGGCGGCACGCTCACGCTCGCGCCGGGCCCGGGCGGCGGCACCGTCGCACGGCTCGCCCTCCCGGACGGCGCCCCATGAGCGGGACCCGCCCCGCCCCGGATGCGCCCGCCCGGGTCCTGCTGGTGGAGGACGAGGAGGCGATCGCCGACGCCGTGGCCTTCGGCCTGCGCCACGCGGGGTTCGCGGTGGACGTCCTGAACGACGGCGTCGCCGCGGCGGCCGTGGACCCGGACGCGTACGACGTCGTGCTGCTGGATCTCATGCTTCCGGGGCTGTCCGGCTACGAGGTGTGCCGGGCGATCCGCGCCCGCAGCATCGTCCCGGTCATCATGCTCACCGCGCGCACGGACGAGACCGACCGCATCCTGGGCCTGGAGATCGGGGCCGACGACTACGTCCCCAAGCCGTTCTCCATGGGTGAGCTGGTGGGCCGCGTGCGGGCGATCCTGCGCCGGCGGCTCATGGACCGCGCCGACCGGGAGGCCGCCGCCACGCGGGAGGTGGGGGACCTGCGCCTCGACCTGGTGCGCCGCACCATCGCCGTGGGCGACCGGCCCGTGGACCTCACGCCCCTGGAGTTCCGCCTGGTGGCGGTGCTGGCCGAGCGGCCCGGGCAGGTGGTCACACGGCGGGAGATCGTGGCGCAGGTGTGGCGCAGCACCCATCCCGGGGACCGGCGGGCCTGCGACGTGCACGTCAAGAACGTGCGGCGCAAGCTCGAACGCGACCCGGCGCACCCGGAGCGCCTGGTCACCGTGCGGGGCGTGGGATACATGCTGCGCGAACCGTGAAGGGAACTTCACGATGGCACCGTGGTGTCTTCACCGCGTCGTCCGTAGCGTGAACCGCGTCCACCCCGACGGATGGGAGCGGTGGTGCTCGACCTCAGATGCGACATGGCGTGCGGCGGCGATGGAATGCCCGGCGAGCCCCTGCCCGGCGCGGCCCTCGTGGATCGCGGGTACGGCGACGTGGCCGTGGTGAGCCTGTTCGGCGAACACGACCTGCGGACGCGCGACGCGCTGCGTGAGACGCTCTCCGGGATCGTGGCCGAGGGCCGCCTGCCGGTCCTCGACCTGTCGGCCGCGGACTACATCGACTCCTCCGTCCTGAACGCCGCGGTTGACACCGACGGACTGCTGCGCGCCCGCGGGGCGCGCCTGGTGCTGCTGGTCGGCACCGCGGCGATCGTGGAGCGGGCCCTGGATGTGAGCGGGATCGCGCGGATACTGCCCTGCGCGCGGGATGACCGCGAGGCCGTGACGATGGCCCGCGAGGTGGCGCGCGTCACCGACCCGGCGGCGCGCGGCCGCTGAACTGCAGCACCACGCGGGTCCCGGGCGGCGTGTCGTCGACCTCCAGGTGCTCCACCAGGGCGCGCATGAGGGCCAACCCGAACCCGCCGGACGCGGTGGCCGGGTCGGCCGCCGCACGTCCGCAGCCCGCATCCCGGACCTCGATGCGCAGGCGCCCCCCGGCGGCGTCGACGCGCATCTCGACGTCCCCGCCGCCACCCGGGTAGGCGTGCAGCACGGCGTTTGTGACGGCCTCCGAGACGGCGAGGCGCACACGGTCCACCGCTTCGGCGGACATCCCCGCGACGCGGGCGCACCGCACGGCCTCGGCCCGTGCCGCCGCCACGCTCGCAGGTTCCGATGTCAGCAGCACGCGCACCGCCTCGGGTCCCATCATCGCCACGGGCGGTTCCATCCCAGGCAGGCTCGCAAGGGCGTCACCTCCCGGCATCGATCGCAGCGCCCCGGCCAGACCCTTGGGTTCCCGGGCTGAGCGGGGTGAAACCATCCGCTCCCGCCGCCCGGCGAGGGCGCACGGAGGGGACCGGGGACCGGCGGCCGTCCGGGATGCCGCACGGCACCGCGCGGCGGGGCGTGGCGCGCGATGCCGCACGGGTACCTCCTGAACCACACGATCGCGGAGGGACCGCATGGCCCGCCTGTTCCCCGAAGACCCGGCCGAGCTCATCACCGGCGAGCCCCCGCGGGTGACCGTCGAGCCGCGTGGGCCGGGCGGGGGCCCCGCGCGCGTCGAGCTGTGGGAGCGCGTCGTGCCGTTCGGCGGTGCCGCGCCGGACTTCCGGCTCGCGGTGGCGGACATCACCGGCACCGGCACGTTCGAGCGCGAGCCCGTGGACTACGGCGACGTCTACCAGGCCCTCCTGTACCGGGGGGACGAGGGCTCGGCGACCGGTGACGGCGCCGTGCTCGGCCGGCTCACGATGCCCGCCGTCGTCTGGGAGTCCCGCGGCGACATGCTCACCCACTGCGGGGAGCACTTCCCGCTGCTCACCATCACCCCGGGGGGCACGTACGTGTCGGTGCAGGTCGCGACCAGCACCTTCACGCGCGTCCGCGTGCAGCTGGCGACCGCCGAGCCGTCCCTCGACGACCGCAACCTGCCGTTCTTCCCGCCCGAGGCGATCGTGGCGAGCGCGTTCACCTCACGGCTGCTGAACCACGACCTCACCCTGGTCGACGGCCTCCTGGAGCCCGACACCCACGGGCACGCCCCGCTGCTGCCCGGCTCGGAGCTGTGGTTCGTGGTCCTCGCGTGGAACGAGGACGGGGTGTGGGACTACGTGTGGGGGTCCCGGGCGGTCGCCCCCGGCAACCCACCGAACTTCGAGTCGATCACGACGAGGAGACGCCGGATCACGGTGGGGCTCACGCACCTGGTCTGCATCGGCGACGGCGATCCCGGAGGCGGCGACGGCGAGGCGACGTTCCGGTTCGCGGTGCGGGTGCCGGGCGCTTCGGCGCCGCTCATGAGCTCCACCACCTGGGATCCCATGCCCACCGGCGGCGACAATTGGCCGAATGCGGCCCCGTTCGACATCGCCGATCCCGCCTCCCGGGCGTCCCGGATGACCGTGGAGGTGAGCGCCGCGGACGGCAACGGCACGGACGGGCAGGCCGCGACGGACCGGCGGCCGGTCGAGTTCCCCGTCGGGAGGGGCGCCGAGGACGTTCACGATCGCGTGGTGAGCCTGCGGAGCCACCCCGCCGGCGAGGACGGCGACCTCGACTTCATCGCCGAGGTCACCTACTCGGTGGCGTACGAGTAGCACCGCGCGGGGAAGCGGGGCTCACCACGGCCGCGGCATGCACACACCAGCCCGGCAACCCACCCGACCCATGCTCCGAACGGTCAGGGCGGCGGCGGTTGTGCGGGCGTCGTCAGCTCCGGCCGGGCGGGGGTGAGCGCCCCGTCCGTGGTGGTCGCCTGCTCCGTGGTGGTCGCCTGCGTCTGTGCGGGCGCCGGCGCCTGCTGGGTGGTGGTGGTTGCCGGTGCCTGGGGGGCGGGGGCCTGCGAGGTTCGCGTGGTGGTCGGTGCCGTTCGCGTCGTGCGTCCCGTGCCGGTACCGGTGCCAACGGTTCCGGTGCCCGTGGTCCGCGTCTCGGTCTCGTCGGTGGTGCCGGTGGTGGAGGTGACCGTGTCGACGGTGCTGGGCGTGGGTGACGAGGACCCCCCGCGTCCGGCGGCCAGGGTGGCGGCCATCATCACCAGCACGAACAGCAGGACGACGAGCAGCGCCAGCACGACATTGCGCTGCTGCTGATCCCAGCCGTCGGGACCGAGGGGGCCCCAGCCGCGGCGACGGCGGCGAGGGTCGCGACTCATGCGGCCACTGGGATCACGCGCACCGGCACCATGCGCTCATCCGGGTCCCGCTCCTCTCGTCCGCCCGCCGCCCTGTCCGGCCGATTGTCGACCGGACGGACCTCGGGCTCAAGGGGCGAGGACCGCGCGGGTGGCGTGCCGCTCGCGCCGCGCGACCTGATCCTCCACCTGGGAGCGGCGTCCTCGGCCGGGCTCGCCGAGCGGCGGCAGGGGTCGGTCGGCGGTGAGGACACGCTATGGTCGTGCGTGTGTGGTGCAACGCCCGCGTTGACATCTGCCCGGTGGGAATCGAGCACGTCCCCGTGATCAACCTGCTTCGCCGCGGCCTCGTCGAGGAGGCCGGCATACCGTCGCAACCGCAGTGATGGCGAGTTCCGATTCCCAGCCGGGGGACGCGACGGCGCGTCCGCCCGTTGATCCGGGGCGCACCTGGGCGGAGCGCTCGGTCGATTACTTCGAGCACGCCGCCGAGCGGCTCGGCGTCGCCGATGAGGTCCGCGACTTCCTGCGCCACAACTACCGGGAGCTGCAGTTCGAGATCCCGGTGCACCTCTCGGACGGGCGCCTGCACGTGTTCACGGGTTACCGCATCCAGCACAAGGGGCTGCGCGGCCCGTTCAAGGGAGGCATCCGCTTTCACGAGGAGACCGATCTCGCCGAGTCACGGGCGCTGGCCGCCCTGATGACGTGGAAGACCGCGCTGGTGGGGGTCCCGTTCGGTGGCGCCAAGGGCGGCGTCGATTGCCCGGCGGGTCGCCTCGCCGAGCAGGATCGTGAGCTCATCGCCCGGGCCTACATGGACAAGGTCGAGATCGTGCTGGGCCCCCAGCGCGACATCCCGGCCCCGGACATCAACACCGACGCCCAGACCATGGGCTGGCTCCTGGATCAGTGGGGCAAGCTCCACGGGTTCACGCCCGCGATCGTCACCGGCAAGCCGCTCGCCCTGCACGGCTCCTACGGGCGGGAGCAGGCGACGGGCCGCGGGGTCGCCCTGTGCCTCAACGATGCCGCGGGCGCGGTCGGGCTCGGCCTGGATGGCGCGCGGATGGTGGTCCAGGGGTTCGGCAACGTGGGTTCGTGGGCCGCGCGGCTGGGGGTGCGGCTCGGGTGCCGGCTGGTCGGCGCCTCCAACGTGGACGGCGCGATCCATGACCCCCGGGGCATCGACCCGGAGCGCCTCGTGCGGCACCTGGCCGAGGGCGGGTCGATCACCGAGTACCCCGGCGCCGAGCCGATCTCGCCCCAGGAGTTGCTGGAACTGGAGCACGAGGTCTTCATCCCGGCGGCGCTGGGCGGCGTGATCAACGAGCGGACCGTCGATCGCCTGCGGTGCCGCATCGTCGTGGAGGGCGCGAACGGACCGACCACTCCGGATGCCGACCGCGCCCTCGCCGAGCGGGGCGTCTTCGTCGTCCCGGACATCCTGGCCAATGCCGGCGGGGTGATCGTCTCCTACTGCGAGTGGGCGCAGAACCTCCAGCAGCTCAGGTGGGAGGAGGGGGACGTGAACGCGCGCCTGGCCCTCACCCTCGGCCGGGCCTTCGCGGAGACGCGGGATCGCTCGAAGGCGACGTCGCGGACGCTGCGCGAGGCGGCGTACGAGATCGCGGTGGAACGCGTCATCGACGCGGCTCGGGCCCGGGGGGTCCTGCGCGGAAAGCGCGTGAGGCCGGCGGACGAGGGCGACGCAACGGGAGGTGTCCCCGCGGAGTCCGCGGTTCGCCGGGGGTGAAGGCGGATGGCCTGGCTCCTGCTGCCCTTGGCGATCGTGCCGGGGGTCGCCGCCATGTCGGCGCTCACGGCGACGGAGGGGGTTCGTCTCCGCCCCTCACCTCCGATCGGCGGCCAACGAGCACAGCGCTCGGCGTGCCAACGGCCTGATCGTGACCGGCGTCGTCGCAGCTCGCGGGTCCCGCATCCCGTAGCGGCGCTGCACGTCACCGACGCTCAGCAGCGGCGGGAGCTCCTCCTGGCCGGTCATGCCGCGCTCCGCTCGTCGGAGTGCCGGTACGCCGGACGCGGGATGCTCTCGGCGTCCACCGGGTAGCCGCGCCCCACCCGCACCGCGGCGAGCTCGCTGCGGGCGATCATGCGTCGCACGGTTTCCTCGGAGCACCGCAGGCGTCCGGCCACTTCCCGGACCGTCAGCAGCTCGCGTTCCATCTCCCCCACCTCCGTTGCGATGGCACCCACAACCGGCGCCTGTACAAGAGGAAATGGGACGACGTGGTGCGATGAGGGGGTGAGACGTGGTGAGGTCGACCGCGTATCACGTCCGTGCTACGGTGCCCGGGTCGTATCGAGGGGCTCCGCTGGGATGACTGGAACGTCGAGCACATCGCTCGTCATCTGGTGAGAGGTCGTGCTCGGAGCGCCGCGGGTGTTCCGTGCACGCGACGGCCGGTATCTGGCGATGGGCCGGACGCACGCCGGCCGCCACCTGCTGGTCGTTGTCGAGCGTGAGCCCGACGGGCTCTTCTCTCCGATCACCGCGAGGGACATGACGGCCGCCGAGCGTCGTCGATGGAGCAAGAAATGAGCCGAGCCAAGAAGCCTGCGACGTCCGAGCGTGAGGCGGCGGCCGCCCGATGGGAGTCGGTGGACCTGGCGGAGATCGCCGAGGAGGAACTCGAGGAGGTCCCGGTGACGGTCGCCAAGGAGCCGACCATCACCTTCTCGGTCCGCCTCAGCCGTGACGATGTGAACCGGATCCGTGAGGCGGCGCGGGCGCGGGGCGTCGGCCCCACCGAGCTCGCCCGCGCGTGGGTGCTGGAGGCGCTCTC
>JADLHW010000029.1 GCA_020848615.1 Thermoleophilia bacterium
AGCACCGCCAGCACGCGGCCGGCCTCCTCATCGGCCATGCGCGTGAACCCGGCGGCGAAGCGGTAGAGCGCGCCGACGCGGCTCTCGCCCTCGCCGGGCGGGTGCTCGTCCGGGCCGTGCGCCCGCCGCCACGCCCGGTACTCCTCCACGGGGCGGCCCTCGAAGATCCCCAGGTGCACGTCGTCGAGCTCCGGGTACACGGCCACCGGCACGTCCCGGTTGTCGAGGATGATCGCCAGGCTCTGGGCCGTGCGCGCGAACCGCGTGCGGACCGCGAGGTCGAAGTCCTCGCCGGCGAGTTGCGCCGCCAGGCGCCGGCACTGCTCCTCGCCCTCCGGGTCGAGGGACACGGCGACGGTGGGGTCGCCGTTCACCAGGCCCAGCCGGTTGTAGTCGCTGCGCCCGTGGCGCACGAGCGTGAAGCTGCGGTCCACGGGCGGCGCGGTCAGGCGGCGCGCATCGCCCGCACGGTGAGCGGCCGGTCGGGCGCGGGCGTGGGCGGCGTCGCGTCCGCGACCCGCTCCAGGGCGGCGGCGGTGTCCAGGTCGTCGGCCGCGGCGAGCACCGCGGAGGTGACCGACGCGATGCGGGTGGTGTCGGAGTCCGCGTCCCCGCGCAGGTCGCCCAGGCCGATCTCGCGAGCGGCCGACAGCAGCCCCCCGGCGCCGGCGAGCACCTCCGGCACCCACACGATCCCGCACGCGGCGAGGGTGCGGGCCACGTCGGGGTCCGCCAGCTGCCCGTCGGCGGGACCGGCCACCACGCGGCACCGCAGGGCCTCGACCTGCCCGGCGCGCAGCCGCACGCCGTCGGCGCACGGCATGAGCACGTCGCATCCGGATGCGATGGCCGCCGCGGGCGTGGCGGTGACCCCGTCGACCTCGGCGGCGAGGGCCGCGCCCCGCGCGGGGTCGGCGTCCGCGATGACCACCAGGGCGTCCTGGCCGGCCAGCATGCGGGCGGCGCCCGCCGCGATGCGGCCCGCGCCCAGCACCACCCCGCGGGCGCCGGCGAGGTTCGCGTTGCCGCTCCCGTGGGCCCACGCGGACCGGGCGGCGGCGACGGCGCCGCGCGCCTCGGCCGGCAGGAGGTCGGCGCCCTCCGCGGCACCCGCCACGCGGTCGCGCACGGCCGCCGCGACCTGGAGGTCCGCGGGGGTGCACCCGGGGCCGGGCATGACCCACAGGCGGCCCTCGAGGCGGTCGAGCACGTGCCCGAACGCGGTGAACAGGGCCGGGCCGGGGGCACCCCCGGCGAGCACGGCGGCGGCGCCGCCGGCGGGGACGCCCAGCAGGCGCGCGCGGCGGGTGGCCCGCTCGGATCGGCGCAGGGCGCCGAGGATCGCGTCGGTGGGGTCACCGGACGGGTCGTGCACCAGCTGCCCGAGGGCCGGGGTCTGCGCGGTGTGCAGCGCGACGGCGGCCTGCATCCCGGAGGTCTCGTCGGTGGCCCACATGACCAGGTCATGGGAGCCGATTGATCGCTCCGTGACGTTCACTTCTGGGGGTGCTCCTTGCGGGGGATGGGGCGTCCGGCATGCGCATGGACCGCGAGCGCGCCCCGTAGGTTACGACAGATTCGCCCGGTCACGGCATCGCGCCGTGCGGTCACCCGAACCGGCGGACGATGCGCCGCACGGACCCCGCGTACCCGCCGCCGAACAGGGCGGCGTGCACCAGCAGCGGCAACAGCTGGTGCAGCTCCACCCGGTCGTCGTGGCCGGGGGCGAGGGGATGCGCCTCGGCGTAGGCGGCGAACACCCGGTCGCCGAACCCGCCGAACAGGCGCATCATCGCCAGGTCGGTCTCGCGGTGGCCGCCGAACGCCGCCGGGTCGACCAGCACCGGCGCGCCGGTGGCGTCCGGGAAGCTGTTGCCGGCCCACAGGTCGCCGTGCAGGCGGGCCGGCGGCTCCGCCGGGCCCAGCAGGTACGGCAGGCGGGCGCACAGCCCCTCCAGGGCCCGCACGTCCGCGGCGGCGAGCGCACCCGCGCGGTGCGCCGCCTCCGCCAGCGGCATCAGGCGCCGGCGTGCCAGGAACTCCGCCCAGGTGGGCAGCGGGTCGTCGGGGACCGGCAGCGGCCCGATGAACCCGGTGCCACCGCCCGCCCTCCCGAACCCGGGCGCCCCGGCGCGGTGCAGGGCGGCGAGGCCGCGGCCCAGCCGCTCGTCGTGGCCCGGGGCGGGCCGCCCGCGGTCGATCCACTCCATCGCCAGCCAGCCCCCGTCGACGGCGGCGCCGGCGGGGACCCGCAGCGCGTTTGCGCCGGCGAGCCACGCCAGGCCCGCGGCCTCCACGGCGAACATTCCCTCCGGAGCCGCGTCGCGGTGCTTGACGAACAGCTCGCGGCCGTCGTCCAGCGTCACGCGCATCGCGGCGTTCACGTCCCCGCCGGCCACCGGGCGGGCGGATGCCACGGCGGCGCCCGCGGCCCGCGCGGCCGCCGCGGCGACGGCGGCGCTCACCGGGTGCGGAGGGTCTCGAGGAGGCCGAGGCACGCGGCGTCGACCATCTCGAAGACCCGCCGGAAGCCGTCGTCGCCCCCGTAGTAGGGGTCCGGCACGTCACGGTCGCCGTCGTGGGAGGCGGCGTCGAACTCGCGCAGCAGCCGCACCTTGGCGGCGTCATGCGCCGACGGTGCGAGGCGCCGCAGGTTGCGGGCGTTGTCGGCGTCCATGGCGAGCACCAGGTCGAACCGCGCGAAGTCGGCCGCGGCGAACTGGCGGGCCGCGTGGGTGAGGGCCACGCCGCGGCGGCGCAGCTCGGCGGCGGTGCGCGGGTCGGCGGGCTCCCCGATGTGCCAGCCGGCGGTGCCGGCCGAGTCGACCTGCACCGGCACGCCGGCCTCCGCGGCCCGGTGGGCCATCACGGCCGCGGCCATCGGCGAACGGCAGATGTTGCCGAGGCAGACGAAGGAGACGCGCACGGCGGCGGTCAGCCGACGAGCAGCGGCAGCAGGTGCTGCTCGAGCACCGCGCCGGGGACCGCGCCGACGACGCGGTCGGCCTCCTCGCCCCGACGCATGAACACCAGCAGCGGGATGCTCATAGCGTTGAAGCGCTGGGCGAGCCCCGGGTTGGCGTCCACGTCGACCTTCACGACCTTCATGTCACCGGCGTGGCGGACGGCGACCTGCTCGAGCACTGGGGCGACCTGCCGGCACGGGCCGCACCATCCCGCCCAGAAGTCCACGATCACCGGCAGGGGCCCGGCGACCTCATCGGCGAAGGTCGCCTCGTCGGCCTCCACCACCCACGGCAGCCGCGACCTGCAGTTCCTGCACACGGGCCGGCCCGGGGCGTTGGCGCGGATGCGGCTGGGGGTGCCGCAGGAGGGGCATGCGACCTGGGTCATCCGCGGGACGGTAGCGCCCGGACGGCGGCGGCGCCACCGTCCGGGCACGTCCCGCTCGGCGCCCCGGGGTGCGAGGGTTCCCCCGGGGGCCTGGCCGGTTCGCGAGTGCCTCTGCGGGGGATCGGCGGCTCGCGGTTCGGCCTCACCGGGCCCGAGGGGGAGAGGACCCTCGGGCCCGGAGAGCGCGCCGCACCAGCGTGCGGCGCGTTGTCGCGAGCGGGGCGCGGGGATACGGGGGTCCCCCGCGTCGTGCCCGCCGCTCGCGCCGTCCGTCCTGGACGGATAGGTTCGCGGTATGCGTACCGCCGATTCCACGCTCCGGTGTCGGATTCGGTGTGTGCGCGCCGCCCGGGCGCGCGGTCCTTCGCACACCACGACAGGAGCCCGTTCCCCGAAGTTACGCCGGGAGGGAGATTCGTTTGAGCGCGACCGCCGTTGCCCCCGACATCGGCGATGACACCGAGCTGGCCCGTCGCGCCGCGCAGGGCGACCTGGGTGCGTTCGAGGTGCTCGTGGCCCGCCACCGGGACGTCGTCGTGCGCGTCGCCACCCGCATCGTCGGGCGCGACGACGCGGAGGATGTCGCCCAGGACGCGCTGCTGCGCGCCTTCCACAACCTGCGCGGCTACCGCGGCGACGCCCCGTTCCGCAGCTGGCTGCTGCGCATCGTCCACAACCTGTCGCTGAACGAGCTGGAGCGCCGTCGCCCCGTGCCCGTGGATGTGGGGGAGGAGACGCCGGCGGACCTGCCGGAGTCCGCCCAGCCCGCCAGCAGCCTGGAGCGTTCCGAGCGCCGTGACCGCCTGGCCATGAAGATCCGGGCGCTGCGCCCGGAGCACCGCGCCGTGCTGGTGCTGCGGGACCTGGAGGGCATGCCGTACGAGGACATCGCCCGCATCACGGATGCGCCCATGGGCAGCGTGAAGGGCCGCCTGCACCGGGCCCGCAGCGAACTCATGGACCTGCTGCGCAACAACACCTACGACTGGGAGATCCCAGGTGGCCGACCCGCCTCCGGGACCTGACCCGGACGCCCCCACCCCGGCGGAGCGCCGCCTCGCGGACCTGCTCGCCGAGGTCCGGGGGGCGCCGGTGCCGGAGGCGCCGGACCTCACCCACCGCGTCGTGCGCAACGCCCGCTGGCAGCGGGGCGTGCGCGAGGCCCTGTCGTCGCTCGGCGCGCTCAGCGCCGCGCTGGCAGAGGCGGCCGCGACCCTGCTCGGCCTGCACCGCAAACATGACGGAGGAGACCCCCGATGATCCCCGTGCCCCCCATGAGCCTGGTGAACACGATGCTCGACCAGGTGGGCGCGTTCGTGCCGCGCCTCGTCGCGGCCCTGGTGGTCATGATCGTCGGGATCATCGTGGCCCGCATCGTGGGCCGCGTGATCCGCGTGGGCCTCGGCACCGCCGGGCTGGACCGCATGGCCGACCGCTGGGGCGTGAGCGACGCGATCGAGCGCGTCGGGATGGGCCGGTCGCTCACCTCGCTGCTCGCGGGCCTGGTGCGGGCGATCATCCTGTTCGTGGTCGCGCTCATCGCGGTCTCGGTGCTGGGCCTGCCGGCGCTCGAGCAGTCGATGAACGAGGCCATCCTGTTCATCCCGCGGCTGGTGGTCGCGATGGCGATCATGATGGGCGGGCTGGTGGCCGCCAACGCGGTCCGGAACCGGGTGGAGCGGCTGAGCCGCCAGATGGACCTCGGCAACTCGCTGGGGATCGTCGCGATGGTGGGCGTGCTCACGATCGCCGCGATCATCGCCGCCGCCCAGGTCGGCATCCCCACGCTGGTCCTGGTGATGCTGGCCACCACCGTGGTGGGTGGCCTGGCCCTCACCGTCGCCCTGTCGATCGGCCTCGGCACCCGCCACGTGGTGGGCCAGCTCGCCGCCGGCCGGTACCTCGGCGACCAGCTGCGGCCCGGCCTGCGCGTGCGCGTGGGCGACACCGAGGGCGAGATCCTGAGCATGAAGGGCCCGGCCACCACGCTGCGCACCGACGACGGCCACGTCGTGCGGGTGCCCAACCGCGTGATGCTGGAGTCGCTGGTCACCCTGCGGGAACCCCGTGAGGGAACCGAGCCCCCGCCCGCGCCGGACGTCCCGGCGCAGCCCGGGCCGGCGGCCCCCTATTGAGGCGCGTCGCGGTGTACTGCGGGTCGCGGTTCGGGCGGGACCCGCGCTACCGCGACGCCGCGTACGCGCTGGGCGCCGAGCTCGCCCGGCGGGGCCTCGGACTGGTGTACGGCGGGGCGTCGGTGGGGCTCATGGGGGCCGTCGCCGAGGGGGCGCTGGACGGCGGCGGTGAGGTGGTGGGCGTCATCCCCGCCGCCCTGGCGGGCCGCGAGCTGCAGCACCCCGGCGTCACCGCGATGCTCACCGTGAGCTCCATGCACGAGCGCAAGGCCCGCATGAGCGAGCTCGCCGACGCGTTCGTGGCGCTGCCCGGGGGCCTC
>JADLHW010000030.1 GCA_020848615.1 Thermoleophilia bacterium
CGCGCATACGGCACGGATACGCGAGTCGACCAGGCCATGAGAAGCCAGGCCATAAGAAGCACGCACGAGAAGTGTTGTTCTGTTGCATGGTGGGGTTCGGGTGGCTCCCCCGCAGATGGTCGATGCCCACATCCATCGCCGAGCCCCCCGAGCTCCCGAGCGCCAGCCGGGTGTGTGCCGCTGCCACGGGGTGCTCACGCGGCAGGCCGCTCACGCCGCGGGGCGGCCGCGGTGGTCGACGTCCCGGCGCCGGCGGGGTCGCTCGCCGAGTGGGCCGCCTGAAAGCCCTCCGTCCAGCCGGGGTGCTCGGGGTCGCCGGCCGGCCGGGTCCTGGCCGTGTGGTTGGAGGTTCCGCGGGACTCGGTCACCGGGCCAGCATCAACCGCACTCCCGGGATGGTGTTCACCACCCCCGACGGGCAGCCGCTGTGGGTCACGACATCCAGGTCGCCCACGGCGCGGTGATCGCCGTCCGCCGGGTCCTCAACCCCGACAAGCTCACCAACCTTCCACCGCCCCCCGACCCCGGCGCCCCGAGGGGCCCCAGACCTGACGGTCGCGACGACCGCCGTCCGCTCCCTCGCGGTGTGGCAGGGCACGGTCCGGCACGGCGGAGTGGGATGCCCGTACCGCCCGGTCCGGGTCGCCGGACTAGCCGTCCGTTCTGTTTGAAATTCGTGAAGGCGGTGTCAGCATGCGCGCGCCACGGCGGGCCCTGATCGGACCTGCATGCGGCAGGCAATGCACAGGAGCCCGACGTGCCCCCGAGCCGGCCCCGAACGTGACGACCCATGACACCGCGGCGGTGCTGCTGACGGGCGGCGCCGTGGCCGCATGCGGCGTCGTACTCATGGCGGTCCGGCGCCGCGGGGTCCCGGGAGGCCCGGGGCTCGCCCTGGCCGCGGGGTCGCTGGCCGTATGGATGACGGGGATCGCCGTGCAGACGCTCTCCACGGACCACGCGATCAAGCGCGCGACGGTGACCGTGGTGTTCACGGCGATCTGCACGATGACGCTCGGGTTCTGGTGCTCGGCCTCGGAGGCCGCCGGCCGGGCGCGGATGAGCTCGCGGGAATGGCTGGTCCTGGCGGCACCGGCCCCGGTGACGGTGCTGCTGTGCGCGACGGGCTGGGGCGGCCTCATGTTCCAGTCGCTGGTGATCCCGGCGGGCCAGGGCCCCGTCGACAACGTGCCGGGCCCCTGGTACGTCGTGCACGTCCTGTGGGCCTACGCCCTCATCCTGGCGTCGCTCGTCGTATTCACGCGCGCGGCGTGGCGGGCGCCGCGGCGGTACCGCCCGCAGGCCGTGCTGATGATCGCCCTGGTCCTCACGCCGCTCACCGTCAACGCGGCGTCCGTGGCGGAGCTCATCGATCCCGTCGGGTACGACCCCACGCCGTTCACGCTGCTGGTGTCGGTGTTCGGGTTCATGTGGGGCATCAAGCGGATGAACCTCATCGACGCGCAGATCGGGCTGCTGCCGGTGGCCCGCGACCTGGTCGTCGAGGCGATGCGCGACGGCGTGGTGGTCGTGGACGGCCGCGAACGCGTGCTCGACCTCAACCCCGCCGCGGCCGCGCTGCTGGGCGCCGCCGGGGAGCGCCTGGTGGGCCGGGACGCCGCCGCCCTCATCGCGGGCTGGAGCCGTGGCGCGATCACGCGGGGATCCTGGGAGTTCGAGACGCGGACCGAGGGCGGGCCCCGCACCTTCGAGGTGACGGTGAACGCGATGCAGCGGGACGACCCCCGCACCCCGAGCGTCGTGATGCTGCGGGACGTCACGGAGCGCCGCCTCGCGGAGTCCTCCCTCGCCGAGAGCGCGCGCCTGCACCACCACCAGTCCCGGCACGACGCGCTGACGGGCCTCGCGAACCGGACGCTGCTGTTCGAGCGCCTCCGGGAGGCGCTGCGCATGCGCGGCGCGTGCGGGCCGTCGCTGCTGATCCTCGACCTGGACGGCTTCAAGGACCTGAACGACACGTTCGGGCACCGCGCCGGTGACGAGGCGTTGCGGGAGCTCGGGGGCCGGCTGTCGCAGGCCGCCGGGGACGACGCCATGGTCGCGCGCCTCGCGGGAGACGAGTTCGCGGTGCTCTTCCCCGCCGCGGGCCGCGACGACGCCCTCGAGGCGGCCTTCCACCTGCTCGACGCCGTCCAGGTGGCCGTCGACATCGAGGGCACCCACATCGCGCTGAGCGGCAGCATCGGCGTGGCCGTCGCGCCGGATCACGGCGAGCAGGCCGATGACCTCGTGCACGCCGCGGACGTCGCGATGTACCACGCCAAGCGCAACAACACCGGCGTCGCGGTGTACGCGTCCGCCGCGGACGTGCGCCGTCCCGACCGCCTGCTGCTGCGCGAGGAGCTGCGCCGCGCGATCTCCGCCGGCGAGCTGGAGGTCCACTATCAGCCGCAGTGCACGTCCGACGGCCGGCTGGTGGGCGCCGAGGCGCTGGTGCGCTGGCGCCACCCCGACCGCGGCCTGCTGCTGCCCCGGGACTTCCTGGGCCTCGCCGAGGAGAGCGACCTCATCTGCGAGCTCACCGACGCGGTGCTCGCCACCTCCCTGCGCGACGCGGCCCGGTGGGACGCCACCGGGACCGGCCTGCGGGTGGCCGTGAACATCTCCACCCGGGACCTCCGGGATCCGCGCCTCGAGGACCGCGTGCACCGGGCGCTCGCCGCGTGCGGCGTCGCGGCCACCGCCCTCACCCTCGAGGTCACCGAGAACAGCCTGGCCTCCGCACGGGACGCGGTGCCGCACCTGGAGGCGCTGCGGGCCGACGGGGTCCGCGTCTCCCTCGACGACTTCGGCACGGGCTTCGCGCCGCTCGCGACGCTCCGCGAGATGCCGGTCGACGAGTTGAAGATCGACCGCACGTTCGTGCGGGGCATGGCGGAGGGCGCCCGCGACGCGGCCCTGGTGGGCGGCCTCATCCGGCTGGGCCACGACCTGGGGCTCACGGTGGTCGCGGAGGGCGTGGAGACCCGTGACGGCGCGGACCGCCTCGCCGAGCTGTCATGCGACGTCCTGCAGGGCCACCTGGTCGGCAGGCCCCGCCCGGCGGCGGACGCCGCGGCCCTGCGCTGAACCCCCCGGACGCCTCGCTCAGACGCGGCGGACGGTCACCGCGAGCCGCACGCCCGGCCGCAGCGGGATGCCCCCGATGCGCGCCGGCAGGCGCACGCGGTTCACCCCGCGGCGTCCCCGCACCGTGACGGCCCAGGCGCCGCTGCGGCCCCGCAGGGCGACGCGCACGCGCACGCGGCGTGCCGTCCCCAGGCTGAAGCTCACCGCCACCCGGCACCCGGCGGCCGAGACGTCCCCCAGGCACACCGCCCGCACGGCGCCCACGCGCAGCGCCGCGACCCGGGTGACCACGACGGGAACGTCGAATGCGAGCTCGGGTGGCGCGGTCACCAGCACCGGCCGCCGCACCACCGAGGTGTTGCCGAGGACGTCGGACTGGGTGACGGTGACGGTGTAGGCGCCCGGGGCGGCCCACGTGTGCACCACCCCCTGCCCCTCGGCCTGCGGCGTGCCGTCACCGAAATCCCACCGCGAGCCGCCCGCCAGTGCCGACCAGGTGTCCACCGGCGCCGCCGACATGTTCACCGCGCCGCCGGCCACCGCGGCCGCCGGCACCGAGGCGGACGCCAGCTCGGGCCCGGCGACGTCCAGCGAGGTGACCTGCGCGACCGCCGACGGCTCGCCGCCGGTGAAGCGGGTGCCCACCGCCAGAACGTCCCCGGAGGCGTCGGCCGACAGTGATCCCAGGCTCATGCCGGGCTCCGGCGGGTCGGACGGCGTCCACGCGCCGGCGGCGTCGCGCCGCGCGGCGCGCACCCGGCAGGACCCGCCGTCCGGGCAGCCGTCCCACGCCACCTGCAGGCCGCCGGGCACGGCGGCGAGCCGCGGGCCCACCGCGAGCTCGGTGGCGAGGCCCAGCGTCTCGGGGCCGCTCCAGCCCGCCGCGGCGGCGAACCGCACCTCCACGCGGGCGGTGGCCGGACCCACACCCACGGCGGCGGCGAGCGCCACGCGGCCGTCGCCCATGACCGCCAGGGCGGGTGCCCCCGCGGTGGCGTCGCGGTCCGTGAGGGTGTCGGGCTTCGCCCAGGTGCCGTCGGCGCGGCGGGCGACGGCCTCCGCGACCTTGCCCGTGCCGGTGTCCCGGTCCCACGCGACCCACCCCGCGCCCCCGGCGAGCGCCGCGGCGGCCGGCACGGGCGGTGACGGGGCGGTCTGGGACACGTCGCGCGGCGCCGTCCACCCGGACCCGTCGAGGGCCGCGGCCTGCACGCGCCACAGGTCCCCGGGGCCGCCGCGCCACGACCAGGCGGCCACCACGCCCCCGTCCCACGCCGACACCGCCGGCAGGGCGGCCTCGGTCGCCCCGGGGGCGGACACCGTGACCGGCGCGGACCATCCGCCGCCGCGGGGCCGCGTCACGGCCTCCACGGTCATGCCGGTCTGCCCGTCGCGCACCCAGGCGGCCACGGCGTCGCCGTCGGCGTCCACCGCCACCGCCGGGGCGTCGAACCGCCGCGCGGCCCGGGAGATCACCTGCGGCGCCCCCCACTCCCCGCCCGGCGGCCGCACCGCGGCCTCCATCACGTACCCGCCGCCGTCGCGGAACCGCCACACCGCCACCGCCGTGCCGGAGGCGCTCACCGCGACCCTCGGGTCGAACGCCGACGGGGCCGGCAGCTCGCCCACGGCGGCGCCCGCCGCCGAGATGGGCCGTGCCACCGACCAGTCGCCGCCCGGCGGGCGGGTCGACGCCATGATCCTGGGCTGGTCCACCGCCGAGAACTGCTGCCACACCACGGTCGCGGCACCGGCGGCGTCCACGGCGCCGGACGCCGTGACGGCGTCCCCGGCATCCGGCGACAGGCCGCGCGGAGCGGTCCAGGCGGGGGCGGCGGCGGCCGGGACGGCGGACGCCGCGAGGGCGATGGCGGTGAGCACGACGGGCCTGCTGCGGCGCATGGGGGCGATCCTCGTCCGGAAGGCGGCCTGAGCGTAGTCGCCGCCGGCCGTCCCGCGAAATCGAGGCCGCGCCTAACCCGCGGCGGCGAACTGCGCCCGCGTCGCGGGGCGCGACAACCACAGCAGCCCGGCGACCGGCAGGACCAGCGGCACGAAGCCGTACCCCACGCCGAAGTCCGACCAGACGGTCGGCTCCGGGAACCAGTCGTCCTCCACCAGGCTGAGGAGCCCCACCAGCACCACCCCGGCGAGCTCGACGCCCAGCAGCACCACGGCGGTGCGCCACGAACGGCCCGACGGCCGCCGGAAGCACAGGGCGGCCGCGAGGTAGATCGCCGCGGCGGCGGCGCTGAGGGTGAACGCCAGCGGGGCGTCCCCGAACTTCGTGGCGATCTGGAACAGCGAGCGGGCACCCGCCGCGATCGCGAACACGGCATAGACCACGGCCAGGAGCCGACCCGGCCCGGTCACCACAGCCCCAGCAGCCGGATCACGGCGACGCCGACGGCCAGGGCGACCGCGCCGATCGTGGCGCTGTCCCAGCGCGTGGACCGGCCGTCGTGGGTGAGGCGCAACACGAACGGCAGGAGCACCACCGACGTGAGCAGGTACCCCAGGTACTCGCCCATCGAGTCGGGCCGGTGGCCCGCGGCGATGGCGATGAGCGCGGCGGCCCCGTGCAGCAGCACCTCCGCCTCCCCCAGCAGCACGCCGATGACGTAGGCACGGTCCGGGGGCCGTCCCGCCACGGCGAGCCCGATCCCCCACACCGCGAGCGCGAACAGGAAGACGGCGACCGTGAGGGTGAGCGGCGTGAGCACCGGGGCGGGACCCTACCGCGTGGCGGCGGGACCGGGCCGGGCAAAGAAGCCGGCGGGCGGCGCATCCGCGCCGCCCGCCGTGAAGGTTCCGACCGACGTGCCGTGCCCTTGCCCGTCGGTCGGGCTCGTCAGGCGGGGGGCAATCGGCCGCGTTGCCACGTACGGTTGCCGCGCCGTGTCCGGGAGCACGCTCCCAGGACGGTAACGAGCGGGAACAGCATCTCCGCCGAGACACCATTTCGCATGAACCAATGGTTAGCGATCGGCCAAGTCGACCAGTGAAATCTGACACAACTTCCGGAAACGCCCCGGTCACCCGCGATCCCGCCGTCGCGGCGGCCACCCTGCGGGCCGGCCGCCTGGTCGCGTTCCCCACCGAGACGGTCTACGGACTGGGCGCGTCGGTGGCGCACCCGGAGGCCGTCGCCCGCATCTTCGCGGCGAAGGGGCGCCCCGCCGGGCACCCCCTCATCGTGCACGGCGCGGACGCCGGGATCCTGGACCGCTACGGACGGGACGTGCCCGCGGCCGCCCGGACCTTGGCCGGCCGCCTGTGGCCCGGACCGCTCACCCTCGTCGTGCACCGGTCCTCCGCGATCCCGGACGCGGTGACCGGTGGCCGCGACACCGTGGGGCTGCGGGTGCCGGACCAGCCGCTCGCCCTGGCGATGCTGCGGGAGGCCGGTGCCGGCGTGGCGGCCCCGTCGGCCAACCCGTTCGGCCGCACCTCCCCCACCACCGCCGCGCACGTGGCCGCCGACCTGGGCGACCGGGTGGATCTCATCCTCGACGGCGGCCCCTGCGGGGTGGGGCTCGAGTCGACCATCCTCGACCTCACCACCGTGCCGCCCACGGTCCTCCGGGCCGGCGGCCTGCCGGCCGAGTTGCTGGAGGAGGCGCTGGGCGGAGCGGTGCGGCGCACCGCCTCCGGCCCCGCACGGGCCCCCGGGATGCTCCCCGCGCACTACGCGCCGTCGGCCCGGGTGGTCGTCGCCGACGACCCGGCATCCGCCGTGGCCGAGGCACTCGCCGCCGGCCGCCGGGTCGCGGTGCTCGCCGGGACACCCCCGGCCGGGCTGCCGCGCGCGGTCGCCACGCTGGTGCCCGCCGACCCCGGCACCGAGGGGTACGCACGGGCCCTGTACGACCTGCTGCGACGCGCCGACGCCCTCGGCGTCCAGGTGGTGGTGGCCGTCCCTCCCCCCGCCGGGGGCCTGGGCGACGCCATCCGGGACCGCCTCCGGCGGGCCGCGGCCGATCAGGCCGGGTAGGTGCCCGCCAGCAGCCGGGCGACGCGTTCGGCCGCGTCCGGGGCGTCGGCCGCCCGCACCGCGGCGCGCAGACGTGCCGCCGCCGCGACGTCGACCGAGGTGGGCGCGCACGCCGCCAGGGCCCGCGCGACCGCCCGGTAGGCCTCCGCCCGGCCGGGTTCCCCGCCCAGCTCCGACCGCCGGGACAGCGCCATCGCGGCGCCGGTGCCCCGGTCCAGCAGGTCGCGGCGGTCCGCCGCGGCGCGGCTGGCGGGCAGCGCATCGAGGGCGAACAGCAGGCTTGCGCGGACGTCTCCCAACGCCCCCTGCATCGGCACGAGGCCTCCGGATCTGGAGTCCCACACGGTCATTGCATGCGCAACGGCTCTTTACGGAACGCACACGAGACCCGAACGGAGGCCCCGCATGGACCCGGGTTAGGGTCTCAAGCGTCCGGTCGATCCGGACGATGAAGCGGGACACGCACAGTCGTCCCGTTCCCGGTGCCGAGGTGCCCGTTCGGCCCGGACAACGCCAGCCACCGCTGGAGGTGCCCCCCTGCTCGTGCCCGTCCCGGCAGCGCCCCCGCCCCTCGTGGCGCACGCCCCGGCCCCGAAGGCGGCGACCGCGGCGCCCGTCATCTCGCGGATGCTCGTGCACGCGAGCGAATTCCGCCTCAACCCCAGCCGCCGGGTCGTGCCGGCCGGGGTGCTCATCATCCAGGTCAAGAACATCGGCCAGGACGACCACGACCTCGCCGTTCGCGCGGCGAACGGCCACATCCTCAAGGTCACGCCGACGCTGCACTCCGGCGACCTCGGGACCCTGCGGCTGAAGCTCAAGCCCGGACGCTACTGGCTGGTGTGCACCATCCCCGGCCACGAGGGACACGGGATGGTCCGGTCGTTCACCGTCAAGAAGCCCGTCAAGAAGCCCGCCAGGAGGCGCTGATGGCACGGACCAAGAAGGCCGAGCTCGAGATCGAGCGCCTCCTGTGGCGCGCGGGCTTCGGGCCCCGCCCGGGCGACACCAAGCGCCTCGCCCGCAAGGGCCGGAAGGGCGCCGTGGAGGAGCTGCTGCGCCCCCGCGGCACCAAGTGGGCCGGGCCGGAGGCGAAGGTCGAGGGCGCGCCGCTCGACCCGCTGAACGTGTACGGCCACGACGTGCTGTGGTGGCTCGACCGGTGCGTCCGCACCCGGCAGCCCCTCGCCGAGCGGATGGCCCTGAACTGGCACGACCACTTCGCGACCTCGAACCAGAAGGTCGGCGACGTCGAGCTCATGGTGAAGCACTACTTCACGTTGCGGACCCACGCGCTCGGCAACTTCCGCAAGCTGCTCCTGGCGATGCTCAACGACGGCGCCATGCAGATGTGGCTCGACCTCGCCGGCTCCGACAAGAGCTCGCCGAACGAGAACTTCGCACGCGAGCTCATGGAGCTGTTCACCCTGGGCGTGAACAACGGCTACACCGAGAAGGACATCCGCGAGGCCGCCCGGGCCCTCACCGGCTACACCTTCGACTACGACACCAAGGCGTTCGGGTACGACGCCGACCGGCACGACACCGACTTCAAGCGCATCTTCGGCAAGCGCGGCCGGTTCACCGCCATCGACGTGGTGAACATGGCGGTCGAGCACCCCGAGCACCCCAAGTACCTGTGCTCGAAGCTCTGGAGCTACTTCACGCCGCGGCCCGTGCCGAAGGCCACACTGCGCCAGATGACCCGCGTCTACAAGGCCTCGAAGTACGAGATCAAGCCGGTGCTGCGGATCATCCTCAACCACCCCACCCTGTACGCCGACCTGGACGCCCCCGACCAGGTGAAGCCCCCGGTGGTGTTCGTGGCGGGCATGCTGCGGCGCCTCAACCGCGGCATCACCTACGACTCGTGGACCTACCAGCTGAACGAGATGGGCCAGCAGCCGTTCTACCCGCCGAACGTCGCGGGGTGGGACCAGGACGCGGCGTGGCTGAGCCCCGCCACGATCCGCGCCCGGTTCGACGCGGTCGGCACCCTGCTGCGCAACGACATCAAGGACGGCTCGCTCCAGGGCACCGAGACGGTGGACCAGGCGATCGCGTCGGCGATCGCCGCCACCGGGCGCCCCCTGCACACGCCCCGCACCAGGGCCGCGATGAAGAAGTACGCGGCGGCGGCGGTCGACGGACGCACGGACGAGTGGGAGATCAAGCACTACTTCCCGGAGCGGCAGCGCGTGCTCCGCCATCTGCTGCTGGCCGGGCCCGACGCCCAGGTCTGCTGAAGGGAGACGATGCGATGAGGACCCTGATGCGACGCACCGGATGCGCGGACCTGCACTTCAGCCGCCGCTCGCTCATGACACGGGCCGGACAGCAGATGCTGGCGATCCCCGACGACGCGCTCGACGGCCTCCGGGCCTTCGAACGTGAGGGCGGGCTCACCCGCAAGGACCTCCTGGAGCGCGGCGCCGGCATGGTGCTGCTCGCCAGCGCCATCGGCTCCCTGAGCCCGCGCGGCATCCTGGAGTCGGCGGCGGCCCAGGCGGCCGACAACCCGAACGCCCCCATCCTGGTGTCGCTGTACCTGGAGGGCGGGAACGACTTCCTGAACACGTTCGTGCCGATCACCGACCCGAAGTACCGGGAGCTGCGCAGCCACATCGCCCTGCCCGCGGACACGCTGGTGCCGGTGCAGGGCAGCTCGGACTTCGCCTGGCACCCGTCGATGGCCGGCATCGCGAACCTCTACAACCAGGGCAAGGTCGCGGTGCTCCCCGCCGTCGACTACGCGAACCCGGATCAGTCGCACTTCAACTCCCAGGGCTACTGGTGGCGCGGGTACGTCGGGCACACCAACGACCAGACCGGCTGGCTCGGGCGGGTGATGGACAAGACCGGCAGCAGCAGCAACCCGCTGCAGGCCATCTCGGTGTCGTGGGGCCTCGACCCCACCCTGCGCGCGAAGAGCGCGCCCGTCGGCACCGTGTACGACCCCGGCTCGTTCGGCTTCGGGATCCCCGACGTGTGGACCGACGACGGGTTCACCCGCGCGTACCGCGAGTCGGCGCGGGGCCTCAGCACCAAGCGCGACGGGCCGCGGGCCGCCGCCCAGGCATACGAGAACGCCTTCCGGATGGTCGACCAGCTCAAGCCGCTGCGCGACCAGGGCAACAACCTGCCGCCGGTGCCGGTCGCCTACCCGGACTCGAGCCTCGGCAGGGCGATGCGCAACGGGGCGCGGATGCTGGGCGCCGGCTTCGGCACCCGGGCGATGTCGTTCACCAAGGGCGGCTTCGACACCCACGACGCCCAGCTCACCGAGCACGTGGACCTGCTGAAGGACGTGTCGGACAGCATCGTGGCCTTCCAGGCCGATTTGGAGGCCCGCGGCCTGGCCAACCGCGTGGTGATCATGGTGTGGAGCGAGTTCGGGCGCCGGCCGGAGGACAACGACGGCGGCGGGTCGGACCACGGCGCCGGCGGCGGGCTCATGCTCATCGGCAACCGCGTGAACGGCGGCATCCGCAGCGAGTTCCCCGGGCTGTCGAGCCTCGACGAGGACGACAACCTGAAGGTCACCACGGAGTTCCGGACGGTCTACGCGTCCCTGCTCGAGGGATGGATGGGAGTGGACGCCGAGGCGATCCTCGTGGGGATCGACGGCGCCAGGATCCCGCTCATCAAGTAGCCGGAGGGGAGCGTGCCGGCGCGGCCCCGCGAGGAGCCGCGCCGGCCCCGCACGGGTTCCGGGCGGCGTGGCCGCCGGTAGCCTGCGGGCATGGACGACCCCCTCCAGCTGGGCGGCGGGAGGTTCGCGCTGCTCCGCGACCCCGGCCCGCCACCCGCGGTCGTCAAGACCGGCCCCGCGGCGCCGCTCGCGCGGGAGGCGGCCGCCCTGTCCCTCCTGGCCGGCGTCCCCGGCGTGCCCGCCCTGCTGGCGCACGAGCCGGGACGCCTCGCCATGGCGGCGGTCGCCGGGGCACCCCGGGACCTGCGAGCGGCCGGTGCCGCGGACCTGCGCGACCTGGGGCGCATGCTCGCCGGGGTGCACGCCCATGCCGCGCGGGACGCGGGGATGCTGCCGGGGTGGCCGTCTCCCGAGCCCGTCGCCACCGCGTACGCGTCGCGCCGGGCGGCCGGCGCGGCCCGCGATCTGGCCGCGGCCGGGCACCGGGTGACCATCCCTCCCCCGCCCTGCGCGGCGCCGTTCCGCCCCGTGCACGGCGACCTGGTGGCCGCCAACATCGTGTGGGACCCCGCGCCGCACCTGGTGGACTGGGAGTTCTGGCGGTGGGGCGACCCGGCGGAGGACCTCGCCTACCTCGCGGAGGCCAACGACCTGGACGACGACCGCCTCGCGGCCGTGCTGGAGGGCCACGGCGACCGGGCGGCCGCCGCACGGGTGCCGGGGTGGCGGCCGGTGGCGGCCGCGGAGATCGCCGCCTGGTGGCTCGACGCCGGCCGCGGCGACCTCGCGGCCCCGCTGCTGGCACGCCTCCTGCGCTACCCGCCCCAGCGGTCCCAGTGCACCACGTCCTCCAGGGGACGGCGGTGCCCCGGGCGCAGTCCCTCGCCCACCAGGTGCGCGACCGGGATGAGGGCGGCCTGCATGACCTCGTCGAACGGGATCCCCAGCACCCCGGCCGCCTCGCGCTCGTGGAACAGGTGGATGGTGGTCCAGGCGGTGCCGAGGCCCCGCGCCCGGGCGGCCAGCATGAAGCTCCACACCGCCGGCAGGACGGACCCGAACTGCGATGCCTGCACGACCACGTCGCCGCCGTCGGTGCGGCCCGTGATGCACGGGACGACCAGCACGGGCACCTCGTGCAGGTGATCGGCCAGGTACCGCGCCGACGCGGTGATGCGCCGCTGACGGGCCCGGGCCCCGGGGTCCGCGGCCCGCGCCGGCCGCTCGAAGATGCCCTCGGTCACGTACCGCTCCCAGCCCCGGCGGTACAGCTCCGCGAGGGCGGCGCGCCGGTCCCGGTCCGTGACGACCACGAACGACCAGCCCTGCCGGTTCCCCCCGGACGGGGCCTGCTGGGCGAGGGCGATGCACTCCTCCAGCAGGCGGCGTTCCACGGGCCGGGTGAGGTCCAGGCGGCGGCGGACCGCCCGGGTGGTGGCGAGCAGCGTGTCGGCGTCGGTCATCGCGCCAGGCTACGCCGCGCCGGGGCGGCCGCCGAGCCCCATCCGGCCTCAGCCGGGCGGGCCGGCCGCGGCGCGACGCGCCTGCGCCTCCCAGGGGCTCGTGCGGTACGGGGTGTACAGGTAGGACAGGGGCATCCGCACGGGGTGGTGCTGCATCTGCCATACGTGGCACAGCTCGTGCAGCACGAGCCGGTCCGTGAACGTCTCGTCGCGCAGCAGGATGAGATTCCAGGCCGCGTAGCCGTGGAAGCGGCGCACCGGCGGCAGCCGGAAGAACCATGGCGCCAGGTACATCCGCACGCGCCGCATCCGCACCGGGCGCGGGTACCAGTCCAGCGTGTCCAGGTGCGCCCGGGCACGGGCCAGCGCCGCGGCGCCGTCCGGGCGGGTGTCGAGGCGCGCCATCACGGCCATGGCCCGACGGTACCGCCCCGGCCGGTGCGGGCGCGAGGCGTCCTCGGCGCGTGACCCGCCGCCCGGGGTAGTGTCACCCCGACTCGAGGACGGGGGCCGGGAATGATCACGGGAGTGGACTTCATCGCGGTGCCGTCGCGGGACGCCGACCGCGCGGCGCGCTTCTACGGGGAGGTCCTCGGGCTGCGCCCGGACGACCACGCCCGGTACGAGTTCTGGGCGGGGAGCGTGTGCTTCGGCATCTGGGAGCCGGAGACGGTGGGCATGCCGTTCGCGCCGCAGCGCAACGGGCACCCGGCGCTGCACGTCGCCGATATCGAGGCGGCCCGCGCCGAGCTCGAGGCGAAGGGCGTGACGTTCCTGGGGCCGGTCATCGACACCGGCGTGTGCCGCATGGCGCTGTTCCGCGACCCCGACGGGAACGACCTGATGCTGCACGGGCGCTACGCCCCGTACCCGGAGGCCTGACCTCCCCGTGGCCGGGCGCTTCGACGTGCACCTGGTGGACGGCACCTACGAGCTGTTCCGCCACCACCACGCCCTGCCGTCGCACCGCGCCGGGCCGATGGAGGTCGCCGCGGCACGCGGCGTCGCCAGGTCGCTCGCGGGCCTGCTGGAGGAGGGCGCCACGCACCTCGGCGTCGCCACCGACCACGTCATCGAGTCGTTCCGGAACGCCATGTACCCCGGCTACAAGACCGGTGAGGGCATCGAACCGGACCTGCTCGCCCAGTTCCCGCTGCTGGAGGAGCTGCTGGAGGCCTGCGGCCTGGTGGTGTGGCGCATGACGGAGTTCGAGGCCGACGACGCCCTCGCCGCGGCGGCGGCCCGGTCGGCCGCGGACCCGCGGGTGCGGCGCGTCCACATCGCCACGCCCGACAAGGACCTGGCGCAGTGCGTGCGCGGCGACCGGGTGGTGCAGCTCGACCGCCGGAAGGGCCTCATCCGCACCGCCGACGATGTGGTGGAGCGGTTCGGCGTGCCGCCCGCGGCCATCCCCGACTACCTGGCGCTGGTGGGCGACACCGCTGACGGCTACCCCGGCCTGCCCGGCTGGGGCGCGAAGTCCGCCGCGGTGCTGCTCGCCCGGTACGGCCGGCTGGAGGACATCCCCGACGACGCCTCCACGTGGGACGTGCGGGTGCGCGGCGGCGGGACCCTGGGCGCCACGCTCGCCCACGCCCGCGCCGACGCCATGCTGTTCCGCGAGCTCGCCCGGCTGCGCGAGGACGTCCCGGTGATGCCGGACGGCGTCGACGGCCTGCGCTGGCGGGGACCCTCCCCGGCCCTCCCGGCGGTCGCCGACCGCGTCGACGCTCCCGAGCTGCCGGAGCGGCTGGACCGCGTCGCGGAGCGAATCGCTCGTGCGGACTGACACGAGGTTCCGGTAGGCTCGCGCGGTCCCGCGACCCGACACCCCCGCGCCATGGAAACGTTCCTCCAGACCACGATCAACGGCCTCGCAAGCGGCTCCATCTACGCGCTCGGGGCGATCGGCCTGTCGCTGGTCTACGCGATCCTCAAGCTCGTGAACTTCGCCCACGGCGACTTCATGACCCTGGGCGGATACGTCGCCTTCGTCGTGAACGTGTCCCTGGGCGCGCCGCTGGTCGTCGCGGCGGCCGCCGCCGTGGCCGCCATCGCCGTGGTGGGCCTCATCACCGAGGCGGTCATCTGGCGCCCCATGCGCAACCGCGGCGCCGGGGTGATGCAGCTGCTGCTGCTGTCCATCGGCCTGGCCTTCGTGATCCGCAACCTCATCCTGTTCGGGTGGGGTGGCCAGGAGAAACGCCTGGACATCGACAACACACGGACCTTCGACCTCGGGATCGTCCGCATCAGCCTCATCCAGGTGATCGTGATCTCGATCGCCGCGGTGGTGCTGGTCGCCGTGGGCGTGATGCTGCGCTCCACGTACGTGGGGAAGTCCATGCGGGCCCTGTCGGACAGCTTCGACCTGGCCGAGGTGAGCGGGATCGACACCCGCCGCGTGGTCACCTACACGTGGGTGCTGGGCGGCGGCCTCGCCGGCCTGGCGGGCGTCCTCGCCGGCATCTTCACCACCCTGCGCCCCGACACCGGCTTCCTGCTGCTGCTCGGCATCTTCGCCGCCGTCATCCTGGGCGGCATCGGCAACCCGTTCGGCGCCCTGGTGGGCGGCATCGCCCTGGGACTGGTGCAGGAGTGGTCGACGAACTGGATCACCCCCACCTACAAGGAGGCGATCGGGTTCGTGGTGCTCATCCTGGTGCTGCTGTTCCGCCCGAACGGCGTCCTCGGCCACGCGACCCGGACCGGGTGAGGAGGCACACGTGGATCCGCTCCTGGCATTCGGCTTCTGGGCCTACGTCCTCACGGTCGCCGGCGTCTACGCGATCTTCGTGCTGGGCCTGCAGGTGCAGGTGGGCGACACCGGGCTGCTGAACTTCGGGCACGTGGCGTTCATGGCGATCGGCGCGTACAGCCTGGGCCTGATGGTCACGAACGGGATCCCCACCATCGTCGCGATCCCCATCGCGGTCGTGCTCGCCGCCATCGCCGGGGTGCTGCTGGGCCTGCCGACCCTCCGCCTGCGCGGCGACTACTTCGCCATCGTCACGATCGCCGCCGGCGAGATCCTGAGGATCCTCGTCCAGAACCGGCAGGACGAGACGGGCGGCACCCTGGGACTCCGCAGGGCGTCCGGCGCCTGGCGCGACTGGAACGACTCGATGCTCGACTGGCTGGACGGTCTGGGCCTGAGGGACCTCGACCGCCGCGTGCCGCTTCTGGTGATCACCTGGGTCACCGCGGTGCTCGTCGCGCTGCTGCTCATGCACATCGGGCGGTCCCCGTGGCGGCGGACCCTGCGGGCCGTCCGCGAGAACGAGGACGCCGCCGCGGCCGTCGGCAAGCCGGTGTTCCGCCTGAAGCTCCAGGCCCTCGCCCTCGGCGCGGCCATCGCGGGCCTCGCCGGCGTGTACTTCACGTTCCTGCAGACCTCCCTGTACCCCGAGAACTTCGAGCCCATCGTGACCTTCATCGGGTTCGCGATCCTCATCCTCGGCGGGATCGGCAGCTACTTCGGGACGGTGCTCGGGTCCATCGTCATCGCCTTCATCATCTCCGGCGTGCGGTTCCTGGACTTCCCGATCGCCGAGGACAAGGTCGCGGCGCTGCGGTTCGTGGTGATCGGCCTCATCATCATGGGCATGATGGCCTTCCGGCCGCAGGGGCTGTTCGGGAAGAAGGAGGAGCTCCATCTCGACTGACGCGCCCATCCTCGAGGTCGCCGACCTGCGCCGCCACTTCGGCGGCGTGAAGGCCGTCGACGGCGCCACCTTCACCGTTCGCCGGGGCAGCATCACCTCGCTCATCGGGCCGAACGGCGCCGGCAAGACCACGGCGTTCAACCTCGTCACCGGCTTCACCCGGGCGGACTCCGGGACCGTGGTGTTCGAGGGCCGGAACGTCACCCGGCGCGGCCCGGACCAGCTCGCCCGGGCCGGCATGGTCCGCACGTTCCAGCTCACCCGCGTGCTCGGCAAGATGCGGGTCATCGAGAACGCGATGCTCGCCGCGAGCGAGCACCCCGGCGAGCGGTTCGTGAACGCCCTCGTGCCGCGGCGGTGGAAGCATCGCGAGGCCGAGGTGCGCGAGCGGGCCATGGAGATGCTGGACCAGGTGGGTCTCGCCGCGAAGGCCGAGGACTACGCGGCCACCCTCTCCGGTGGTCAGCGCAAGCTGCTGGAGCTCGCCCGGGCGCTCATGGCCGAGCCCACGCTGGTGATGCTCGACGAGCCCATGGCGGGGGTGAACCCCACCCTGGGACGCCAGTTGCTGGACTACCTCGCGCGGCTCCGCGAGGAGCGCGGCCTCACCGTGCTGTTCATCGAGCACGACATGGAGGTCGTGATGGGCGTGAGCGACGAGGTCGTGGTGATGGGCGAGGGCCGGGTCATCACGCAGGCGCCCCCGGACGAGGTGCGCCGCGACCAGCGCGTCATCGACGCGTACCTGGGCGCGGCCGGGGAGGCCGAGGCGTGACCGACGCCCCGGTGCTCGTCGCGGAGGACCTGGTGGGCGGCTACGTCGCCGAGGTCGACATCCTCCGCGGCTGCGCCCTCACCGCCGGCGAGGGCGAGATCGTGGTGGTCATCGGCCCCAACGGCGCCGGGAAGTCCACCCTGGTGAAGGCCATCTTCGGCCTGGTCCCCCTGCGCCAGGGCACCGTGACCCTCCACGGCACCGACGTGACCGGCCAGCGCCCCAACCGCATCAGCGCCCTCGGCATGAGCTACGTGCCGCAGGTGAACAACGTGTTCCCGTCGCTCACGATCCAGGAGAACCTGGAGATGGGCGCCGCGAACTCGCGCGCCACGATGGACGAGCGCATGGACGCGATGTACGCGCTGTTCCCCCGGCTGCGCGAGCGGCGGCGGAACCGCGCGGAGGGCCTGTCGGGCGGTGAGCGCCAGATGCTCGCGGTCGCCAGGGCGCTCATGCCGGAGCCGTCGGTGCTGCTGCTGGACGAGCCGTCCGCGGGCCTCGCGCCCAAGGCGGTGGGCGAGGTGTTCGAGACGGTGCAGCAGGTGAACGCCTCGGGCGTGACGATCGTGATGATCGAGCAGAACGCCCGGGCGGCGCTGGCCCTCGCCGACCGCGGCTACGTGCTGGAGGGCGGCCAGAACCGGTTCACCGGCAAGGGCGCCGACCTGCTGGACGACCCGCAGGTCGCCGAGCTGTACCTGGGCGGCGGGGCGGCCGGCCGGGAATGACCGACCAGGGGGGCCGCCGGGCGGCCCCCCTCGTGGCCGTGGCGGTGGTCAGTCGCCGGTGACCGGGAACACCTCGTCGCTGTCGACGAGCTTGCCGCCCTGGTACACCCACTTGCCGTAGCTGGCGCTGGCGGGGTCGCCGTTCGCGTCCAGGTCGATGGGGCCCGAGGCGCCCTCGTAGTCGATGTCCTCGCCGTTCTTCACGGCCTTGAGGGCGTCGCCGAGCTGCTCGAACGTGTACTTGGTGCCGGGCGCGCCGGAGACCTCGGCGAGCTTGCCGGCGATCGTGGCCCCGTCCGTGGAGCCCGTGCGCACCGCGGCGAGCGCGTACAGCACCACCGCGTCGAACATCTGCGCGTCGTAGGTCTGGCGGTCCGTCTTGATCTCGGCCTTCCAGAGATCGTCGAACGCCTGGCCCGCCGGGGCGTCCTTGCTGGTGGGCACGGTGCCCTGCATCCCCTCGGTGACCTTCACGCCGGCCTTCTTGGGGAGGTCCGGCGAGCGCAGGCCGTCGGCGGTCCACGTCTTCGCGGGCTGCCACTTGCCGGTGCGCAGGAGGGCCGGGCCCATCTTCTGCCAGGAGTCCGGGAAGTCGATGACCACCCACGCGCCCGGGCTGCCGCCCGCGAGCTGGCCGGCCTCGGAGTCCAGGGAGTTGGCGTCAGGGTTGTAGGGCACGTTCAGGCCCACCTTGCCGCCCCCGGCCTCCCATGCCTTGGTGAACTCCTCCACCAGGGCGGTGCCGTACGCGTCGTTGCGGCCGCCGGTGTTGACCGTGGCGTCCGCGCCGATCGCCTCGCCCAGCACCGAGGCGAGGATCTTGCCCTGGAGGGCGTCGGACGGCGGGGTGCGGAACACCAGGCCGTTGTCGTCCAGCCCCGTGATCTCCGGGGATGTGGCGGACGGGCTGATGAGCGGCACGCCGGCGTCGACGGAGACGTTCTCGGCCACCGGGATGGTCTCCGAGGACGCCATGGGACCGGCGATCACGTTCACGCCGTCGGACTCCACCAGCTTGGTGGCGGCCTCCTGCGCGCCCTGCGGGTCGGTCTTGGAGTCCTCGGTGGTGAGGGCCATGGTGAGGTCCACACCCGCGTCCTTCGCGGCCTGGTTCACGGTGTCGGCGCCCAGCTGCGCGGCCTTCGCGTTCGGGCCGCCGAACGGCGAGAGGTCGCCGGTGAGCGGCACGAGGACGCCGACCTTCAGCTCCCCGACGTCGCCGCCCGCGGAACCGCCGTTGGTGTCGCTCCCGCTGTCACTGTCACTGCCGCAGCCCGCGGCGATCAGGCCCGTGCTCAGCGCCAGGGCGGCGAGGCCCGCCGCCATCCGACGTCGTTTCATTCTGCGCCCCTTGATCGGTTGCCTCCACCGAGGGCCGCTGCGCGTGGGACCCCGGTCGTCCGCGAGACTACCCGCGGCCCCCGACGCCCCGCTAGTGATGGCTGTTGCGAACTTCGCGGTCACCCGGTGAGCGTGCGGATGTCGGCGGCCAGGTCCTCGGGCGAGAACGGGATGCCGCCCGGGTAGGCCGCCAGCTGCCGTCCCTCGCGGTCGACCAGCACGACGCGCGCGGTGTGCACGGACTTGGTGATGTCGCCGGACGGCTGCGCCTCGACCTGCCAGGCCTTCCACATGGGTGCGAGCTCGGCCCGTGTGCCGACGATGTAGCGCATGCGGCCGGTGAGGCGGTGCCCCTTCAGGAACCGGTCGACCGACGCCCGGTCGTCCCCTTTGGGGTCGACGCTGATCGCCACCACGTCGATGCCGTCCGCGGCGGGCCCGGCGTCGTCGAGGGCCTGGGAGATCTCCTGTGCCACCAGCGGGCACACGTCCGGGCAGTTGGCGAACAGGAACGTCACGATGGCCGGCCGCCCCGCCCGGGGCACCTGCACGGCCGTCCCCGCCTGGTCGCGGCCCAGCGTGGCCGGCGCCGGGATGGCCTTGGGGTACGGCACCGCGCGCAGCGCCGCCGTGGCGTCCCCGCCCCCGCGGGTCGCGAGGACGACGCTCACCAGGGCGGCCAGGAGGGCGGCGACGACGATCGCGGCGAGGACGGTGCGGTTCGGCACGGGCGTGATGCTAGTGCCCGGCGGGTTCCGCGGGTCGCCGGCAACCCCCGAAATGGACGGTTGTCCGGGCCATGAGGATGTGGCAGCTTCCGCGCATGACCCCGGCAGACGTCCGACAGGTTCCCGTGGTGCGCACCCCCGCCGGCGGCCGCGGCTTCGCGATGCGTGCGCCCCTGCCGGTGGGGGTCTATCCGGATGCCGCGACCGCGCTGCGCGCGGCGCTGGTGGCCGCGCCAGGCTGGCTGCGTTTCCTGCTGTCCCTCCCCGCCCTCCTCAACCGCCCCGTGCGGCGGTGGGGCGCGTACCGCCCGCGTCCCGGCGACCGGCTCGGTCCGCTGCGGGTGCTGGAGACCGGTCCGCACCGGCTCGCCGTCGCCGGCGGCGCCGGGGGGCTCGCCGCGACCGTCGAGATCCTCGTCTCCGACGGGGCGGTCACCGCCAGGGGCGAGGTGCGCGGCGACGGCGCCGCCGCCGTCCTGCTGCGCCGGGCGGCCCGCATGCTGGTGCGCGCCCTGCTCGCTCGGTCGGCCGGGTACCTCGCCGCCCGCGTTCAGCCGTCGCCGAGCACCTTCGCGAACACCGCGGTGCCGGCGGTCGCGAACACGATGGTGTAACCCCGCGCGAGCCAGAACGCCCGGGCGGCCGCGACCCGCTCGTCCGTCGTGCCGGCGTGCAGGCGGCTGTTCACGAACACCGCGGCCCGGAAGCCCTCGGCGTGCAGCCGGTCCTCCATCGCGGCGACCATCGCGCCGCCCACGCCGCGGCGGCGCAGGCGCGCCGCGACCACCATGTTCGACAGCTCCACGATGTCCGGGGCCATGCGACGGCAGTGGATGAACGCGACGAGCTCGCCGTCCTCGGTGGCGACGATCGACGGCAGGCCCTCCAGGCGCCGGGCGATCTTCTCGCGGTCCCCCACCCGGGGATGGTTCTCCCGCTCGATCAGCAGGGCGATGGGCTCCACGTCGTGCGGCTCCCCGGGCCGCAGCTCGATGTCGCCGGGGGCGTTCACGCGCCCTGCGGCGCCGTGCCGGTGCGGGTCGCGAGCCAGTCGGTGCGCTGGTCCCGCCGGGTGCGGCGCAGCCATTCCTCCACGTCCCGCGCGCCTCCGGCGGCGCCCTCCCGGACCACGAGCACGGGGAGCACCGCGCCGGACACCAGGCGGGCGCGGCTGCGGCCGATGCCGCCGTCGTGGGCCCAGTCCCGCCCGGCGCCGATCACCAGCACACCGGCCCGGGCGAGCTCCGCGGCCAGGTCGTCGCGCGGCGCGTCGCCGGCCACGCGCACCGCGGCCTCCGGCACGCCGGCCGCCAGGAGGTCGCCGGCGGCGACGGGGTCCTCCGCCAGCACCGCCAGCGGCGCGCCGCTCGTCGCGGCGAGCTTCTCGGCCAGGCGCACGGCGGCGCGCTCGTGCGGGCCGCCCCCGTAGGGCACCAGCACGGTGCCGCCCCGGGGAAACGCCAGCGCGCCGCCGTCACGGTCGATGAGCACCGCGGTGTCGGCGGGGCAGCGCGTGAGGACCGTGCCGACGGTGCCGCCGAGCACGTCGGTGCCCAGGAGGGACCGGTGGGCCCCGATGAGCACCAGGTCGGCGCCGGTGCGCTCCACGGCCCGGCACAGCTCCAGGCCGGGGTCGGTCGCGGTCTCGGCGAGCACCTCCACGCGGTACCCCTGCTCCCGGTAGCCGCCGGCGAGCACCTCCGCCGCCTGCCGTGCCCCGGCGCGCGCGATGCCGGCGTCGTACGCGGTGGTGCGGCGCGACAGGCGCTCCGGCGTGGGCAGCACCCTTGCGAGCACGAGGGACGCGCCGGTGGGTTCCGCCAGGCGTGCCGCGAGCTCCGCGAGGCGGCCGTCGCCGGGCGAGCCGTCCAGCGCGGCCAGCACGCGACGCGGGCCCTCGCCGGGCGCCAGGCCGGCCTGACTCGGCCGGAACACCGGTTCCGCGCGCCGGCGGACGGCGTCGATGGCCGGGCTGGTCATCATCGTGGTCGCCAGGGCCATGAACACCAGGATCGCGAACATCGGGGCGTTCACCACGCCGATCTCGCGGCCCACGGAGATGATCACGAGCTCGGTGAGGCCCCGGGTGTTCATGAGGAACCCCAGGGTCGCCGCGTCCCGGGGCGGCAGGCCGTTCAGCCGCGCCGCGGCGAACACGGGGACGAACTTCCCGATGACGGCGGCGGCGAGGATCAGCAGCCCGCACAGCACCAGGGGCCCGGTGTCGACCGCGCCGATCTCGGTCGTGAGGCCCGCGGAGGCGAAGAACACCGGGAGGAACAGCAGCACCACCACGTCCTCCAGGCGCAGCGAGACGTCCTCGACCAGGCGCGCGTCGCGCGGCAGGACCGCCCCGAATGCGAACGCCCCGAAGATGGCGTGGATGCCGATCTGCTCGGTCGCCCAGGCGCTCACCAGCACCCCCGCCAGGATGAGGCTCAGCACCCCGGCGGTCACGCCCGCGTCGCCGCGGGGTGAGCGCCGCAGCACCCAGGCCATGGCGGGCCGCACCGCGAACAGCATGACCAGCGCGAACCCGGCGGTGAGGCCGAAGGTCCCCAGGAACGCGGCGGCCCCGTCGGCCTTCACCACGGCCACGACCACGGCGAGGATGAGCCAGGCGCAGACGTCCTCCAGCGCGGCGCACCCCAGGGCGAGGACGCCCAGCGGCGAGCCCGACAGGCCCCGCTCGGCGAGGATCCTGGCGAGCACCGGGAACGCCGTGATGCACATCGCGGCGCCCAGGAACAGGCAGTAGCCCAGCAGCCCGGTTCCCGGGTCCACGGTGGAGTGCGTCACCAGCCCCGCCCCCACCCCCAGCGCGAACGGCGTGAGCAGGGACCCCGCGAAGATGCTCGCCATGGTGCGCCCCTGGCCGCGCACCAGGGACGCGTCGAACTCCAGCCCCACCAGGAACATGAACAGCACGAGCCCGAGGTTCGCGATGACCCCCAGCGTCGGGCGGATGTCGCCGAACAGGTGGTCGGTCACCGCCGGGAGGGCCGCCCCGAGCACGGAGGGGCCCAGCGCGATGCCCGCGGCGATCTCGCCGACCACGCGGGGCTGGCCGATGCGGGCGAACAGGATCCCCGCGAGCCGGGCCGCCACCACGATCACCGCGATGGCGAGCAGGACTGCGGCGATCTCGAACGCGGCGGCGGGGGCCACGGCGGCGGCCATCGGGGGCGCGGCGACGTGCACGGGGCGACGCTACCCCAGGGCCGCTCCCCGCGTCACGGTAACGCCGGGGCCGCTGATGGCATCCTCCTGCTCGAAGGCATTCGGCGCGACGACCGGGAGCGCGGCAGATGACGGACGAGTACCTGCTGGTCACCGACGGCCCCTCCCAGGGGGTGCGGGCGGATCTGGGGGACGCGCCCCTGGTGATGGGCCGTGACGCGGACTGCGAGCTCACGCTCGACGACACGCAGGCCTCCCGCCGGCACGCCCGGGTGGCGCGCGGCGAGACGGGTCTCACCATCGAGGACCTGGGCTCCACCAACGGGACGATGCTCAACGGCGCCCGCGTGGCGGGACCGCAGCCGCTGAGCGCCGGCGACGAGATCCGCATCGGCCGCAGTGCCCTCACGCTTCGCTCCGCGGCCGTGCACACCGAGATCGGGACGCCCCAGGCGTCCGGTGGCGGTACCCCGGTGGCGGCACCGCCGCCCCCGCCCGTCGCCGCCGTCGGGCCCCCACCCCCTCCGCCGGCCGCCGCAGCCCCTCCGCCGCCTCCCCCGCCCGCGCCCCAGCCGCCGCCCGCGCCGGCCGGTCCCCCGCCGCTGGCCGCCCCCGCCGGCGTGGGGCACGGCTACCCGGAGCCGCCCGTCCGCGGGGCGATCCCCGGCGCGCGGAACCCGGCATCCGGCATCCGCGCCCTGCAGGGGGACCGGCAGGTGCGGTTCCGTGCCTACCTGGTCACGTTCATCGTGCTGGCCCTCGTCGCGCTGGCGGTGATCGTCTACCTGGTCGCGCGCTGACCTGACGCCCCGCCGGCGGCCTCAGCCGCCGCGGCGGCGGTGCCCGTCGCCGCGCTCTCGGTGGCCGCCCTCGCGGCGGCCGCCGGAGCGGGAGGCCGAGCCGCCATCGTCGCGCCCGGCGGTGCGGCCATCACCGTCGCCGTCGCCGCCGGAGTGCCGGCGGTTCCCGCGGGAGTCCCCGCGGGTGCGGGATGCGTCGTCCGAGCCGCCGGAGCTCGCCGCATGGCCGTCGCCGTCCCGGGAGCGTCCACCGGACGACCCGTCGCCGTCCCGGGAGCGTCCAGCGGAGGACCCGTCGCCGTGGCGGTCGCGGCGGCCGTCGTCCCGGTGGCCGCCGCGGCGGCGATGGGTTCCGGCCGTGCCGGATCCGCCCGGGGCCGCGGCGGTGCC